>CAVRGJ010000006.1:0-415691 GCA_963720705.1 uncultured Alphaproteobacteria bacterium
TGGGGGCGAGGAGGCGGTGGCCCCCCGCGCCCGTGGGCCTGAACCGTAAAGCTCGGTGCGACAACGAGAGCAATCGCCGTCAGAGCAATAGTTATTGCGCGCATTAGTGATACCCCGCCGAATCACTAAACAAAGACTAGCAGAATCTGGCCACCGCCGCACGAAAATCGCCTGATGGCCTAGGCCTTCAATACTGGCTCCACCAGGAGCGGGGCTTCGTGCAGGTAGCGCGTGGCGCTGCGCTTCGCCTTGATGTCGCGCCAGACCGCCTCGACCTGCTCCGTCGTCAGGCCCGCGCTGTCGGCCACGACCGGCGCGGAAATGCCGTTCTCTAGTCCGAACAGGCAGAGGTCCATTTGGCTGTAGGGAACGGAGAAGTAGAACTCCTCCTGGCTCTGCGCGAGCGACCAAGTGTCGGTCGTCGGCGGCCGCGAGCGGATTTCCTCCGGCAGACCGAGATGGTCGGCGAGCCGATAGACCTGCGTCTTGTAGAGATGCGCGAGCGGCTTGAGGTCGGCGGCGCCGTCGCCGTTTTTCACGAAGAAGCCCTGATCGTATTCGAGCCGGTTCGGTGTGCCGAGCACGGCGTAGTTTAGGCGGTCGGCGTGGTAATACTCGATTTGCTTGCGCGTCCGCTGCTTCATGTTCGTGGCGGCGACAACGCCGAGATAAACGTCGAGCGGCATTCTGAGCGTCTGCCGCTCCCCGGCGGGGCTTTGCACGACGAGCTGCGTGATGTTGTAGACGCCGTTGGAGAGCACCACCTTGCAGCCCCAGCCCGCGCCGAAATCCGGTACGAGGCGGCGGATGAAAGCGTCGCGGCGCTCGTAGCATCCGGCGGCGTAAAGAATCGGCGCGATGTCTTCGGTGACCGTTTCAATGCCGAGCACATCGGCGACGAGCCTGCCGAGACGCAGGCTGTCGGGGTCGGAATCGCGCTCCGGCATCAGTACGCAGAACACCTTCTTGGATCCAAGCGCGGCGACCGCGAGTGCAGCGCAGACGCTCGAGTCGATGCCGCCAGAGAGTCCGAGCACGACGCCGCGGCGCCGCAAGCGCCGAAGCACCTGGTCGCGGATCGCGTCGCCGATGCGTGCGACCTCGGCCTTGGCGTCGAGTGCAAGCCAATCGCCGTCGGCTGCCGCCGCAGAGTCGACGGAGAACGCCTGGCGCGGGGGGATCGTATTCATTGCGCAGCCGCCATTTCTCTTGCGGCGATCTCGCGCCGGTCGATTTTTCCGTTTTCCGATTTCGGCAGCGCAGCCTCGAAGGCAATGACCTTCGGCACCATGAAGTCCTCAAGGTGCTTGGCGCAGTGCCGGATCACTTCCTCGCGCGCGAGATCGACGCCGGGCTCAAGCGCGATGACCGCCTTGATGGCATGTCCGAGCACGGAATCGGGCACGCCGACGACGGCCGCTTCGCGCACGCCGGGAAGCGAGTAAAGCACGTTCTCCACTTCCTTCGGACTCACTTTCTCGCCGCGCGACTTGATGATGTCGTCCTTGCGCCCAACGAAATAGAGAAAGCCGTCAGCGTCGGCGCGGAAGAGGTCCCCGGTGCAGAGCACCTTCTCATTTGGGAGTGGTCCGGCCTTCAACGCCCTCGCCGTCGCCGCTTCGTCTCGCCAATAGCCCTGCATTACGTGCGGGCCGCGGATGACGAGTTCCCCCGTCTCGCCGGGGGCGACGCGCGCGCCCTTCTCGTCGACGACGTAGGCCTCCGTGTTGGGGATCGCGATCCCGACGGAGCCCGGGCGTACCGCCAGCTCTTCCGGCGGCAGGTAGGTGCAGCGCTTGCACTCCGTCTGCCCGTACATCGAATATATCCTGACGTCGGGAAAGAGCTCTTGCAGCCGCGCGATGTGCGGCGGCGGCAGTGCAGCGGCGGTGTTGGTGATGTAGCGCAGGTCGGGGAAGCGCCCCGGCGCGAGGTCGCGCATCTGCAGAATAAGCGCGGCCATCGTCGGAACGACTGGGAAGCCGGTGACGCGCTCGCGCTCCATTACTTCGAAGACCGCCTGCGGGAACACGAAGGACTTTTCCAAGATAAGCGTCGCGCCAAGCCGAATCGCCATCAGCATCTGGTAGAGGCCGTAGTCGAAGGAGATCGGGAGCACGTTCAAGATCACGTCGTCGGCAGTGTTCTCCAGGTAGGTTGTGATCGACTCCGCGGCCGCGTCGACGTTCCGATGCGTCATCATCACGCCCTTCGGGAATCCCGTGGAGCCGGACGTGTAGATGATCATCGCGAGATCGACGTCGATGCCGACGAAGGCAGGCGGCGGCGCATCGGTGGCGAGCGCTTCCCGCCAATGCATGGCATTCTCAAGCGTCGGTGCGCTGGACCCTCCGGCGACGATGGTGAACTTGACGGAAGGTGCCTCGGCGAGCGCATCGGCGGCGACCGCCGCGAGCCTGTGCTGGGTGACAAGCGCCACGGCGCCGGAATTGTTGAGGATGTAGGCGAGCTTGTCGGCCTTGGTCGAGGCGTTGACCGGAGAGAACACCGCGCCGGCCTTGAGTGCGGCGAAGATCGCGACGATCGCCTCCGGCGCGTTGTCCATGTAGACGACGACGCGGTCACCGCGTGCGACGCCCCTCTCGGCAAGCGTCGCTGCCAACCGGTCGGACGCGAGATCAAGGTCCCTGAACGTCAGCCGGACCTTTCCCGCCACGAGCGCCGTCTTGCCGGGCGAACGCTCGGCACTTCTACGCAGGAACTCTTCGACGCGCATCGCCTCCGGCTCCGCTACGCTGCGATCTGGGTCGCGCGCTTGCGCTCCAGATAGGCGGCTATGGAGGCGATCGAATCGAGGTTCTCCGGTACGATGTCCGCGTCACTCATCTGGATCGCGAACTCGCTCTCCAGGAATGCCACGAGTTCAAGAATTCCTGTGGAATCCATCACTCCGTTCTCAAGCAGCGAGTCGCCGTCGGAAAGACCCGCCATATCCTCGCGGAACAGGAAGTTCTCCTCGATGAAGGCCCGCACCCGGCTCAAAATCGCATCGTTCATTCCGCCACTCCTCGTTCACGCGACTTTTTGGCGCGCGAGTTCTGAATCCATCGTTACGGCGCCAGGCTCGAAAGCCTCGCGCCAGAGCTCCGTCGACAAAATTCCGGTGAGCGCCGCATTGTCGCGGAAGCCGCCCGCCCGTCCGGCAAAGGCTTTCGCCGCAAGCTTCTCCACTGCCTTCCGCTCGAAGGTTCCCGATGCCGCGATCGCCGGTCCTGAAATCAACCGACGCACGTAATCCGGTTGTGGTGCATTGAAGAAGGATGCGCTGTCCGGAGCGCGGTAAGGCTGCTTCGGTCGCATCGCCATCGTGGCCGGCACGAGATCGCGCGCGGCTTCGCGCAGGATGTGCTTCTCGGTCAGCCCCTTGAGCTTTAGGCGCGGCGCGATCTTTGCCGCCGTCTCCACGACGCGGTGGTCGAGGAACGGAAAGCGCCCTTCGACCGCGTTCGCCATCGCCATGCGATCACCCTGCGAGGAGAGGATGTAGCCGGGAAGCAGGAAGGCGGTTTCGAGATACTGCGCCTGCGACAATGGATGCCACCGCAGGAACGCTTCAGGCAGGCTGGTGCGCAGCTCGTCGAGCGCGTCGTAGCCCGAAAGCTCGCGCCTGAGATCACCGGAGAAGAAAAGCTTGGCGCCTGCGGTCGAGCGGAAGCGCGGCAGATGCGAGAACAGCGGATCGGCGACCGCGTCGAGATCGGTGGCGAAGAAAGCCTTCAGATACGACGCCGATTGCGCCTGCAGCTTCGGCAGATAGGGATAGAGCTTCTTGAAGAGAAGCGGCCGGCGGTCGGAGTCCGGATCGCGCGCGCAGAAGCGGCGAAGCTTCGCCTCCTTGAAGATGTCGTAGCCGCCGAAGACTTCGTCGGCGCCCTCGCCGGTCAGCACGACCTTGAAACCCTCGTCGCGCACCAGCCTGGAGAGCATGTAGAGCGGCGCGGGCGCAGTGCGAAGAATCGGGCGCTCCGCCCCCCTGATGACGTCAGGGAAGAGCGCGCCGATGTCGGACGGACGGCAGATGACGGCGCTGTGGTCGGTGCCGAGCGCCGCCGCCATTTCCATCTGGAAAGCCGTCTCGTCGAATTCCGGATCGTCGAAGCGGACAGAGAAGGTCCGCAGCCGATCCGGCGCGAGCTTCGCGGCAATGGCCGCGACAACGGAAGAATCGAGCCCGCCGGAAAGATAAGCGCCGACCGGCACGTCGGAGCGAAGCCTTATTCGGGTCGCGTCAACGAGGAGCGCACGCACTTCCTCCGCGACCGTGCTCTCGTCGCGTGCGTCCTCGCCTTCGTCGGCATCAGGAAACTCAAGCCGCCAATACGGACGCACCGAGACTTCACCACCGCGCGCAAGAAGCATGTGCGCCGGCGGCAGCTCCGAGACGCCTTTGAAGATGGTGCGCGGTGCGAGCGGGAACCAGAACGTGAAGATCTGATCGAGCGCGATCGGATCGAGTGCGGCGTCAACGCCAGGGACTTGGAAGAGCGCCTTCGCTTCGGAGGCGAAATAGGTGGCGCCGCCGAGGCTTGCGTAGAAGAGCGGCCTGACGCCCATGCGGTCGCGCGCCAGCATCATCTGCTTCCGGCGCGCGTCCCAGATCGCGAAGGCGAAGTCGCCGTTGAGCCTGGTCACGCAATCCGGCCCCATCGCCTCATAAAGGCGGATGATGACCTCAGTATCGGAATGCGTGCGGAAGCGGACACCGCTTGCGATCAGCTCTTGCCTTAGCTCGACGTAGTTGAAGATCTCGCCGTTGAAGGTGATCCACACCGTTTCGTCGTCGTTCGCCATCGGCTGCGCGCCGGCGGCGAGATCGATGATCGAAAGGCGCGTGTGCGCGAAGCCGAAGCCGTCGCCGTGGCTCGTCCCCTCGCCGTCCGGTCCGCGATGGCGCAGCGGCGCGAGCATCCCCTGAAGCAGCCTTTCAGCCGGGATGCGCGTGTCGGGCACACCGAAATAACCAGCAATTCCGCACATCGCGCCGCGCCTCCGCGTCGGGAGACCCAAATCAACCAACTTTTTGTTCATAGGCCGGGGCGCGCAACCGGCGAAGCGACTGGCTAAAAGATGGTTAGCGAGAACGCTGCGATTTAACTGAACGCGCCGCCGACAACGCGCGTCCAGCTTTCGCCCGCGAGCCCCGTGATCAGCGCGTCGCCGCTCATGATCGCGTTGGCGAGTTCGCCGCTTGCCGGATGGATCGCCATCGAGGCGCGGTGCAGGAAGATCGTGTTGCGTGTCAGGAGCGCGTCGATGAGTTGCGGCGTCGATCGGCCGCGAAGGGCGGCGAGGCCCCTCAACTCGGCATCGCGGAAAAGACAGTCGACGACATGTGCGGCGGCGCCCTTGCTGGCGAGCACCTGCAACGCGCGGCCTGTGCCGCCTGACTTGCCGTGATAGATGTAGCAGCCGGCAAGAGCGCCCTTGCCGTCGCGCACGATCGCGCGATGCATCGCGCCGTAAAGCTCCTTTCGCGCGGCATGCGCAAGCAGCCATGCGATGTCATCGCCTGACCAAGCCGGCCGGAAGGCGATCTCATGCGAAAGCTCAAGGACAGCATCCGCGAACGCAATATCGGTCGGTGAGTCGTCGACCGACATCCGCTTCGCCGCATCGGGGACGGCGAGGTGCCGCTTTGTCCACGCACTCCCGATCGCATCGGCAAGCCGCGCCACCGGAGCGAGCGCCGCCGCGATTGGATGTCGCTCCGACAGCACCGACAGCGCCGCGCCACTCGGGCGGAAGACACGGAACCAGTCGAGGCTGAGGAGCGGCACCACGCTTCCGCCGAGCCGTTCCCAAAGCGCCTGCGAGATCAGGTTCGTCGTCTCGCTCAGCGTGATGTCTTGCGGCCCCTTGATCACCGAGCGGAGGAGCTTCGCGCCGGCGAGCGGCTCACGCTCGGGATGCTCCACCATCAGCGTGCCGGCGATCGCCGCGCGCACGCTCCTGCCACCATACTCGAAGCACCCCGGAAACACGCCGACGAACCCGGTCACCCGGCTATCGTCGTTAACATGGACGCGGGTGGCGACTTCCGGGTCGTACCAGGGGTGGCCGAGATAGGCTTCCGACAGATAGGCTTCGAGCGAGGCCGGCGCCTCTCGGTTGGCATCACGAAATGTCTTCTGGAAGAGCGCGGCAACTGCCGGAACGTCCCCGCGCACGAAGTTCCGAATCTCGCTCACGCCACATCTCGAATTTTACGGACTTTTCCGAATATCCGTGGTTGCAACGCCAACCAACAACAAGCTTTCGACAGGGTTAGCACGGATTCTCGGCCGTCTTCGGCTGAGACCGCCACACCTCGCCTCTCGACGCGCCTAGGCCAATGTGACAAAGTGTGACCCACGAAGAAATTAGCTCGGCCGTCGCAAAAAACGGCCGTCAAGAAACCGACGAGCCCGCCGTGAGTGCGGGCCGTCGCGTGTGGAAGGGGAGGAATATCGATGACTGCGTTGAACAAGTATCTGAAGGGAATTGCTGCGATTGCGCTCGCTTGCGGGGTATCGCAAACGGCGCTCGCGGCCGGCCCGGATGTTGTGTCCGGTCCTGCCGCCGACGCCCAATGCTTCGTTCCTTGGACGGACCAGACCAAGTTCTTCCAATATCCGGCGAAGCCGGGCCCGTATCGCATCGCGCTTGCGAACGGCTTCATCGCCAATCTCTGGCGTATTCAGATGATCAAGACGGCGAAGGCCTATGTTGCGCAGCCCGACGTCGCCGCGAAAATTAAGGAGTTCAAGGTGGTGTCGGTCGGCGAGGACGTCGCCGCACAGATCGCCGCCGTCAACAACTTCATCGATTCCGGCTACGACGCGATCGTCATCAACGCGCTGAGCGAGACAGCGTTTGCGCCCGCCATCAAGCGCGCGAACGAGGCGGGCATCGTCATCGTTTCCTTCGACAACACGGTGTCGGGCGACGATTCGATCACCGTCAACGTCGATCAGAAGGGCCTCGGCGTCTTCTGGGCGAAGTGGCTCGTCGACAATATCCCGAACGGCGGCAAGATTCTGGAAGTCCGCGGCGTGTCGGGCAACCCGGTCGACATCGCGCGCCACGAGGGCATTCACGAGACCTTCGACGCGACCGGAAAGAAATGGGACGTGACCGAAGTGGTCGGCAAGTGGGACGACGCCACGGCGCAGAAGGTCGTTGCCGATGCGATCGCCGTCAACGGCCAGTTCGACGGCATCACCGCGCAGGGCGGCGACACCGGCGTCGTACAGGCGATGAAGGACGCCAACCATCCGTGGGTGCCGTTCGGCGGCGAGAACGAGAACGGCTTCCGCAAGGCTTGCGGCGCGTTTGGCGACCAGGGCTTGAAGTGCGCGTCGGGCGGAACCGGCCCGGCTCAGGTCGGCGTCGCGATCAAGACCGCGATTGCCGCGCTTGAAGGCCAGGTGATCCCGCAGGCGGTTCGCCTGCCGCTCGCGACCGCCCAGTACCCGAACTTCAAGGACGGCGAGAACTACTACTCCGATCAGTCCGACAACTTCTTCGTCGGCAACGACTTCCCGACCTGCGGCATCAATTTCACCGCACAGGAGATCATGGGGCAGTCGGAAGCCAACCAGTAACTGGGCTGGCTTGAGATCGAGCACCGCGGGGGCGTAGTCCCCGCGGTGCGTTCATTCCCGGGGGCCGCATGGACGAATCCGCCGCGCCTTTGTTCCGCATGGAGGGCGTCTCCAAGCGCTACGGCGGTGTGAACGCTCTGGAAAAGGCGGAGCTCACCGTGAATGGTGGGCGGGTCCACGCGATCCTCGGTGAGAACGGCGCCGGTAAATCCACGCTGATCAAAATCATGGCAGGGGTCGTGCAGCCCGACGAAGGCGTGATGACGCTTGCCGGGCGCGAAGTACAGTTCGCCGACCCGGCCGTCGCCAACAAAGCCGGCATTGTGTGCGTCTTCCAGGAATTGTCGCTGATCCCCGACCTCTCGGTCGCCGACAACATTGTCATAACCAATCCGCCGAAGCGGTTCGGTATGATCGACCGACGCAGACAGAGGCGAATCGCAGAGGAGGCGCTAGCGCGCGCAGGCGCGGAAGACATCCATCCTCTGGCGCCGGTCAAGGAGCTGCCCCTTTCGCGCCAGCAGATGGTGGAAATCGCCAAGGCGCTCGCTCGCGACCCGCGTATCCTTATTCTCGACGAAGCGACCTCGGCATTGACCGCCGCAGACGTCAACAAAGTCTTCGACGTCCTCACGCGCTTGCGCAGCGAGGGCTTGGCTATCCTCTACATCTCGCACCGCATGCACGAGATCGCCGAAGTCGCCGACGAGTGCACGGTGTTCCGCAACGGGCGTAACGTAGCCACTTACAACGCCGGGACGAAGACCGACAACGAAGTCGTCGAGTTGATGATCGGCCGCGAATACAGCCACATCTTCCCACCGAAGCCGATGGTGATGCCGAGCGACAAGCCGCCCGTTCTCGACGTGCGAAACCTGTCGTGGACGAACCGCCTTAGGAACATTTCACTGACCGTCGCGGCGGGTGAGATCGTCGGCCTTGGCGGCCTTGACGGACAAGGTCAGCGCGATCTCCTTCTGGCACTCTTCGGGGTGTTACGCGGCGTCTCCGGCGAGATCCGGATCGATGGCAAGAAGACCTCGATCTCCAGCCCGGGCGGAGCGAAGCGTCGCGGCGTAGGGATGGCGCTGATACCGGAGGACCGCAAGACCGAGGGCCTGATGCTGCCGATGTCGGTTCGCGACAACCTCTCGTTCGCCGCGCTCGATCGCCTTTCGCGGGGGGGCATCGTCGATCGCCGTGCCGAGCAAAAGGCGATCGACGAGATGATCCAGCTGCTTGGGATTCGCACCGCCGGCATCGACATCGCCGTTGGATCGCTGTCGGGAGGAAATCAGCAGAAGGTGGTCATTGCGAAATGGCTGATGGTCAACCCGCGGATCGTTCTGCTCAACGATCCCACGCGCGGCATCGACGTCGGCACCAAACAGGAAATGTATCAGCTCCTGCGCAAGCTCGCGGATTCGGGGGCGGCGATCCTCTTCTACTCCACCGACTACGACGAGCTGATCGGGTGCTGCGACCGCGTCATGGTGCTCTATGATGGCGGCGTCCAGCGCGAGCTGGTCGGTGCGGAGATCACCGAGCATGCGCTGATCGCAAGCGCCTTGAACATCGACGCTGGGGGAGCTGGCGAAATGCCGGCGGGATTAACTTGAGGGAATGGCGCTACTGGTTCGCCGAACAGCGCGGCACGCTGCTTGCGCTCGGCATCTTCGTTGTGATGTTCGGCCTCTACGTCGTCAATCATCCGGCGATCGTAAATCGCGGCTTCACCGTAAACGCGGTCGGCAACGTGGTGCAGACAGCCTCAAACAAGGGCGTGCTCCTTGCCTTCGTAGCGATGGCGCAGACGCTGGTCGTGCTGACCGCCGGGATCGACCTTTCGGTCGGCATGGTCTTCATCCTCAGCAACTGCGCCGCGTCCTATCTCGTCGCCGGTTCGATGCTGAGCGGACTGCTCGGCCTCGCCGCCGTTCTTCTCATCGGCCTGGCGTGCGGCGCCGTGAACGGACTCGTTGTGATCTACGGACGGCTGCAGCCGATCGTCACGACTCTCGCCACCGGTGCGATCTTCTTCGGAATCGCGCTCTTCATACGGCCTAACCCCGGAAGCGCGCCCGATTTCAATCAGGATATCGCTGACGCGCTGACCGGCAAGCTGCCCGGCGGAATCCCAGCGAGCCTGGCAACGCTTCTCGTCGTGGTCCTGGTGGTTTGGATACCTTTCCGCCGTTCGTCGATCGGCCGCGTCGTCTACGCGGCAGGCTCGTCGGAAAGCGCGGCCTTCATGTCCGGGCTTCCGATCCGCCGCGCCAAATTCGTCGCCTACACGCTCTCCGGATTGCTGGCATCGATGGGTGGGCTGTTCGTGACGTTCGTCAGCTACTCCGCCGAGGCCTCTGCCGCAAACGGCGGCACCTATACGCTGAATTCCATCGCCTCCGCGGTGCTCGGCGGCGTCTCCCTCTTTGGCGGGTCGGGTAGTGCGGTCGGGGCGATCTTCGGTGCCTTCATCCTTCGCACGATCGGCGACCTCCTCTTCGTGTTCGATCTCGACCCATTGTGGCAGCCCTTGTTCCAGGGCGTCGTTCTGCTGGCAGCCGTGTGTCTTGGATCTGTACGATTGTTCCAGATCCGCAACCGCCTGGACCTCTACGGATAGCCACCATGCGCGCGACAAATGCACGAGAGCACGCCTTTCGCCTGCCTGCCTTCGTCCGGCGCGTCGACCCGGCCGTGGCTACCGCCTTCGGCTGCATTATTTTGCTCCTCCTCCTTGGCAGCATCTATTCGAGGAACTTCCTCTCGCCGGAATACCTTCTGCAGCAGTTGAAGGTCGCTTCATTCCTCGGCGTCATCGCGACGGGGATGTTCATGGTCATCCTGCTCGGTCAAATCGACCTTTCCGTTCCGTGGGTGGTGGCTGTCGGCGGGATGATGTCGGCATCGGCCGCCGGCTACGGCCCAATCGGCGTGGCGCTGGCGATCCCGTTCGGCATTTTCTGCGGGCTCCTCCTCGGCATCTTGAACGGCATCGGCGTCGCCTATCTCCGGATACCTTCGATGATCTTCACCCTCGGCGTGAACGCCGTCGCCCAGGGCCTGATGATCGTCCACACGGGCGGCTTTGCACCGCAGGATTCCGCCTCCGCGGGAATGCGCTTCATCGCAACCGGACGGATCATCCCAGGGCTGCCCAACGCCGTGCTCGTTTGGGTGATCGTCGGAGCTGCGGCCGTGTTCGCACTGTCGCGGACGACGTTCGGCCGCTCCGTCTACGCCATCGGGAACCGCGAACGCGCCGCCTACCTCTCGGGCATTCCAACGCGCCGCGTGGTGATGACCACCTTTGCGATCGCCGGCGCGCTTTCCGGACTCGGCGGCGTCCTCCTGGCAGGTTATGCAAGTAAGGCCGCACAGGCCATGGGCGACGCTTATCTTCTGCCGGCGATCGCCTCCGTCGTTCTCGGCGGCACGAACATCCTCGGCGGGCGCGGCAGCTATCTAGGCACCGTCGCCGGCGTGATCTTGATCACGCTTCTGCAATCGATCCTGTCGGTGATGCAGATGCCGGAGGCGGGGCGTCAAGTGATCTACGGCGTCGTCATTATTGCGATGCTCCTCCTCTACGGACGGGAGAAGCTGGCGCGCTAGGGCTCGCGCGCGCCGTTTCGCGCGCTGATCGACCCCACACCATCGTCCACACTGCCGGCCCCCGGACACCGCGCTTCTCCTCGCGCACGAAGGTAAAGAGCCCGGCGAGCGTGACCAGTGCGATGCCGGCGAAAGCCGTGGCGTCGGGAAGCTCACCGAAAAAGAGCGCGCCGAGTATCACCGCCCAGACGATCTGGCTGTATTGCGCTGGCGCGATGCGGT
This sequence comes from uncultured Alphaproteobacteria bacterium, assembly GCA_963720705.1. GTDB lineage: Bacteria > Pseudomonadota > Alphaproteobacteria > Rhizobiales > Afifellaceae > DASWJZ01. Next base: position 11,445 of record CAVRGJ010000006.1, read on the forward strand.
TTGCCGGGGCAGCGCGCGTCGCCGCCATCAGCAGCGTGTGCCCGGTCCCGCCGCAAAGCCCGGCGCCCGCGACAAGCAGGAAGTCGGTCGGCGCCGGCAAGCGGAAGTCGGTCAACATGATCGCGCCGTTCACTGTGAGCGAAGCGAGAAAGACCACCCCCATCAGCGTGATGCGCTTCTCCGTCGGCCCAAGTGCGCGCAGCACCAGCACAGTGACCGCACCGCAGAGCGCGATTCCCGCTGCGGCAAAATGGGCGGGCAGAAGCTCGCGAAATCCCGGCCGGACTACGAGCAGCACGCCCGCGAACCCCACCAGGATGGCGAGCGCCCGCCGCCAGCCGACGGTCTCGCCGAGGAAGGGGATGGAGAGGATCGTGACGAAGAGCGGCGCAAGGAAGATCAGCGCATACACCTCGGCGAGCGGCAGGTGCGTGAATGAATAGATGCTGAGCATGCCGGCCATCACGCCCGCAAGCGTTCGAAGCAGCACGAGGCCCGGACGGTGCATGCGGAACATGTCGCGCCAGCGCTCGCTCGGGCGCTTGACGAAAGGCACGGCGATGAACGCGAAGAGCGTCGTGAAGAAGCCGATTTCGAACACGGTAAGCCGCCCGCCGAGCGCCTTCACGCATGCGTCACCGCAGGAGAAGATCCCGAACGACAGAAAACCGAGCAGGATACCTTTGAACATTTGACGGGGCGGGAAACACCCGCGCCCACTCCTTTCACGCGAAATCCGGGGAAACGGAGCGTCCTGTGCCCATGACTCGGAATCAGCCCGCGCAGAAGCTCATAGCCCACTCCTCTCGCCTTGCAATCGACGGACCACGTGCGTCCCGCCGCGACATCGCGAAGCATGGGCAGGCGACCGCGCTCCCGCGCCTCCGCCTCGCGCCGCCTTGACTCCGGGCGGCGGGCGGGCGGAATCCAGACGCAAAGGGAGGAAACGGGAATGGCGCGGGTTTCGGTCGGGGTTATTGGCTGCGGCTTCTTTTCAAGGAACCACCTGAACTCCTGGAAGGATCTCAATGAGCAAGGCGCCGACCTTGTGGCCGTTTGCGACGTCGATCCGGCGAAAGCAAAGTCGACCGCCGATGCCTTCGGCGTGCCGCGCTGGTACTCTGAGGCAGAGACGATGTTCCAGACCGAGAAGCTTGGGCTTGTCGATATCGTCACACGCATGGACACACACCGCGCGCTCGCTGAGCTCGCGTTCAGCCACGGCGTTCCGGCAATCGTGCAGAAGCCCTTCGCGCCGAACTGGGCCGATTGCGTCGCCATCGTGGAGGCGGCGAAGAAGGCCGACCTCTTCCTCGCCGTGCACGAGAACTTTCGCTTCCAGACGCCGCTTCAAAAAGTGAAGGAGGTTTTGGACAGCGGCGTGATCGGCGACCCGTCCTGGGCGCGGATCAGCTTTCGCACCGGCTACGATATCTACAAGGGCCAGCCCTATTTCTACGACGAGGAACGCTTTGTGATCCTCGATCTCGGCATCCACGTCGTCGATGTCGCGCGCTATCTCCTGGGCGAGGCGGAGCGCGTCTCCTGCGAGACGCAAAGGCGCAATCCGAAGGTGAAGGCCGAGGACACCGCGACCATCATGCTGCGGCATATTTCGGGCGCCGTCTCAATTGTTGAGTCGACCTACGAGACCAAGAAGCTCCCAGACCCCTTCCCTGAGACGCTGATCGAGATCGAGGGGCCGCGCGGGGCGATCGTGACGAAGCCCGGCTACCGCATGGCCGTTACTAGCGACGGCAAGCTGATGGAACAGGAGATCGCGATCCCGCTCCTTCATTGGGCAACGCCGCCTTGGCACATGATCGAGGAGAGCGTCTACAAGACCTGCGCGCATCTCCTCAAGAGTCTCAAGGCGGGACGCGAGGCGGCGACCTCGGGCCGCGACAACCTGAAGACCTATGCGATCTGCGAAGCAGCCTACGAGTCGAACGCCACCGGCCGCGCCGTGAAGCCAGCGGAAGTCTGAGGCATGGCGCCGCTTACGGCCGTGCGCCGACGCTGGCCACCGACTGAGAGCCGAGCGCGACGCCGCGCTTGAGCGCCGCTTCGATCCCCTCGCCTCTGAGATAGGCGCCGAGGAAGCCCGCGAGGAAGGCATCGCCGGCGCCCGACGTATCGACGACATCAGCCGGCGACGCGGGCGCCGACGAGCGGCCGCCGTCGGAATCGCCGGCGATTGCACCGGCGGAGCCGCGCTTGATGGCGACGATCGGGTAGACGCGCGTCAATGCGTCGAGCTGCGCACGAGGCTCTGCCGCGCCGGTCAGCGTGACCGCCTCGTCCTCGTTCGGAAAGAGAAAACGCGCGCCGCGCGTCCATTCGATGAACTTGTCCGGCCCAACCTCCGCGAGAAAAGAATACGACGATGGATCGACGGAGGTCGGGATTCGCAGCCGCGCGGCCTCCGCGAAAAGCTTGAGCACGGCCTCGCGCGGGCCCGCCTCGAAGAACGCGTAGCCCGAAATGTGCAGGAGATCGATCCCGTCGAGCAGCGCGTCGGGAAGGTCGGCGCGACGGAGGTTCAAATTCGCCGCGCGGTCGGTCAGGAAGCTGCGCTCGTCGTGCGACAGAAGCGTGATCAGTGTGCCGGTCGGCAGCAGCTCGTCGGCGGCAAGCCGCGCGTCGACGCCATACTCCGCGAAAAGCAGCTTCTCGCGCGGCCGGTCCGCTGCTCCGACGCGACCGGCGAAGCGCGTTGAAATCGCCTCTCGCGCAAGCCAGCACGCTTGGTTCGCGCCCGAGCCGCCCGGGAGAACGCGGATTGACGCGCGCGTGTCGGCGCCGACCGCGATCGGCCCTTCCGGCTTGACGACGACGTCGGTCATGACATCGCCGACGACGAGGACCTTCGGCATCTTCGCCGGTCAGGTCACGGCGGGGAGCCGCGCCAGCGCTACGGCAATCTTGGCGCCGAGTGCGGCGTTGTTCTTGATGAGCGCAATGTTCGGGCCGAGCGTCCGGCCGCCGCTCGTCGCATGGAGGCGCTTCAGGAGGAATGGCGTCACCTCCTTCTGCGCAACGCTTGCCTTTTCCGCCTCGCAAAGCGCCGCCGCGATCTCCGCTTCCATCTCCTCCGCGTCGAGCGCATCCGCCTCCGCAATCGGATTGGCGATCAGGATACCGCCGCCGTCGAGCCGGCGATGGACACGGATGACTTCCGCAAGCTCTTCCGGCGTGTCGAAGCGATGGTCGAGCTTGAAGCCGCTCGTGCGGGCGAAGAAGGCAGGAAACTCGTCGGTTCCGTAGCCCACGACTGGGACTCCGTGCGTCTCCAGGAATTCCAGCGTCTTCCCGATGTCGAGGATCGACTTGCAGCCGGCGGAGACGACGGTAACGGGCGTACGCGAAAGCTCCACGAGGTCGGCAGAGATGTCGAACGTCGTCTCCGCCCCGCGATGCACGCCGCCGATCCCCCCGGTCGCAAAGACCGCAATGCCGGCCCGTGCCGCGATCGCCATCGTCGCCGCGACCGTGGTGCCGGCGTCTTGCTTCGCCACAATGGCGGCGGCGAGGTCGCGCCGCGATACCTTGGCGACGCCCTTGGCACTACCGAGCCGGTCGAGCGCATCCGACCGAAGCCCGACCTTGATGCGTCCGCCGATGACGGCGATTGTCGCCGGCACCGCGCCCTCCTCGCGCACGATCGCCTCGACCGCGCGCGCCGTCTCCGCGTTCACAGGATAGGGCATGCCGTGCGTGATGATCGTCGATTCGAGCGCAACGACCGGAAGACCGGCCGCAAGCGCTTCGTGCACGCTTGGGGCGAGGTCCATCAAATCGTCGCGCGGGTTCGCGAGCATCTTGTACTGCCCCTAGAGCAGCCCGCGCTTGGCGAGATTGCGCATCAGCGCTGCCGCACCGAACGTCCACGGCTCGGCGTCGGGCGAGGTCGTCATCGCGTTGGTGAGCCGCCCGAGCCGCCGCGACTGCACGCTCACGACGTCTCCGATCTTGTGCGTGAAGCCCTGGCCCGCCGTGCCACGATCTTCCGTCGGCGCGAACATCGTGCCGAGATAGAGTACGAAGCCGTCAGGGTATTGATGATTTGGGCCGATCGTCTGCTTCACGATCAGTTCCGGGTCGCGGCTGATCTTTCCCATGTCGCTCGTTCCTTCGAGCTTGAAGCCGTCGTCGCCCTCGACCGTCAGACGAAGCTCCACGCGGCGCACGTCGTTCAGTCCGAAATTCGCATCGAAGAGACGGATGAACGGCCCGACCGATGCGCTCGCATTGTTGTCCTTCGCCTTGCCGAGGAGAAGCGCCGAGCGTCCTTCGACGTCGCGGAGATTGACATCGTTGCCGAGCGTCGCGCCGACGATCTTTCCGGCGCTTGAGACGACGAGCACAACTTCCGGCTCCGGGTTGTTCCATACCGACATCGGATGCAATCCGGCCTCGGCAAGGTGACCGACCGCCGACATCGGCTGCGCCTTGGTGAAGACTTCCACGTCGGGTCCGATGCCGACCTCGAGATATTGCGACCAGACGCCCTTTTGGATGAGGAGCGTCTTCAACGCCTTCGCTTGCTCCGATCCTGGCCGGAGCTTGCGCAGGTCGTCGCCGATCGCCGTGTTGATCTCGGCGCGGATCGCGTCGGCGCGCGCCGCCTCGCCGCGCGCCTGCTCCTCGATCACCCGTTCGAGCATCGAATCGACGAAGGTCACGCCCGCCGCCTTGATCGCCTGCAGGTCGATCGGCGCAAGAAGCCACGGCTTCGCCCTGTCGCGGCTGTCGCGCGGCGTGTTGGCGAGAATCTCTTGCAGCGTACCGATCCGCTGTCCGGCCGCTGAGCGAGAAAGCTCCGCCGGCTTTTCCGCCTCGCAGAGGTCGCGCATCGTCGGCGCCGCCTGCGTGATGTCCTCCACCGCGCCGTCGCTGATGCGAACGACGCAGGGCCCGCCCGCGGCAGGGTTCCACACCCGCCCAACAAGCGCGGCGCGAGCAAAATCCTCCGGCAGCGGATCGCCCGTCCAATCTTTGAGCTTCATCCCCTCCCCCCGTGGCCTTCGGGCGCCGGCCTCACCTAGCAGACCTCGCCGACGGCCGTAAGCCGCGTGCGCAGGCTTGACGCCGGCGTGATTGGCGCGTTTGTGACCGACGCGCCATGACTACTCCCCACTATAGGGCCGCGCAGATGCTCGCGGCGGCGGCCGACATCCTCGACCAGGGGCAGATCGTCAACCGCCTCTCGATCGCGCTGACGGCGATCGGCCTCGGCGTGCTTCTTATTCCGATGATCCCGGCGTCCGACGCAACGCAGCCGACCGCCGCAATCGTCGCGGTCCTCGGCATTGCCGAGCTCTTTCTCGCTATGCGCGTCGCTGTTGCCGCTGCGCAATTCCGGCGGCTAGCGGAAGATGCTGCCGCCGAGCGCCTTGACATTTCGGCCTACGACGCCGCGCTCGTCGCCCTGAAGCTCACCTCCGTCAAGCAGGCCGGCAAGCCGATCGGGAGGCGCCTCGATTTCGCGCGCCGGTTCCTCGCAGCCCAGACGGTGATCTTCGTCCTTCAGGCGGCCGTAGCGATTGCCGGAAGCATGATCGTCTATTTCAACGGGCTTTGATTGGCGCGTCGGCACGCGGGCTCGACTGATAGAGGTCGCGATAGCGCTCACGCAGCACGTTCTTCTGCACCTTCGCCATTGCGTTCCGCGGCAAGGCGTCGACGAACAAGACCCGCTTCGGAAGCTTGTAGCCGGCGAGATCGGCACGAAGTGTCGTCACGATCTCCTTTTCGCTCAGCGTCTTTCCGTCCTTCGAGACGACGACCGCCGTCACCGCCTCGCCGAGATCGGGATGCGGCAGCCCGATTACCGCGCTCTCCGTCACCCCGGGCAGTGCGTCGATCGCAAGCTCGATCTCCTTTGGATAGACGTTGTAGCCGCCTGTAATGACGAGGTCCTTGCCGCGCCCGAGAACGTGGATATAGCCGCGCTCGTCGATGCGTCCGAGATCGCCGGAGATGAAAAAGCCATCAATGCGGAATTCCGACTTCGTCCTCTCCGGCATCCCCCAATAGCCGGCAAAAACGTTCGGACCGCGTATCTCGATCATGCCGGACTCGCCGACGGGCAGCGGGTCGCCGCTCTCCGGATCGGTCACGCGCACCTCGATATCCTTCAAGGGAAAGCCGACCGAGCCTGGAACGCGCTCGCCGTCGTAGGGGTTCGAGGTATTCATACTCGTCTCGGTCATGCCGTAGCGCTCGAGGATGGCGTGGCCGGTGCGCTCGCGGAACTCCCTGTGCGTCTCGGCAAGAAGCGGCGCCGAGCCGGAGACGAAGAGACGCATTCCCGCCACCGCTTCGCGCGTCAGCTCAGGCCGGTCGAGGAGCCGCGTGTAGAAGGTCGGCACACCCATGAGCGCCGTCGCCTTCGGGAAAAGCGCGATCGCTTCCGCCGGATCGAACTTCGGCAGGAGGATCATCGAAGCGCCTGCCATCAGCACGACGTTCGTCGCCACGAAGAGCCCGTGCGTGTGGAAGATCGGAAGCGCATGGATCAGGACGTCGGTGGCGGTGAAGCGCCACGTCTCGACCAGCGTCTCCGCATTCGAACGAAGATTCCCGTGGGTCAGCATCGCACCCTTCGAGCGCCCGGTCGTGCCGGACGTGTAGAGGATTGCGGCAAGGTCGTCCGCGTTGCGGTCGACATCTTGCCAGCCGCCCGGCTGCGCCGCGGAAAGAGCGGCGAAGGTTCCGGAGCCGTCGGCGGCAAGCGTCACGGTATGCGCAACGCCTCCGGCAGCGAGGCTCGCACCGAGCTCTTCTTGGCGCGCCGGGTCGGCCACAAAGACCGTCGGCCGCGCGTCGCCGACGAAATAACCGACTTCCGAGGCGGTATAGGCGGTGTTGAGCGGCAGGAAGACGGCGCCCGCCCGAAGCGCGCCGAGATAGAGGAAAAGCGCCTCCGGCGACTTCTCCACCTGCACCGCCACGCGGTCGCCCGGCTTTACCCCGAGCGCGGCAAGCGCCGACGCCGCCTGCGCCGAAAGGCGATCGACGTCGCCATAGGAGAACAGCTGCCCGCTGAGGTTCCCCCAGGCAAGGGTCGTCATGAAGGTGCGATCCGCTGGGTGGCCCGGCAGCAGGCCGGCGACGAGATGGTTCGGCATTGTTCCGGCATTCTGCCGCGGGCTGTGCGGAATTTCGAGCGCCAACGGGCGCGCAAACCGCGACCCGTGCAACCACTCGCGGCCGTTTCCTGTTGACAGGCCAGCCACTTCCTCGCGACCATCCCGCCCGTGCCGGCAAGGCTTGGCCTGCCGGCCCACGAGTTTCCGGGAAAGGGGGGTTTCCATGACCGCGCGCGCATCTTTGATGGCCGGCGCCGTTGCAGCGACGCTGCTCTTCGGCGGCGCCGCCCAGGCGCAGGATTCGAGCGATCCGATCAAGATCACGATCAACGACTGGACCGGCCAATTCATCAGCGCCCACATCATGGGAGAAGTGCTGAAGAAGGCCGGCAACACGGTCGAATACGTGGTTGCCGACTATCTCGCCCAGTTCGCGGGGCTGAAGACCGGCGACCTCGACGTCGCCATGGAAATCTGGGCGACCACCGGCCAGGAAGCGCTCGACGAGGGCGTCGCATCGGGCGGCGTCGAGAATCTCGGCGAGACGGGCATGCTCGCCAAGGAGGAATGGTGGTTCCCCGAATACATGAAGGATCGCTGCCCCGGCCTGCCGGATTGGCATGCGCTGCTCAAGTGCGGTGAGGCCTTCTCAATTCCGGAGACCGCGCCGAAGGGGCGCTACCTCGCGGGGCCGGTCACCTGGGGCGGCTTCGACGAGGAGCGCGTCGCCGCGCTCGATCTTCCTTTCGAGGTCGTCCACGCCGGCACCGACGCGGCGCTCTTCGGAGAGCTGGAATCCGCTTATCAGCGCCAGGCCCCGATCATGCTGTGGATCTATGCGCCGCATTGGGCGCCGATCAAATACAAGGGCGAATGGGTTGAGTTCCCGAAATACGAACCGCCCTGCTACACCGATCCCGCCTGGGGCGTGAATCCGAACGACACGCACGATTGCGGGAAGCCTTTCGGGCCGATCTGGAAGGCCGGTTGGGTCGGGATCAAGGACAAGTGGCCGCACGCCTACAACGTGATCAAAGCCTTCCACATCGAGAACGACGAGATGGGGGCCATGATCACCAAGGTCGATCTCGACGGCCAGTCCGTTGACGCCGTGGTCGACGAATGGATGAAGGCGAACGAGGCCCGCTGGCAGCAGTGGATCGCGATGTAGCGAGCGAGGGGCGTCTCCCCTATTGTCGTCATGCCCGGACTTGATCCGGGCATCCATTCCGCAGTGCTCGGGGCCGACGCGGCCGTCACGGAATGGATTGCCGGGTTAAGCCCGGCAATGACGACAACTTTGGGCGGAACCGGCTCCGCCGGGGGAAGCGCACGGGATACCCGGACGTGAACGAAGCTGCGACCAAGCTCTCTTGCCGCAACGTCTGGAAGCTTTTCGGCCATGATCCCGGCGGCTATGTCCGCCGCCTCGGGCGGATGCCATCGCACGAGGAGGCGGTCGCGGCGGGCTTCGTCCCGGCGGTCGCCGACGTCAGCCTCGACATCCGTTCCGGCGAGATTTTCGTCATCATGGGCCTTTCCGGCTCGGGGAAGTCCACGCTGGTGCGCTGCCTCTCGCGCCTGGTCGAACCGACGAGTGGCCATATCCTCCTCGACGGACGCGATCTCCTGACCGTCGCCGAGCGCGAGCTGATCGAGCTCAGGCGTCACCGCATGGGGATGGTGTTCCAGCATTTCGCGCTACTTCCGCATCTGTCGGTTCTGCGCAACGTCGCCTTCCCGCTCGAGATTCAGGGGATCGCGCGCGAGGAGCGCGAGAAGCGCGCGCGTGAGATGATCGAGCTCGTAGGCCTCGGCGGCCGTGAGGAGAACCTGCCAAAGGAGCTTTCCGGCGGCCAGCAGCAACGGGTCGGCATCGCGCGCTCGCTCGCCGTGGGCCCCGAGCTCTGGTTCCTCGACGAGCCCTTCTCCGCGCTCGATCCTCTGATACGCCGCGAGATGCAGAACGAGTTCTTGCGCCTGCAGGGGCTCCTGAACAAGACCATCGTCTTCATCACCCACGACTTCGACGAGGCGATCCGGCTCGCCGACCGGATCGCGATCATGCGTGACGGAAGGGTCGTGCAGGTCGGAACGGCGGAGGAGCTGATCGTCCGCCCCGCCGACAGCTACGTCGAGGAGTTCACGCGCGAGGCGCCGCGCGCGAAGATTCTGACCCTTCGCTCCATCATGCGACCGCTGAACGGCACGCGCTATCTTGCGGGCGAGGTTCCCGCCGGAAGCCGCGTCGTAGAGGTGGCGCGCAGAATCGATGCGGCGGAGGGCGAATTCGCCGTCGTCGACGAAGGCGGTAAGACGATCGGCGTCATCGACCGCGCTACGCTGATGGAAGTCCTTCTCGACGCAAGCGGCGCTCCCGCGCGAGCGACAGACTGACATGTCCGTCGCGGCCGGAACGATTGCGATGTCCCGACGCTCGGCGATTCCGCTGAACCGGCTCCTCTGGCTCGCGATTTTCGTTGCGTCGCTGGTCTTCCTCTATCTCCCGCGCGGCGTTCTACCCGCCTGGGCGCTCAATCTGCCGCGCGGCTGGCGCGTGCCAGTGCAGGCATGGGTCTCAGCTGCGATGCAATGGCTCATCGACGACGCCACGTTCGGGCTTTTCACCTTCCGCGAGCTGACGCGCTTCGTCGCCGCAATCCTCGCCGTGCCATTCGATATCGCGACCGACCTCTTCGCGACCGGGCTGCTCTCCGGGCAGGGGTCGGCAGCTATCGAGATACTGCCGCCGCTTCCGTGGATCGGCGTGCTCGCAGTAGCGGCGATCCTCGCTTATCAGGCCGGCGGCGCACGGCTCGCGGCGCTTGCGGCGCTTGCCTTCCTCTATCTCGCCGCCTTCGGACAATGGCAGAGCGCGATGCTCACGCTGTCGTCGATCGTGATCGCAGTCCCCTTCGGCGTCGTCGGCGGCATCCTGCTTGGCATCGCCGGATTCCGTGCTCCGCGCTTTCGCCGCGTCCTGGTGCCGATCCTCGACGGCATGCAGACGATTCCCGTCTTCGCCTATCTCCTGCCGATCCTCTTTCTGTTCGGCTTCGGGCCAATTTCGGCGCTCGTCGCCACCATCATCTACGCCATGCCGCCGATGGTCCGGGTGACCATGCTCGCGCTCGACAACGTGTCGCCGGAGATCGTGGAGTTCGGCCGTATGGCCGGCTGTACCAAGCGCCAGCTAATCGCCCGCGTCATGATGCCCGTAGCCCGTGCGCCGCTGATGGTCGGCGTCAACCAGGTCATCATGCTCTCGCTCAACATGGTGATCATCGCCTCCATGATCGGCGCCGGCGGGCTCGGCTTCGACGTGCTCCGCTCGCTGCGGAGCCTCGACATCGGCGCCGGGCTCGAAGCCGGCGTCGCCATCGTGGTACTTGCCGTCGCGCTCGACCGGATCAGCCAAGCCTATGCGCTTCGCGCGAGCCGGATGGCAAACCTGAGCGGACGCTCCCGGGTGCAGCGCTACGCGCTGCCAATCTTCGCGCTTGCCGCCGCGTTTCTCTTCTGGGTTCTCGCCTTCGCCGTCCCAGCGGTGAAGGCCTATCCCGCCGGCCTGCAGATTTCGACCGCCGAATATTGGGACGCGCTCGTTAAATGGCTGAACGTCAACTTCTTCGACACCTTCGAAGCGATCAAGACCGTGATCCTCCTGGACCTGCTGGTGCCGATCAAGCGCTTCATGCTGGCGCAGCCCTGGCCCTGGGCGATCGCCGTAGTGACGCTCGCCGCCGCGCAGCTCGCCGGTGCGCGCCGCGCGGCGATCACGCTCGGCTTCGCGCTCTTCATCGTTTTCACCGGCAACTGGGAGCCGACGATGGTGACAGTCTACCTGGTCGGCGTGTCGGTCGTCATCGCTGCGCTGATCGGCATTCCGGTCGGCATCGTCGCCGGACTCAACAACCGGGCCTGGACGATCGTGCAGGCGGTCATCGACACGCTCCAGACGTTGCCGAGCTTCGTCTACCTGATCCCCGTTGTGATGCTCTTCCGGGTCGGCGATTTCACCGCCATGATCGCCATCATCCTCTACGCGCTCGCGCCGGCGATCCGCTATACCGCTCTTGGCATCCGCGAGGTCAATCCGACGCTGATCGAGGCGGCGACGGCGATGGGAACGACGAAACGCCAGCGTCTCCTGAAGGTCCGCCTACCGCTTGCGTTGCCGGAGATCATGCTCGGCATCAACCAGACCATCATGCTCGCGATCTCTATGCTCGTCATCACCGCCCTCGTCGGCACCCGCGACCTCGGGCAGGAGGTTTATATCGCGCTCGCCAAAGCCGACGTCGGCCGCGGCATTGTGGCCGGGCTCGGGGTCGCCATGATCGCCATGATTGCCGATCGCATGATGACCGGCTCGGCCGCGCGCATGAAGCGGAGGCTCGGTCTTGGCTGAAGTGAAGCAGAGCTTGCTCGACCGCCAGATCGGCGCAGCGTGGCGGCAAGCGGCGGCGCTACCGCTATGGGGCGACCCGGTCGAGCCGAGCGACCTTCGCGGGGGGCTCTCCAACGTCAATTTCGTGGTCGAGGACGCCGGGCGGAAGTACGTCGTCAGGATCGGCGGCGACAACGAGGCGCATGGCGTTGTGCGCAAGAACGAGCTTGCGGCAAGCCGCGCTGCCCATGCGGCGGGAGTCGCGCCACGGGTCGCCTATGCGGAGCCCGGCGTGTTGGTGCTCGACTTCATCGAAGGGCGCACCCTGACGCCTGCCGACGTGCGCGAACCGAAGAACCTCGTGCGCATCGTGGAGATCGTCCGCCGCACGCATCGCGAAGTGCCGAAGCACCTGCGCGGGCCCGGCGTGCTCTTCTGGGTGTTCCACGTCGTGCGCGACTACGCCCACGCGCTCGCGGAGTTTCCGAGCACCGACATGGCGCATCTTCGCCGGCTGATTTCGCATTCGGAGCTGCTGGAACGCGCCGTCGGTCCGGTCGAGCTCGTCTTTGGACACAACGACCTTCTCGCCGCCAACATCATGGACGACGGCAAACGGCTGTGGCTGGTCGATTGGGAATATGCCGGCTTCAACTCGCCGCTCTTCGATCTCGGCGGCCTCGCCTCGAACAGCGAGATGCCGACGAAGATGCGTGAGACCATGCTCGAATATTACTTCGACCGACAGGTCGGCGACGAGCTCCGCTACCGCTTCGCCGCCATGACGGCGGCGTCACTCCTGCGCGAGACGATGTGGAGCATGGTTTCGGAGATCCATTCGCAGGTGGATTACGACTTCGCCAAATACACGGCCCAGAACCTCGCGCGCTTCGAGAAAGCATTCGCCGAATTCAAGGGCATGGGGCGCGCGTGAGACCTCCCTCCTCGGCCAAGATCGTCATCGTCGGCGGCGGCATTGTCGGCTGCTCGGTTGCCTATCACCTCGGCAAGATGGGCTGGAGCGACGTGTTGCTCTTGGAGCGGGCCAAGCTGTCGTCCGGTTCCACCTGGCACGCGGCCGGCCTCGTCGGGCAGCTCCGAACAAATGCCAACGTCACCCAACTCCTCGGCTACTCGGTCGCGCTCTACGACCGCCTCGAAGCGGAGACCGGGCTTGCCACCGGCTGGAAAATGAACGGCGGGCTCCGTCTGGCATGCAATGCCGAACGTTGGATAGAGGTGAAGCGGCAGGCGACGACGGCGCGTTCCTTCGGGCTGGAAATGCAGCTCCTCTCGCCCAAGGAGGCGCAGGAGCTCTGGCCGCTGATGACGGTCGACGATGTGGTCGGCGCGGCGTTCCTCCCGACCGACGGCCAGGCGAGCCCGAGCGACATCGTCCAGGCGCTCGCGCGCGGCGCCCGTTCCGCCGGCGTAACGATCCGGGAGGAGAGCCCCATTTCCGCGGTCCGTGTGGAGAATGGAAGAGTCCGCGGTGTCGAGACGGTGGAAGGCTTAATCGAATGCGAGAAGCTCGTCATCGCCTGCGGACAATGGTCGCGCGAAATCGGAAAGATGGCCGGCGTCAACGTGCCGCTCGTTTCGGTACAGCACCACTACGCGATTACCGAGAAGATCGACGGCGTCACGCCAAACCTGCCGACACTCCGCGATCCCGACCGCCTCACGTATTACAAGGAGGAGGTCGGCGGCCTGATCATGGGCGGCTACGAAGAGAACCCGGTGCCCTGGGCCGAAGACGGCATCCCGGCAGGCTTCCACTTCACCCTGCTCGATCCTGACTGGGATCATTTCGGTCCCGTTATGGAGTTGGCGCTGCCTCGTGTTCCGGCGCTCGAATTCACAGGAATCAAACAGCTTATCAACGGCCCGGAGAGCTTCACACCGGACGGCAATTTCATTCTCGGCGAGGCGCCGGAGGTGCGTGGCATCTTCGTCGCGGCGGGCTTCAACGCCTTCGGCATCGCGTCAGGCGGCGGCGCCGGTATGGCGCTCGCCGAGTGGATCGCCAAGGGCGAGCCCCCCTACGATCTCTGGCCGGTCGACATCCGCCGGTTCGGCAAGAACCATCTTGATGTCGATTGGGTCAGGACCCGCACGCTCGAAGCCTATTCGAAGCACTACACGATGGCCTGGCCGTTCGAGGAATTTTCGTCGGGCCGGCCGCTCCGGCGCTCGCCGCTTTATGGGACGTTGAAAAAACAGGGCGCGGTGTTCGGCGAGAAGCTCGGTTGGGAGCGGCCGAACTGGTTCGCCGATATTTCCGCCGGCGAGAAAGCCGAGGACGTCTATTCCTACGGCCGGCAGAACTGGTTTTCTGCGGTCGGCCGCGAACACCAGGCGGCGCGCGAGCGCGTCGCGCTCTTCGACCAGACTTCGTTCGCCAAGTTTCTGATGATCGGACGCAACGCAGAAACGGCGCTCTCCTGGATTTGCGGCAACGACGTGGCGAAGCCGCCGGGCAGTCTCACCTACACGCAGATGCTGAACGCGCGTGGCGGCATCGAGTGCGATCTGACCGTCGCGCGCCTTGCCGAGGATCGGTTCTACATCGTCACCGGCACCGGCTTCGCCACACACGATTTCGACTGGATTTCGCGCAACATCCCCGACGGCGTCGACGCGACGCTGATCGACGTGACTTCGCAGAACGCCGTCTTCTCGCTGATGGGCCCGCGCGCCCGCGACGTGCTCACAACATTCACGCGCGACGACGTATCGAACGAAGGCTTTCCTTTCGGCGCATGCCGAAAGATCGCGCTTGCCGGCGCGCCGGTGCTGGCGCTTCGCATCACCTATGTCGGCGAGCTCGGCTGGGAGCTGCACGTTCCCGTCGAGTTCGCTGCCCGGGTTTACGAGCGCCTGATCGAGGCGGGAAGGCCGCACGGCATCGCCAATGCCGGCTATCGCGCGATCGAGTCGCTCCGCTTGGAAAAAGCGTATCGCGCGTGGGGTGCCGACATCGGTCCGGACCACAATCCGCTGATGGCGGGATTGGGCTGGGCAGTGAAGCTCAGGAAGAACATCCCTTTCCTGGGCAGGGACGCAATCGAGGCGGCGCGGGCAAAGCCCCTCCCCCGACTTCTCGCCGGCTTCACCGTCGACGATCCGGATGTCGTGCTCCTCGGCCGCGAGACGATTTTTCGGAATGGCAAACGCGTGGGTTGGCTGTCATCCGCCGGCTGGGGCTACACAGTGAAGCGCAACATCGGCCTCGGCTATGTGCGCCGCAAGAATGGTGTCCACGCGGATTACATCATGTCCGGGGACTACGAGCTTGAGGTCGCGACCGAGCGCGTGCCGGCGGAGCCCTTCCTGAGGCCGCTCTACGATCCGGATATGGAGCGGGTGAAAGCGTGAGCGTACGCGCTGCGATTCCCTCCCCCTAGCCGAGAGAGGAAGGCGCAGATCAGTCAACGCTGCGGAGAAACACCGTCCAAATAGCCTTTCGCCCAGGCGAAGAAAGCGTCCTTGGCGGCGACGGCGGGCGGATCCGGCAGCAGCTTCGGCGGCGCTTCGGTAGGCACGGCATCCTTGCTCACGACGCCGACCGTCATCTCCCCGTCCGTGTAGTAGGGATCGCCGCCGCCGTTTCGGCCGAAGAGGGTCAGCCCGACGCCGGTGACGTGATAGACCTCCGTCAGCATGCCAGCAGCAACGAGATCGTTCATCAGAAGGTCGCGCTCCGCATCGATATCAGGGCGCGATGTGGTGGGTGACCTCGCCGGTGTAGTGGCTCACACCGACGCCGCGGTCGAAGGTCGCGGAACCGAGCCACACCGGGCGCGCGTCGCGCCATTCGCCGAGCGTCGCAAAGAAGCGGACGTGATTGCGCTTGTCGGCACTGTCGCCCACCGGCTTCTCGAACGCGAAGGCCTGCGGTTTGCCCTCGTAGAAGAGCGGGCTCACCGGCGCGTCGCGATACGGGCGGTCGAAGAGCACGCTTCCGGCAATTTCGACGCTGGTTCTGAGGGTCACCGCGTCGGCCGGATACCAGCCGGCCGCAGCGAGCGCGCGGATCGCCTCCTCCTTCGTGCCGACCAGCCCGACGTTTAGCGGGTCGCCCGGAATGCCGTCAGTGGTGACGGTCACCATCGGCCGGCCTGCGAGGCCGGGCTCGTGCTCGTAGTGCGTCCACATTCGCGGCAGCGCGACATAGGCGACGAGGAGATAGACGACGAAGAGGATCGCCACGGTCCAGACGATCCGGCGCAGCATGCCGCGCCGCCGCCGCCGGCTCACGCGCGCGACCCCGGCTCGGCGCGATCCTCCAATGTAACGAGGCTGGCATTGCCGCCCGCGGCCGTCGTGTCGGTAGAAACGACCTGCTCGTGCGCAAAACGCTGCAGATAGTTCGGCCCGCCGGCTTTCGGCCCGGTGCCGGAAAGCCCCATGCCGCCGAACGGCTGCGAGCCGACGATCGCGCCGATCGTGTTGCGGTTGACGTAGACGTTGCCGACGCGAAGCGCGCGCGCCACGCGCTCCGCCCGCCCGCCGACACGCGTATGGATGCCGAAGGTCAGCCCGTAGCCCGTGCGTCCGATCCACTCGAGCACATCATCGAGCTTCCCGGCCTGCCAGCGCACCACGTGCAGGATCGGGCCAAAGACCTCTTTCGTTAGTGCTTCGGCGCTCTTCAACTCGACGACGTGCGGGGCGACGAAATTTCCTTGCTTCGGCGCGCGGCCAGCAAAGAGGATCGTCTCCGCGCGCCGCATCTTCTCCAAATGCGCCTCAAGCGCCTCCTTCGCCTCGCGATCGATCACCGGCCCGATGTCGGTCGCGGGATCGGCGGGATCGCCAAGGCGAAGCTCAGCCGCCGCGCCCGCGATCATCTTCAGCATCGTATCGGCGACGTCCGCCTGCACGAAGAGGATGCGGCATGCCGAACAGCGCTGACCGGCGGAGCGGAAGGCGGAGGTCACGACATCGTCGGTGACCTGTTCGGGTAGCGCGGTCGCGTCGGCGATCATCGCGTTGATGCCGCCGGTCTCGGCGATGAGCGGCATGATCGGCCCCTCCTTCGCCGCAAGCGCGCGGTTGATGATCTGCCCGACCTCCGTCGAGCCGGTGAAAACGACTCCGGCGATCCGCGGATCGGCGACGAGCGCCGCGCCGATCTTTCCGTCGCCCGGGACCAACCGCAGCGTATCGCCCGGCACGCCGGCTTCGTGGAGAAGCGCCACGGCCGTGCGCGCGATCCTCGGTGTCTGCTCGGCTGGCTTGGCGAGGACGGTGTTGCCGGCGGCAAGCGCTGCAGCGACCTGACCGGTGAAGATCGCGAGCGGAAAATTCCACGGGCTGATCGCGACAAACGCGCCACGACCGCGCAGACGATAGCGGTTCTCCTCGCCGGTCGGGCCGGGGAGGATCGTGTCGCAGCCGAAGAGCCGGCGCGCCTCCGCGGCATAGTAGCGGCAGAAGTCGGCCGCCTCGCGGATCTCCGCGATGCCGTCGTCCAGAGTCTTGCCGCCCTCGCGCGGCGAGAAGCGCGACGAGTCCATCGCGGTTCGCCTCGATCAAATCGGCGGCCTTTTCCAGGATCGCGGCGCGCGCATCGGCGGGTATCGCTTCCCATACGGGATGGGCGGCGACTGCAGCATCGATCGCCGCCTTTGCACCCTCCGCGCTTGCGTCGGCGACCGGCTCGGCAGGCACTGCCGCGGCAACACCCCTGACCAGTGCCGCGAGGGCCGCGCGGCTGCCGAATTCCAGTCCACGCGAATTCTTGCGCGCACCGAAAAGCCGCTCCGGGAGCAAGATCGCCGCATGCCGCGGCGAACGTCCGGCAAGGCTTGCGGCCGGCGGCTCGACCAGGCTTTCGATCGGCACGGCGTGATCATTGACGGCGTTGACGAAGGAGGAGTTCGCACCGTTTTCCAGGAGCCGCCGCACGAGGTAGGCGAGCAGCTCCTTGTGGCTCCCTACCGGCGCATAGATGCGGCAGTCGTAGCCCTCGCGCGCATGAACTTCGGTATAGAGCGCCTCGGCCATTCCGTGCAGGCGCTGGAACTCGAATGCCTTGTCGCCGGCCGTCTCGATGATCGCCGCGACTGTCAGCGCGTTATGCGTGGCGAATTGCGGATAGAGCCGCGGGCGCGCGGCGAGAAGCCGATTGGCGCAGGCGAGATAGCAGAGGTCGGTAGCCGGCTTCCGGGTGAACACCGGAAAATCGGGGAGTCCGCGTTCCTGTGCGCGCTTCACCTCCGTATCCCAGTAAGCGCCCTTGACGAGCCGCACCATGAGCCGCCGGCCGGAGGCCACAGAAGCCTCGGCAAGCCAGTCGATTACCCTCGGCGCGCGCTTCTGATAAGCCTGCACCGCAAGCCCGAGCCCGTCCCAGCCCGAGAGCGACGGCTCTTCCAGAAGCTTTCGGAAAACGTCGAGCGAGAGCTCGAGCCGGTCTGCCTCTTCCGCGTCGACCGTGAGGTTCAGATTGTGCGCCTTGGCGGCGCGGGCGAGGTCGATCAGGCGCGGGACAAGCTCCACCATCACGCGCACCTGCTGCCGCGCCGTATAGCGCGGATGCAGCGCCGAAAGCTTGACGGAGATGCCGGGCCGGCCCGGGGAGCGCGCCTTCGGCCGGTTTGCGGCGATCGCCTCGATCGCGTGAGCGTAGGATTCGAAATAGCGCGCCGCGTCCTCCGCCGTGCGCGCGCCCTCCCCAAGCATGTCGAAGGAATGGCGATAGCCCTTGCGCCGCGCATCCTTGGCGCGGTCGAGCGCGTCCTTGATCGTCTCGCCGAGCACGAATTGATGCCCGAGGAGCCGCATCGCCTGTTTGGCGGCGGTGCGCACGGTCGGCATGCCGACACGCTGCCCGAGCTTCGCGATGATCCCTTCCGGCGTCTCCCCCGGGTGCACGATGCGAACGGTGACGCCGAGCGCCCAGGTCGTCGCGGACACGAGCCAGCTCTCGCTCTCACGCGCGGCTGCGTGCTCCCAGTCGCCGCTCGCGAGCTTGTCCTCGATCAGCCGGTCCTGCGTCGCCGCGTCGGGAACGCGAAGCAGCGCTTCGGCCAGCGACATCAGCGCCAACCCCTCCTTGGTGGAGAGGCTGTAATCATGCATGAAGTCCTCAAGCCCGCCGATGCCGCCACGCGCATGGCGGATCGCCTCGATGTAGCGCTTGGCGCGCGTCGCAACGGGCGCCTCCTCGCCGGTCGAATGCACGGTCTCATTGAGAAGCCGCGGGACGATGTCTTCGTCGGCCGGCGCATAGTCGGCTTCGAAGGCGGGAACTGGACCGCTGCCTTCGGAATTCTCGTGAGCTTTGCGCGCCGTCATCGCCGATTCTGCCGCTCCTCGGAATGTGCCGCCGGATTGGGGAGCGGTCGAGTCCCGCCGTCCTTCTCTCCTCCCGAAATCGGATATGGTCCGCCCACATGGACAAGCCACTCAGAGACGAGTTGGACGCGGCGCGGCGGCAGCTCGCCGCGATTCCTGGGTTTTCAGCCGCTTCGGCGGAGATTGCGCGACTAGAGCGCCTGCCCGGCCTGACCAACCGCGTCTACAGGGTCGAGCTTCCCGACGGCCGCTTCGCGCTGCGCATTCCGGGCGATGGCACCGCCGCGATCATCGACCGGCGCGTGGAGGAGACGAATGCGCGCGCCGCGGCAGCGGCAGGCGTCGCGCCGAAGGTGATCCATTTCGGTGGCGACGGCGTGATGCTGACGCGCTTCGTCGACGGCGAGCCGCTGACTCAGGAGCAGATGTCTTCACATCCGGGTGCGCTCAAGCGCGTCGGACAAGCGCTCCGGCACCTGCACGATTCCAAGATTGCGTTCGCCGGTCGCTTCGATGCATTCGCAACGATCGACCACTACGTCCGCGTTCTCGCCGAGCGCGGTGCCACGCCGACGGCGCCGCAGAGCGAAATTCTCGCAGAGGCCGAGGCCGTGCGCACAGCGCTTGCCGCCGATCCGCCGGTGCCGAAACCGTGTCATTGCGATCCGACCGGCCGCAACCTGCTCGACACGGGAGAGCGCGTGTGGCTCGTCGACTGGGAATATTCCGGCATGAACGACCCGATCTGGGACCTCGCCTACTGCGCGATCCAGTGCCGGCTCTCGCCCGAGTCGGAGGTGGCCTTGCTCTCAGCCTATTTCGGTCGGCCGCCGGAGGTCGCGGAAGAGGCGCGCTTTAAGGTGATGAAGGCGCCGGTCGAGCTGATGTCGGCGCTTTGGGCGCTGATCCAGGAAAGCGTCGGAAACAAGGTCGCGGATTTCTCCGCCTACGCCACGACCACGTTCGAGCTTGCGGGAGAGCGCATGCGTTCGGTGGCGTTCAAGGACGCTGTCGGTCTCCTCCGTGGAGCTTGAGACAAGCATCACGCACGCGTGCTAGTGCTCGCGTCATGCCCGACCCTTCCCCCGCCGAGCTCCTTGACGCAGCGCTTTCAATCAGCGGCGAGGCGGCGGCGATCCCGATGCGCTATTTCCGCGCGGGCGTCGTCATTGAGGACAAACCCGACGAGAGCCCCGTCACCGTCGCCGACCGCGAAACGGAGACTGCGATCCGCGCCGCGATCGAGGCGCGCTTCCCCGACCACGGCATCTTCGGCGAGGAGTTCGGCAAGAGCCGCGTGGATGCCGAGTTCACCTGGATCATCGACCCGATCGACGGCACGCGCTCCTTCATCTGCGGTGTGCCGCTGTTCGGCATGCTTCTCGGCGTTCTGCACAAGGGAGCGCCGGTCGCAGGCGTCATCCGCATGCCGGGGCTCGGCGAGATCTTCGGCGGCGCCGTCGGCGTCGGCGCGAGCATGAACGGCGCGCCGATCGCATGCCGCAAGGGCGTGAAGACCGCGGCCGCGCGCATCTTCATCAACGAGGCAATCCGCATGGTCGATCGCGAGCCGGCGCTGCTCAAGCGGCTCATGGCATTCGGCCACACGCGGCGCTTTTTCAACGACTGCTACTCGTTCGCGCTGCTCGCCATGGGCCAGATCGACGCCGTCGTCGACTTCGACCTCCAGCCCTACGACTATCTGCCGGTCGTGCCGGTGGTCGAAGCCGCCGGCGGCATCATCACCGATTGGCGGGGTGAGGAGCTCGGGCTCAAATCCGACGGCACCGTCGTCGCCGCCGCGACAAAGGAGTTGCACGGGGAGCTGCTGTCGATCCTCCGCTAGCCGCGGGCGAGCCGCAGCCCGCGTCTCCCCGTCACGATGCGGGCACAAATCGACGCCATGCAGAAAGACGGAGCTGACAGGATGCCCGATACCTTGAGAGAAGTGGTTGCGGTGTTCGATGACACCAAGGCCCTCGACGACGCGGTCTTTGCGCTCGAGTCGCACGGCTTTAACCGTGCCGCGTTCTCGTTGCTCGCCAGCGAAGCGGCCGTCGAAGAGAAGCTCGGCCATCGCTATCAGCAGGTTAAGGAGGTCGAAGACGACCCGAACGCGCCGCGGGCGACGTTCTTCTCGCGTGTCTCGCGCCTCGAAGCGGAATATCTGCCGGCTCCGATCCTTGCCGCGATCGGTGCCCTGATGGTCGCCGGCATCGGAGCGGTGCTTCCGGTTGTCGTCGCCGCCGGGACCGGTGCGGCGCTTGGGGCCGCCCTCGGCCGCGTGCTGCATGAGCACCAAGCGACACGCGTCAACGAGCAGCTCGCGCGCGGCGGCCTCCTTCTCTGGGTGAACGTGCGCAACTCTCAGGAAGAAAAAACAGCGCTGCGGATCCTCCGCGAGCACTCGGCGCACGATGTCCATGTCCACGACGTCGCCGCTTGACCGCGGCGCGGCGTCAGACAGGCCGAGGCTTCGCGCTATGAATCGACGTCTTTGATCCAGCCTGCCGTCGCCTGCCCGATCGGCTCCGGCGCCGGCGCGTCGAAGTGGGGTGAGCCGGTTGTCGTCAAGATGTCGATTGGCTCGCCGCTGTCGCCGTATTCATCGATATGCGCGAAGGCGTCGCGGATCGCCTCCGACCACGCCGAGGAAAGCTTGCGGAAATAGGGATCGCCCTCACTGATCCGTCGTTGCTCACCGACCTTGAGCTCGTCCTTGCGGTAGATCAGGAGGTCGATCGGCATGCCCACCGAGAGGTTCGAGCGCAGCGTCGAATCGAAGGAGATCAGGATGACCTTCGCAGCGACGCCCATGCGCATGTCGGGCTTGGCCACGCGGTCGAGGATCGGCTTGCCGTATTTGTGTTCGCCGATTTGGAAATATGCCGTGTCCTTCGTCGCCTCGATGAAGTTGCCTTCCTGATAGATCTGGAAAAGACGCGGCGGATCGTCGGCGACCTGGCCACCGAGGATGAAGGACGCGCTGAAGAGCGTCGGGTTCTCGTCGATCAGCTCCTTCTCGTTGCGCCTGAGTTCCCTAACAGTCTCGCCGACGAGGCGGGCTGCCTGAAACATCGTGGCGACGTTCGCCAGCGAATGTTCGTCCGGTCCAAGGTCGATCTTCTCGTTCAGGAGCGAGATCACCGACTGCGTGAAGGCCAGGTTCCCGGCGGACAGCATCACGAGCACGCGATCGCCCTTGCGCTCCCACACGTGCATCTTGGAGAACGTCGCGACATTGTCGAACCCGGCATTCGTCCGCGTGTCAGACGCGAAAACAATACCGCGGTCGAGCCGCAATCCGACGCAATAGGTCATTGCGAATCTCCTGAGACGCCGCGCATCTATTGCTGCTGCTGGCGCACGATCACGTCAACTCTAAGCAATTCGGCCCCGCCGCCCCTCCGCGCTCCGGTAATCGGCGCCGCCGATGCCGCATCGAACCCGCAGGCGAGCCGCACGTAGCGTTCCGTCGGGCAGATATGGTTGGCCGGGTCAAAGCCCACCCAGCCAAGATTGTCCACGTAGGCCTCCGACCAGGCGTGGTGGGCGACCGCGTTTTCCTCCCCCTCCACGTGCAGATAGCCGGTCACGTAGCGGGCGGGAATGCCGAGCCGCCGCGTCGCCGCGATGAAGATATGGGCGTGGTCCTGGCACACCCCCTGCCCCGCCGCGAAGGCGTCCGCAGCGCTGGTCTCGGCGTGCGTAGCGTCGGTGTCGTAGACGACACGGGTGGCGATCGCCTCCAAGAGGTGGTGCAGGCGGTCGAGCGGTTTGCGATCGCGCACCTCGTCGGCGAGCGCGTCGATCGCGGCGGAGGATTCGGTCCTTGGCGTCGCTCGAAGGAACACCCGCGGATTCGCGGCCTCGCCGATCTTCCCCACCATGCCGTCTCGGTCGAAGGTCTCTACCTCACCCGCCGCCGTGATGCTCAGCGTCTCGTAGGGCCGGCTGTGGGTTATCAGATGGATGCGGTTGCCGAAACCGTCGACGTAGGTGGCGGCTTGCTCAATTCCTTCCGCCTCGATCGTCCACGACTGAACCTTCTGCGACTGGTTGTCGGAAGGGGTCAGCCGAAGCCGCTGCACGGCGAAGGAGCTGACGGTGTCGTAAGCGTAGTGCGTAGTGTGGCGGATCGAGACCAGCATCGCGCTCAGCCGAAATTGTAGTCGGCCGACACGGCGGCGGTCAGCCGGTTGTTGCGGGCGATGAAGCCGGTCAGGAACTCATGCAGCCCGGCCTGGAAAATGGTGTCCATGTTCATCGTCATAAGCATGCTGCGCGTCTCCGCGATAAGGTCAGCGGAGAGCGTACGCTGGCCGTAGAGCGTGCAGAGCCCCTCGATCGCCGCGCTCAGCCAGTCGTAGCAGAAGCGGAGCGAGCGCGGCATCTCCGCGTGCAGGATCAGGAATTCCGCCACATGCCACGGCCGGTAGGTCTCGTGAAACACGTGGCGGTAGGCGCGATGCGCGGAGACGGAGCGCAGGATCGTCTCCCACTGGTAGGTGTCGATCTCGCCGCCGATCATCTGGTTACTGGGAAGCAGGATGAAATATTTCACGTCGAGAATGCGCGCGGTGTTGTCGGAGCGCTCCACGAAAGCGCCGAGCTGACTGAAGAAGTAGCCGTCGTCGCGCAGGATGGTACCAAGCAGTGAACCGCGAAAGAGCGCCGCGCGCTGTCTGATCCAGTCGATCAGCTCCGGCACCTGCGCCGGCGTCGTGTCCTTCGGCCGCAGCGCATCGAAGGCGAGCCACGTGGAGTTCATGGCCTCCCACATGTCGCGCGTGATCTTGGTGCGCACGGCGCGCGCGTTGGCGCGCGCGCCTCGCAGGCATGAGCGCACCGAAGACGCGTTATCGTCATCGAAGAGGAGGAAGTTGACCGCCTTGTCGAATGAGGTATCGCCGTATTTCTCGACGAACTGGTCGACGACGCCGGCGCTGCGAAGCGTCGAATACCATTCCTCGCGGAACCCGTCGCCGCTGTCGGCGGTGATGAGCGAGATGCGGACGCCGACCTCGGCGAGCCGCGCCATGTTCTCCGCGCGCTCGATGAGCCGCGACATCCAGAACAGGCTCTCGGCGGTTCGGCCCAGCATGGCTAGTCCTGCAGTACCCAGGTGTCCTTGGTGCCGCCGCCCTGCGAGGAGTTGACGACGAGCGAGCCCTTCTTCAGCGCCACGCGAGTGAGCCCGCCGGGGACGAGGCGCACGCGGTCGCTGACGAGAACATAGGGTCTGAGGTCCACGTGGCGCGGCGCGATCCCGCTCTGCGTCACCGAAGGGCAGGTCGAGATGGCGAGCGTCGGCTGCGCGATGTAGTTCTTCGGCCGCGCCTTCAGCTTCCTGCGGAATGCCTCGATCTCGCGGCGGCTTGCGGCCGGGCCGACCAGCATGCCGTAGCCGCCGGAGCCATGCACCTCCTTGACCACCAGCTCGGGAAGATGTGCGAGCACATATTCGAACTCTTCCCGGATCGCGCAGCGCCAGGTCGGCACGTTCTTCAGGATCGGACGCTGGCCGGTGTAGAACTGGATGATCTCGGGGACATAGGCATAGACCGCCTTGTCGTCGGCGATGCCGCCGCCCGGCGCGTTGACGATGGTGACGCGGCCGGCGCGGTAGAGGTCCATCAGGCCGGGCACGCCGAGCGACGAGTCGGGCCGAAACGTCAGCGGGTCGAGAAAGGCATCGTCGAGCCGGCGGTAGATGACGTCGAGGCGCTCCCGCCCCTGCGTCGTGCGCATGTAGAGATAGCCGTCCTCGACGAAGAGATCCTGCCCCTCGACCAGTTCGACGCCCATCTGGTCGGCGAGAAACGAGTGCTCGAAGAAGGCGGAGTTATAGATGCCGGGCGTGAGCACCGCGACCTTCGGGTCGCCGTCACAGGCCGGCGGCGCCACCGCCTGAAGCGTCCGAAGCAAAAGCTCCGGGTATTGCGACACCGGCGCGACGCGGTGGCCGGCGAAAAGCTCCGGGAAGAGGTGCATCATCGTCTCCCGGTTCTCCAGCATGTAGGAGACGCCGGAAGGCGTGCGCAGATTGTCCTCCAGCACGAAGAACTCGTTCTCGCTTACGCGCACGATGTCGACGCCGATGATGTGGGCGTAGACGTTGAGCGGCGGCGAGTGACCGATCATCTCGGGAAGGTAGGCGTCGTTCGCCATGACCAGCTCGGCGGGCACGCGGCCGGCGCGGATGATCTCCTGGCGGTGATAGATGTCGTGGAGGAAGGCGTTGATCGCCCTGACGCGCTGCTCGATGCCACGCTCCAGGAGCCGCCATTCGGCGGCGGAGATGATGCGCGGCACGAGGTCGAAGGGGATCAGGCGCTCAAGGGCGTTTTCCGTTCCATAGACCGAGAAGGTGATGCCGAGCCGGCGGAAGATCAACTCGGCTTCCTGCTGCTTGCGCTTCAGGTTGAGCTTCGACTGGCCCTCAAGCCATTGCGCAACCTGCACATAGGATGGCCGGACTGCCCCACCGGCGTCCAACATTTCATTGAACGCCTCCGTCACGGAGACCTCACCACCCTGAACGTTCACGACGCTCCGTCACCCGGTTTTCTGCGAGGTTAAAGTCTGCCGCTTATCTGGTCACGCCCGAATCTCGTGCGCAAGCTGCCTATCCGGTGGGCAGCGGCGGCCGTCCCATAAGGTTTGCGCGTGCGTTCGGGCTGTTGGGGAGGGCGGCGCGGCCGAGAAGTCCGGCCTGCTCCAGGGACGCGAATCCGAAGCGGCGCCGTCCTCGGCACGACCGATGCAAAAGCCTTGCCAATCGTCGCGGGATCGGGTCGCGCGGAAAGCCTTTAGAGACTGTCAACCTTGATCCAACTCCGTGCCTCGGCGGAGCGAAGCGCCGCAGCGACGACACGCTGGATCTCATATGCCTCGTGGAAGTCCGGGCTGGCGCGCGTCCCACCTGCAAGCGCGTCGACCAAGTGCGCGACTTCGATCGTCTTCAGATCATTGAAGCCGAGCTGGTGGCCGGGCGCCGGGCAGAAGTTTCCATAAGGCGGGGTATCCGGCCCGGCGAGGAGCGTCTTGAAGCCCTTCCGCTTCCCCGAGTCGCCGGCGGAGTAGAGACGCAGTTCATTGAAGCGCTCCTGCGTGAAGACAAGCGTGCCGCGTGAGCCGACCAGCTCGAAATCGAGCTGCATCTTCCGTCCCGGCGTCACCCAACTCGCCGTGAGCGTGCCAAGCGCGCCATTCTTGAAGCGGACGACGACGTGGCCGTGATCGTCGATCGCGACCGGCTTCGGACCGCCCGGCGCGGGCCGCGTCGGGTAGAGTGTGCCGGTCGCGGCAGAGACTTCCTCGACGGGCCCGACAAGGTAGCGGGCGAGCGAGACGATATGGCTGCCGAGGTCCATGAGCACGCCGCCGCCGACCGGCTCGGTGCGGAAGCTGTGCGGCGCCTCCGCATCGACCATGTAGTCCTCGGCGTGTATGCCGCGGAAGGCGATGATGTTGCCGATCTCGCCTGAGTTCGCGATTTCGCGTGCGAGACCGATGATCGGGTTCTTCAGGTAGTTGAAGCCGACGAGCGTCAGGCGGCCGGACGCCGCATCCGCCATCTCCCTCGCGTCGGCGAGCGCAGCAGCAAGCGGCTTCTCGCAATAAACAGCCTTGCCGGCCTGAAGTGCGGCAAGCGCGATCGGCTTGTGAAGATGGTTGGGAGTCGTGATCGACACGACGTCGACCGCGGGATCGGCGACGAGCGCCCGCCAGTCGCCCACCGCCTTGGCAAAGCCGAGTTGCCGCGCTGCCTCCGCCGCCTGCGCCTCGTTCACGTCCGCGAGCACGGCAAGCGCCGGCTTCAACGGGAGGTCGAAGATCTGCGACACAGCATGAAACGCGAAGGCGTGGGCGCGACCCATGAAGCCGCTCCCAACGAGGCCCACCCCGAGCCGGCCAGACTTTTCCACCACTTTCGGACTGCTCCCGACTGTCGACTCGCCATCCCCGGGGCGAGTCGAACTCGGCGGCATCAATGGCCACAAGCCCGATCAATTCGCAACGATGAGTTCCGCATCATCGGCCGCATACCGCGCGTGGCGGAAATCCCGGATGCTCGCGACATTGCCTTCCGCCCATTCGAGGAGAATGAAATAGGTGGGCTTCGCCGAGGGGCCGCGGGGATCAAAGACGAGCGCAGCGGGGCGTCGGTCCGCGAAGCCCGGAACGAGCTTCCAGTCGCTCTTGGTGGAATAGTTGGTGAAGTAGGTCGAAACCTCCTTCCGGCCCTTCAGCAGAGTCCGCGCAAGCCGCAAAACCATGTAGCGAACATCCTCGGGCGATTTCGCGCGCAGTTCCGCGAAAACCCTCTCGATCAGCTGCTGGTTTTCCGCCTCCCTCTCCGGGCTGGCTTTGTAACGTATCAAGGTTCCGTCCATGTTCTCGCGCTCCTTCTTGTCACCTGGCTGTAGACGTTCGGGATCGGCAAAAGGATTCGCACCGGAGAAGAAATCTTCCGGCGATTCCTCATCCCCGCTGCCGCCCGGCGCGCGATTGCGGCATCTCGCGGATTGCCGGCAGATTGGCTAGAAGAGACCAAACGACCGCGTACCCGGGGAGGAAAGAATGAAGACCGTTCGCCTGACTATGGCGCAGGCGCTGGTGCGCTATCTGATCAACCAGAAGACCGAGATCGACGGGGATATCGTCCCCCTCTTCCCCGGCGTTTTCGCGATCTTCGGGCACGGCAACGTCACCTGCCTTTCAGAGGCGCTGGAGGCGGTGAAAGACGAGTTCCCGACCTGGCGCGGACAGAACGAGCAATCGATGGCGCTCGCCGCGGTCGGCTTCGCCAAGGCCAAGCGGCGGCGGCAGATCATGGTGGCGCTCTCTTCGATCGGGCCCGGCGCCGGCAATATGATCACCGCAGCCGGCTGCGCCATGGCCAACCGGCTGCCGATCCTGATCCTTGCCGGCGACGTCTTCGCCAACCGCCGCCCCGACCCAGTGCTGCAGCAGGTCGAGCATTTCGGCAACCCGACGACGACGGTGAACGACGCCTTCAAGTCGGTCACCCGCTACTGGGACCGCATCACGCATCCCGAACAGATCATCTCTTCGCTGCCGCAGGCGGTCGCGATGATGCTCGATCCGGCGGACTGCGGGCCGGCCTTCCTCGGCCTCTGCCAGGACACGCAGGAGATCGCCTTCGACTATCCTGAGGCCTTCTTCGAGCCGCGCATCCATCACATCCGCCGGCAGCTCCCCGATCGCGGCGAGATCGCAAGGGCCGCGGCAGTATTGAAGAAGGCCAAGAAGCCGATCGTTATCGCAGGCGGCGGCGTGCGCTACTCACAGGCCGAGCCGGCACTGATGTTCTTTGCCGAGCGGCACAATCTCCCCGTCGCCGAGACCATCGCCGGACGGGCCTCGCTGGTGCACGACCACAAGAACAATGTCGGGCCGATCGGCGTGATCGGCGCGGCCTCGGCGAACGCGCTTGCGGGCGAAGCCGACGTGGTTGTGGCGATCGGTACGCGACTGCAGGACTTCACCACCGGCTCGTGGTCGGTGTTCTCGCCGCAGGCGCGCATCGTCGCCATCAATGCCGGCCGCTTCGACGCGACCAAGCATCGCGCGCTCCCCGTCGTTGCCGATGCGCGCGAGGCGATCGCGGAGCTTGGCGCGGCCCTTGGCGACTGGAAGGCCGACAAGGCCTGGATGAAGCGCGCGCAGAAGGAATATGCCGGCTGGAACGACATGGTGGCGAAGGCGACGAAGCCGACCAACACCAACGTTCCGAGCTACGCGCAGGTGGTTGGCGCGGTGAACCACGTCGCCGACGAGACCGACCTTGCGCTGACCGCTTCCGGCGGCTTCCCCGGCGAGCTCTGCAAGAACTGGAAGGTGAAGAGCCGGGGGACTTTCGACTGCGAGTTCGGCTTTTCCTGCATGGGCTACGAGATCGCCGGCGCCTGGGGCGCGAAGATGGCCGATCCCGATCGCGATGTCCTCGTCTTCGTCGGCGACGGCGCCTACCTGATGATGAACTCCGACATCTATTCGACGGTGCTGACCGGCCATAAGCTCATCGTCATCCTCTGCGACAACGGTGGCTTCGCCGTCATCAACCGCCTGCAGAATTTCAAAGGCGTGCCCTCGTTCAACAACCAGATCGAGGACTGCAAGATCGTCGAGGAGTTCCGCGTCGACTTCGCCGCCCATGCCGCCTCGATGGGCGCTCTGACGCGGAAGGTGGAAAGCCTGACCGACCTTGAGGACGCGATCCGCTGGGCAAAGAAGAATGACCGCACGACGCTGATCGAGGTCAAGACTGACGCCTATCAATGGACGCCGGGCGACGCCTGGTGGGACGTCGGCGTGCCGGAGGTCTCAACCCGCGCCGCCGTCAAGAAGGCGCGCAAGGAGCACGCCGAAGGCCGCAAGAAGCAACGTGTGGGCGTCTAGGGCCGAATTTGACGCGTCGGAGGTTCTTCGCTGTAGCAGCGGCGGTCACCGCGGCGGCCCTACTCGCGGCCGCCGCTGCCGTATGGATGGAAGCGATGCGGAGAGGAACCGGCGAGGAGACCGTGACCGCCAAGTCACTCCGCAGGCTGATCTCGCCCGACCGCTACCGGCAGGCTGTGGCGACCCTCGCTTCCGCCGAAATGGAAGGGCGCAGAGTTGGCACGCCGGGAGACGAGGCCGCGGTGCAATTCGTCATGGCCGGATTCCGCGAAGCCGGGCTCCTGCCCGGTTACAAGGGTGGATATCGCCAGGACTACGAGCATTCCTTCAACGGAATCGCCAGCGCGACCAACGTCATCGGATACCTTCCAGGAACCGATGCAGCGGTTGCGAACCAAGTGCTCGTCGTGAGCGCACATCACGATCACCTCGGCCGCAACCTTGAAGACGGCTGCCCCGGTGGTCCGCAAGGCAACTGCATCAAACCCGGCGCCAACGACAACGCCTCCGGCACCGCCGCCCTTCTGGAACTCGCTTACGCTTTCGCCGGATTCAAAGGCAAGTTGAAGAGGACGCTCGTCTTCCTATCGACCGATGGCGAGGAATGCGGCTGCACCGGGATCAAACAATACGTCTACCGCGATCCCTCCTTCCCGCTGGCCGACACGATCTACAATCTCAACATCGACCAGATCGGCCAAGGCGCCAACCTTGAAACGCACCCACTGAACCTCGGCACCCCCGAGGACGAGGACTGCGAGGTCGACGGCGAGGTCTTCGCCAACCGCGGCGTGCGCGCGCAGACCCTCGTCGGCGACAACGCGCACTACCACGAATGCACGGACACGGTGGACAACATGGATTTCAACGCAGCCTTGCGGGTCGTGCGCCGCGCCTCCCGTTTGCTCCTGAAAGAAATCCAGGCTCCGTAGATTTGAGAGGACGATTCACATGAAAGCGCGTCTCGGCATCGCACCCATTGCGTGGACGAACGACGATTTGCCGGAGCTTGGCGGCGACACGCCGCTCGAAGTCTGCCTCTCCGAAAGCCGCGAGGCCGGTTTCTCCGGCACGGAGACCGGCGGAAAATTCCCGAAGACGCCGCGCGAGTTGAAGGAAGTGCTCGCCGCGCACGATCTGAAGCTCGTGTCGGGCTGGTACTCCGGCCGCGTGCTTGAGAACGATTTGAGCGCGGAGAAGGATCGCGCGCATGCGCAGCTGGAGCTTTTCCGCGAGAACGGTGCGAGCGTCCTCGTCTACGGCGAGACCACCGGCACCGTGCAGAACCAACGGCATGTTCCCCTTGCGAAGCGCCCGCGTCTCGACGCCGAGCAGATGCGGGCCTACGGGCGGAAGCTCACGGCCTTCGCCGAGCATTGCCACGACGAGAAGGTTCCCCTCGCCTTCCACCATCACATGGCAACGGCGATTGAAACCGAGGACGACGTGAACCGCCTCATGAATTCTACCGGCGAGGCGGTCGGGCTCCTCTTTGACACCGGCCACATCGCGTTTGCGGGTGGCGATGGGCTCAGGATGGCGAAGCGGCACGGCAAGCGCATCAACCACGTCCACACCAAGGACGTCCGCGAGAAGGTGCTGAAGTCGATCAACTTCAACAAGACCTCGTTCCTCGACGCGGTTCTGGCCGGCGTTTTCACGGTGCCGGGCGACGGCATGATCGACTTCAAGGCGGTGGCAGCACTGTGCGCCGAGATCGGCTACGAAGGCTGGTTCGTGGTCGAGGCCGAGCAGGACCCGAAGAAGGCGAACCCGCTGAGATACGCCAAGATCGGCCACGAGGCGCTGTCGGAAGCGCTGACCGAAGCGGGCTACACGATCGAAGAGTGATCCACCGAGAGCACCGCGCGTCGTTCCTGCAGGAAGCGGCGGACCGCAGGATCGGACTCAAGCCCGATCGCTATTTCGTAGGCTTGGTCCGCCGCGTCGACTTCGCCGATCTGGGCCAATAGCCCCGCGCGCGCCGCCCAGTACGGCTGGTATGCTATGAGCCGGGAATCCCCGGCGAGCCTATCGAGCGCCGATAGCCCGGCTGCGGCGCCCTCCGTCTCGGCGACGGCGACCGCCCGGTTGATCGCCACGACCGGGGAACCGGTCAGCGAAAGCAGCGCGTCGTAGAGGCGCACGATCGCCTCCCAATCCGTGCGGCCGGTCCTGCGACGGACCACATGTGCTGACTGCACGGCGGCCTCAAGTTGGAATCGCCCTGCGCTTTCCATCTCGCTCGCGCGGAAGAGCAGCCCCTCCGCCTCATCGATCATGGCCCCGTCCCAGAGCGCCGGGTCCTGCTCAGCGAGCGGAACATAGTCGCCCTCGCCATTACGGCGGGCGCCACGTCGCGCTTCCGCGAAGAGCATCAGAGCAAGAAGTCCGAAGGCTTCCGGTTCCCGCGGCATCAGCGAGACGACGAGCTGTCCGAGCCAGATCCCTTCGTCCGCGAGATTGCGCCGGCGCGCCTCGATGCCGGCGGGATCGGACCAGCCCTCGGTGAAGACGGCGTAGATAGCGTTGAGCACCGACTCGAGACGCTCCGGCAAGTCATCGCGCTCTGGCAGCCGGAATGGGACGCCAGCCTGTTTGATCTTTGTCTTGGCGCGCACCAGGCGCTGTCCCATCGTCGCCGGCGCGACGAGGAACGCCGAGCCGATGGTCGCGGCGTCGAAGCCGAGGATCGTTTGCAGGATGAGCGGCGCGCGAACCGCCGGATCGATCGCCGGATGCGCGCAGGCGAACATCAGCTGAAGTCGGCTGTCGGGGATATCGTCTTCGCTCTTTGTGGCGGCGTCCAACTCCTCCGCGACGAGCCGGAGGTGCGATCGCGCGTCCGCGCCTGTCTTTCGCCGGCGGGCGGAATCGATCTGCTTGCGTCGCGCCACGGTCAGAAGCCAAGCCTCGGGGTTCTGAGGGACGCCCGCCGCGGGCCAGCCGTCGAGCGCCGACGCAAACGCCTCGGAAAGGGCGTCCTCGGCGCCGGCCACGTCGTTGGTGCGCACGGCGAGGAAGGCGACGAGCTTGCCGTAGCTCCGGCGTGCGACCGCCTCGGCGATGCGGCGCGGAAGCTCGTCGTCCTCAGGTGGAGATTTCGCGATTACATCATCGGCCAAATCGGACGCACCTCGATCGCGCCGTGCGCCGCGCCCGGGCAGCGCGAGGCCCACGAGAGAGCCGCATCAAGGTCCGCAGCCTCGATCATATAATAGCCACCGAGCTGCTCCTTCGTCTCCGCGTAGGGACCGTTCAGCACCTGCGCCTTTCCGTTCGGGTTGCGCACGGTGGTCGCGTCGCCGGTCGGTCGCAGCCGCTCACCCCCGAGAAGCACCCCGGCCTTCTTCATCGCCTCGGTGTAGGACTCGTAGGCGGCGCTCATCTTGGTGACGGCCTCCTGCGGCGCGGACACCATCGCAGCCTCGTTTCCATAGATCAAAAGCATGTATCGCATCGTGGTCTCCAAGGTATCGGCTGGGCATAATGCCCTGCCGACCGAATGACGCCTGCGGAAACCTGATTTCGACAGGCGCCGAAAAGAAAATCCAATGCGGCGTTCACTTTCGGCGTGAGCCCGTCGGTCTCAAGCTCTGAATCGGGCCGCGTGCCGCTCTGCGAGATACGCCCTAAGCCCTGCTTCACCGCGCGGCGTGGTCCAATAGTGGTTCCAAGCGAACACGGGGCGCATCACCGGCGCCATCCGTCGCATCCATGGGCGCGTCAGCGTCGTCTCCCAGAGAAGGTCGACATGCGTGCCGCCGTTCTGCGGCGAGAGCGCCGCGCGCCAGCGCCCGTCAAAGTCACCGACGACCTTCACCGCAACGAGCTTGTTCGGCACCAGCTCGACGACTTCGAGGATGAAATTCAGCCGATAGGGCAGGAATCCGCGCGCCTTGGCGCGGAGCTTGGCGCCAACACGCGGCGGCTCGCCGGGCTCGAACGGCTCTGCTTCGAGATAGACGCCTTTCCACCATTTCGGCAGAAGCTCGCCGTGGGCAAGCACGTCGTAGACCTCCTCCGGTTTGGCGTCAGGGAAATCCCACTCTTCGTCGAAGCGGAACGTGTCGCTCGCCATCGATCTCACTAAAGCCAGCCGCCGTCGACGACGAAGTTCTGCGACGTGCACATGGCGCTGTCGTCGGAAGCGAGGAAGAGCACCATGCGGGCGAGGTCGTCCGGCTGAAGCCGGTCCGGCAGGCACTGCCGCTCCTTGATCGTACGGTCGGCATTCGCATCGACCCAGAGCGTGAGCTGCCGCTCCGTCATCACCCAGCCCGGAAGCACGCAATTGACTCGAATGCGGTGCGACCCGAGATCGCGCGCGAAGGACCGTGTCAGACCCTCGATAGCAGCCTTCGAGGTGGTGTAGGCCGGGATCCCGCCCATCGCGATGCGCCACGAGATCGAGCCGAAATTGATGATCGATCCGCCGCCCGCCTGGATCATGTCCGGGGCGACCGCCTGGATGGCGAAGAACTTGTGCTTGAGGTTGACCGCAAGCCGCGCATCAAAGCTTTCTGGCGTCTCGCAGCGCCAATCGTGACGCGCGTCGTTCGCGGCGTTGTTGACGAGGACCGTGATCGCACCGAGTTCTGCTCGGATCGCTGCGATGGCCGCCTTGAGCGCGGAGACGTCGGTGACGTCGGCAGGCGCAAAGCGAACTGTCGCGCCGCCAACGCAGAGCTCATCTGCAAGCGCCGCGCCTTCCGCCTGCAGGATGTCGACGAAGCCGACCTTGGAGCCCTGCGCAGCAAAGGCGCGCACGATCGCTTCGCCGATGCCGCTTGCGCCGCCTGACACAAACACCGTTTTCCCGGCAAGGCTCGGATAGAACGCGAAGACGCGGTCGGTCACGGGGATTACTCGAACGAAGATCGAAAGCCGTGCCCGGTCTTCTAGGAGAGCGACAGCACACTGACAATGGTGCCGCCGCCTCTGCCGACCCGACGTACGACCGCGGAAATCCGGCGCGAGCGATGCGCTCCTCGATTGAGCTTAGGGGGAGCAGCCGGTAAAAGTATGATGATTGAACATCGGGGTCGCAGCAATGCCCCAAGCGGGCGGACCGCAAAGCGCAAGCTCAGGCGCCAAAACAGACAAATCGTCGCAGTCGGCGTCACACCTGCGACGTGAACGATTGACTTTCGCGGCCCATTCATCTGATCTATTCGGCGAAAAAAGCGAACTAATCGGCGCCGTACAAGCCGGCCGTTCGGGAGGAAGAACGCGTGAGCGAGGGGCAAGGCCAGCGGCGCGCGACGCTTGTCTCGCGCCCTATCGCCGCGGCGGAATCGATCGGCCGGCGCATCGTCTCCGGGAGCTGGAAGCCGGGCAGTGTCCTGCCGAGTTTCGACCAGCTCGCCGACGAATTTTCGGTGTCACGTCTTTCGGTGCGCGAAGCCATGCGTGCGCTTGCCGCAAAGGGGCTGGTCGACTCCCGACCGCGGCGCGGCACGGTCGTTCGTCCGCGCAGCGACTGGAGCCGGTTGGACCCGGACGTGCTCGCCTGGCAGATCGGCGATCTACCGAACGCCGCCTTCGTGCGCAGTCTTTTCGAGGCACGCACCATCATCGAGCCGGAGGCGGCCGCGCTTGTTGCGCTCCGCGCCACCGAGGAAGTTCTCGCCGCGATCGACCGCGCTTTCCAGGTGATGGCGACGACGGATCCGTCGTCGCGCGAGTCGATCGAGGCCGACGTAGCCTTTCACCAAGCGATTCTGACCGGCACCGGCAACGAGTTGATCGCCGCCTTCGCGCCCGCCATCGGGACTTGGCTCAAGGTCGCCTTCGGCGTCCAGCGCTCCGCGCGGCCCAGCCAGGAGAACTTCGTGCCGCAGCACGGCGCGATCCTGCAAGCAATCAAGCGCGGCGACCCGGAGGGCGCCCGCGCGTCGTTTCGCACGCTGCTGACGCGTGCAGAATCCGATGCCGTGACCGGCATCCTTCTTCGAGGCAAGGGCAATGAGCAGCACGTCCCCGGCTGAGCCACACCGCAGCGACTACGCCGCAATCGTGCGGCTTGAGCACGTGGAGAAGCATTTCGGCGCGGTGCACGCGTTGCACGACATCTCACTTACCGTCGGCCACAACGAGATCGTCGGGCTGATCGGCGACAACGGCGCCGGCAAATCGACCCTGATCAAGGTGATGACCGGCGTGATGCCGCCGACCTCGGGGCGGCTCTTCATCCGCGACCGCGAGATCAAGTTCTCCGAATTCTCGGTGCGCGCGGCCCATGATCTCTCGATCGAGACTGTCTATCAGGATCGCTCGCTCGCCGAAAAGCAGCCGCTCTGGCGCAACTTCTTCGTCGGCCGGCAGATCACCAACCGCTTCGGCTTCATCAACATTAAGCGCGAGAAGGAGATCGCCCAGCAGATCCTGATCGACGTGATCGGCTTCCGCGGCGTCGGCATTACGGTCAACTCGACGATCAGCAACCTCTCTGGCGGTGAGCGCCAGGGCATCGCGATCGGCCGCGCCATGCACTACAACGCCGACTTGATCGTGCTTGACGAGCCGACCGCCGCGCTCGGTGTGGTCGAGGTGCGCAAGGTCATCGACTTCGTCCGCCGCATCAAGGAATCCGGACGCGCCTGCGTCTATATCGAGCACAACCTCGCGCACGTCCATGAGGTTGCCGACCGGCTTGTCGTGCTCGACCGCGGCGCCATCGTCTCGGAGCTCGAGCCGCGCGACATGTCCGTCGCCGAGCTGACCGAATACCTCATCCATCTGCAGCGCAAGCACTGAGGACGCGGACGCACATGGCCATTCCGCAAAGAAAGTCCATCCTGCAACGCGTCGAAGCACTGCCGATCATACTGGTGTTTGCGCTCGTGCTTGTGCTGTTCATGTACCTGTCCCCCGAAGTCTTCCTGCGGCCGTTCCAATACACCACCTTTCTTTCCACCCTGCCCCCGGTAATCCTGCTCGCCCTCGGCCTGACGTTCATCATCGGCGCCGGCGAGATCGACCTGTGTTTCCCGGCGATCATCGGCTTCTCTGGCTTCGTCTTCGC
Source organism: uncultured Alphaproteobacteria bacterium (assembly GCA_963720705.1). Taxonomy (GTDB): domain Bacteria; phylum Pseudomonadota; class Alphaproteobacteria; order Rhizobiales; family Afifellaceae; genus DASWJZ01. The sequence goes on from CAVRGJ010000006.1 coordinate 47,689, forward strand.
CGTGATCTTCAAGGAGGGACAGCAGGACATCGTCGCCTGGCTGGGGGCAAACGACACCGACTGGATCGCCTCGCCGGCGGCCGGGGGAATCATCCGCTGGGGCGGCTTTGTGCTGGCGCTCCTTTCCGGCGTGTTGGTGGGCTTCTTCAACGGAATCCTCGTCGCCAAGATCGGCATTCCGTCCTTCATCGCCACCTTGGGAACGCAGTTCTTCTGGTACGGCATTGCGACCGTGCTGTCCGGCGGCAAGTCCTATGCGCTGCGCGGCGCCGACGCGACGTCGACGTGGCAGGTTCTTGTCGGTCGGCCATTCTACTGGTCGAGCATCGATTGGTTGCAGCAGGTGCCGATCCAAGCACTGTGGACCGCGATCATAGTCGTCTTCATGTGGTTCATCCTCAACCGCCACCGCTTCGGCGAGCACGCGCTGTTTATCGGCGATTCCAACGACGTTTCCCGGGTCGTCGGCATCAACGTCGACCGCGAGAAGATCAAGCTGTTCACCCTTATGGGACTGCTCGCGGGCATCGCCGCAGTCTTCCTGACGATGGAGAACAAGAACTACTACGGCAATCAGGGTCAGGGTTATCTGCTCATCGCCATCGCTTCGGTTCTCATCGGCGGTACGTCGATCTTCGGGGGCCGCGCAACGATCGTCGGCTCGGTCGCCGGTTGTTTCATCATCGCCATCATCGAGCCCGGCCTTGTCGCCACCGGCCTGACCGGTGCTTGGGTGAACACGGTACGCGGGCTGATCTTCCTGATCTCGATCATCTTCTACCTCTTTGTCGAAGAACCGCAGCGCCGTCGGGCGTTTTTCCGGCGCCTCATCAACTTCAAGGGATTCGGCCGCATGCACGCTGCCGAGTGATGGCCCACGCCAATCGGCGTGGCGTAGGAAAGGGAGAGAAACGGACATGCGAATGACAAAGATCCTGCTGGCAGGCGCGGCCTCTGCGGCCATGCTGGCCAATGCCGGCCCAGTCTTGGCCGACGACATGATCGGCTCCGGCCTTACCATGTACATGCAGATGGGCGGCCAGTCTGGCGACGGCGCCACGCTTGCGCGCGAGACCGGCGCCAAGCAGGCGGCCGCAGCATTTGGCGTCGATCTCAAAGCGCAGTACTCGGCCTGGGCGCCGGAAACGATGATCAACCAGTTCAAGGACGCGGTCGCAGCCAAGCCGGACTGCATCGAGATCATGGGCCATCCGGGCAGCGACGCGTTCCATGACCTCGTCAAGGGCGCCGTCGATCAGGGGATCGTCGTGACCGTCGGAAACGCCCCCCTCACCCCGATCCAGGAAGAATTCGGGCCGAAGGGCACGGGCTACGCCGGCGTCGATCTCTACGCCGGCGGCACGCTGACGGCGCAGGCCATGCTCGCCAAAGGCCTGAAGGCCGGCGACCAGGCCATGGTCTACGGCGTGTTCAGCCAGGCCGAGCGCGGCCAGTCCGAAAAGGGTCTTGCCGACACGCTGGAAAAGGCCGGCCTCAAGGTTGACCGGCTAGAGATCACCCAGGAAGTGAACAGCGACCCGACCCTCGCTGTGCCGGTGCTCACTGCCTACATTCAGGCCCACCCCGATCTCAAGGCGATCGGCAGCCAGCACGGCACGATTACCGGCGAGCTCGCAGAGGTGCTGCAGAAGGCCGGCAAGAAGCCCGGCGACATCGTCGTCGGCGGCATCGACCTCGCGCCGGCCACCGTGGACGGCCTGAAGTCCGGCTACATCTCCGCCACGCTCGACCAACTGCTTTATCTGCAGGGCTTCCTCCCGGTTTTGCAGTGCGTCATCACCAAGAAGTACAAGATGCCCGGCATCTCGGTGAACACCGGCGCCGGCGTCGACACGCCGGAGACCATCGACGCATTGGTTCCGCTGATCGACGCGGGCATCCGCTAGGGCGCGGCACCCGCATAGAGACGACCGAACGCGCCGGCCTGCCCGGCGCGTTCCTTTCTCAGGAGGCCGCTCGCCCCCGCGCGAGCTCCGACAGGAGGCTCGCCGCGATTGTGACCTTGGCCATCGAAGGGCGGCGGTCGGAGAGAATCTTCTCTACCTGTTCGGCGGTCGCAGTAACCCGCTCGCCGGCGTCCGCCTCCCAGGCGGCAACGTCGCCGCCGCTGCCGTTGGCGATCAGGTCTTGCGCGAGGTCGCGGTGCGCCGTCTCCAGGCTGTCGCGCGCCTTCTTGAGCGCAAGGCCTTCGTAGTAGTCGCCGGTCGCGACCTCTTCCGTCATCTGGTCGATGCGACCGAAGCCGAAGCGGTCTGAGACCGCGAAATAGGCTGCCGCCGCTTCCGCCAGGCTACGCCCGGTGCGGTCGGCGATCGGAACAATGTTCGCGGCGCCCGCCAAGGTCGGAAGCAGCGCCAGCCGCGCCGCAAAATCCTCCGGCACGCGGCCGGGCTTCAGCCTGACTCTCGATATCGTGCACCGCTTTTGCCTGCTCGCGCGACAACAATGAAGGAAGGATCGCGGCGAGCGCGGCGAGCGCTTCCCGGTAGTGCGCGACGATGTCGGCGAGCCCGGCGGCCGCATCGATGTTGCGCGTGAACCAGCTCATGCGATCGACCAGCACGTCCTGCACGGTCGCGTAGAGATCGAGCTGCAGGCGACCGGAAATCCTCGTATCGAGAGCGTCGACCTGAGCATGCAGCGCCTGCAGCTGAAAGCTGTCGCGAACTACTGCGTAGGCGCGCGTCAGCTCCGCGACCGAGGCGCCGGTGCGGTCGCGCGCTGCGACGAGAAGAGTCGGGCCGCCGCGATTGATCAGCGAGTTCGCGAGCTGCGTCGCGATGATCTCGCGGCGTAGGCGATGACCCTCGATGCCCTCGGCGTAACGCTTGCGCATTTCGGCGGGGAAGTAGCGAAAGAGCTCGCGGCCGAGATAGGCGTCGTCGGGGACGGCGCTGCCGACGAGATCGTTGGAGAGCGCGATCTTTGCGAAGGCTAGGAGCGTGCCGATCTCCGAGCGCGTAAGGCCGTGCCCCGTCGCCGCCCGCGCTTCGAGCACCGCATCGGACGGCAGGTCCTCTACCACGCGATCGAGCAGCCCGCGCTCCTCCAGCTCCGCCATCAGCCGCATCTGGTTGCCGAGATTGTCGAGCCCGCGCCTTTGTTCGAGCGAGATTGCCAGCGTTTGCTGATAGTTGTTGCGCAGAACGAGATGCGCGACTTCGTCGGTCATCGACCTGAGCAGCGAGAGGCGCTTCCCTTCGCTGAGCTTTCCGGCGCGCACCGCGGGCGCCAGCGCGATCTTGATGTTGACCTCGACATCTGAAGTGTTGACGCCGGCGGAATTGTCGATGGCGTCGGAGTTGCAGCGCCCACCCTTCAGCCCATAGGCGATGCGCGCCTTCGGCGTCATGCCGAGATTGGCGCCTTCGCCCACCACTTTCGCTCCGATGTCGAGCGCGCTGATGCGAATCGCGTCATTCGCCTTGTCGCCCACATCGGCGTCAGATTCCTCCGGGCCGCGCACATAGGTGCCGATGCCCCCGAACCAGAGAAGATCGACCGGAGCCCTCAGGATCGCCGACAGGATTTCCGCCGGCCGCGCGCTCGCTTTGCCGAGCCTCAGGAGCTTCTTCGCCTCCGGCGACAGAGAAATCTGCTTCTCGCTCCGGGAGAACACGCCGCCACCCTTTGAAATCAGGGTACGGTCGTAGTCCTGCCAGCTCGAGCGCTGCAGGCCGAAGAGGCGCTGTCGCTCCTTGAGCGCCCGCGCCTGATCGGGGTTCGGATCGACGAAAATGTCGCGGTGGTCGAAGGCGGCAACGAGCTTGATCGCGGGCGAGAGCAGCATGCCGTTGCCGAAGACGTCGCCCGACATGTCACCGACGCCGACAACAGTGAACGGCTCGGTCTGGATGTCGATGTCGATCTCGCGAAAATGCCGCTTCACCGCTTCCCAGGCGCCGCGCGCCGTGATCCCCATGACCTTGTGGTCGTAACCAGCCGAGCCGCCGGAGGCGAAGGCGTCGCCGAGCCAGAAGCCGCGTTCCAGCGCGATGCCGTTCGCCGTGTCGGAGAAGGTCGCCGTGCCCTTGTCGGCGGCGACGACCAGATAGGGGTCGTCGGCGTCGTGGCGAACGACGTCCTTCGGCGGCACCACCGCGTCGCCCTCGATGTCGTCGGTGACGGAAAGCAGCCGGTCGACGAAGCGGATGTAGGCCTGCCGCCCGGCCTCGAAAATCTGCTCGCGACCACCGGCCGGGAGCCGGCCCGGCACGAAGCCGCCCTTCGCGCCAACCGGCACGATGACTGCGTTCTTCACCTGTTGCGCTTTGACGAGTCCCAGCACCTCGGTGCGGAAATCCTGCGGCCGATCCGACCACCGCAAGCCTCCGCGCGCAACCGGACCGAAACGCAGATGCACGCCCTCCACCTGCGGCGCATGCACGAAGATTTCGCGGAATGGCCGCGGCAGCGGCACGAAGGCGAGCGTGTCAGGTTTGATCTTGATCGTTATCGCGTCGGATTGCTCGGCGCCCGCGGCAAAGAAATCGGTCCGCTGCGCGGCCTCGATCACCTGCCGGAAGGCGCGCAGGATCGTATCGTCGTCGAGGCTCGATACCTTTTCAAGCGCCACCTCCACCTTGCGGATGAGGCGGGCTTCCGCCCGTTCCCGCTCGTCGACGGCCGGCCGGAAGCGCGCCGCAAAGAGCTCGACCAGAAGCGCCGCGATGCCGGGATAGCGGTTGAGCGCGCCCCAAAGGTAGTCGATCGAATAGGGAATTGTGGTCTGGCGGAGATAGCGGCCGATCGTCCGCAGCAGCGCCGCGCTCCGCCAGTCGAGACCGGCGGAAAGCACGAGCGCGTTGAAGCCGTCGCTCTTCGCCTTGTCGCGCCACACGGCAAGCACCGCATCGTGAAGCCGCCCGGCCGCGGCGAGATCGAACGCCCCTCCCTTGGCGTCGACCAGCGTCATGTCGTGTCGATAGAGCGGAGGGCCGACCTTGCGTGCCACCTGATATGTACGCTCGTTGACGACCGCGAAGCCGAAATTCTCCAAGAGCGGCACGCGCCGCGAAAGCGGGATCGGATCGCCGAGATGGTGAAAGGTCATGACCGCGCGCGTGTCCGGCATATGCGGCGGGCGGAAGAAGCGGACCTCGATGTCGTCGGCGGCGAGCCGCTCGGCGACTTCCATATCAGCGAGCGCATCCTTTGCCGTGAACGCGGCGCGATAGTCGGAAGCGAAGGCGCTCGCATACTCGCTCAGGAGCGCTGTCACCCGCTCCGGCGCATAGACCGCGTTCAGCGCCTCTTCCAAGTCGTCATCGAAGTTTCGAACGATGGCGCGGATGCGCGCTTCGACCTCCGCCTGCGACGGGTCCGGGCCCTTCGTCGGATTGCGGCCGATGATGAACTGGACGCGTGTCAGGTGCGGCAGCGAGAAGTCGGGAAAGAACGCCGAGACGCGCCCGTCGTAGAGCTCCGCCAGCACCTCGCCGATCCGCTGGCGCTGATCGGAGGTGTAGCGGTCGCGCGGCACGAAGACGAGAACGGACACGAAGCGGTCGAAGCGGTCGCGGCGCGGCAACGCGCGGACGCGCGGACGCTCCTCCAATCTCAGGATTGCCATCGCGGATTCGTAGAGTACCGGAATCTCGGCCTGGAAGAGCTCGGTGCGTGGATAGTTCTCGAGAATATTGAGCAGTGCCTTGCCGGAATGGCTGAGCGGATCGAGGCCGGCGCGCTTGACGACATCGGCGACCCTGCGCCGGATTAGCGGGATGCGCTCGGCCGATTGCGTAAACGCGGTGGAGGTAAAGAGGCCGACAATTCGGAGCTCGCCCTTGACCTTTCCGGCTTCGAATATCTTTACCCCGACATAGTCCATGTAGTCGCGCCGGTGGATGCGCGTCTTGACGTTCGCCTTGGTCACGATCACCGGATCGGGCGCCATCAGGAAGGCGCGTATCTCGGGCGTTATGGTGACGACCTCCGGGCCACGCCGAAGCACCGTCACCTTCGGATCGCGGAGCAGTCCGAGACCGCGCCCCTCGGACGTCTCCAAAGAATCTCCCGAGCTTTCGTCGTAGGAATATTCGCGCATGCCGAGGAAGACGAAGTTCCCGTCATCGAGCCACTGCAGGAACTCGATTGTCTCCTCCACTTCCTTGCCGGGAAACGACGGATGGTTGCGGCGGACGTCGTCGATTGCGCGCTCAAGCCGCGCCCGCATCGCTTCCCAGTCGTCGGTCGCGAGCCGCACCTCCTTGAGCAGGGAAGAGATATTCTCTGCAAGCGCATCCTTGACCGCCGCGTCGCGGATCAACGGCACGTGCACGTGCACGAAGCTCTCGCGCTTGCTGCCGGCCGCCGGCTTCCGCGCCGCGGATCCAAAGCTGACGACCGCGCCCTCCGCGTCCCGCTCGACATTGAGGATCGGATGCACGACGAGACGTACAGCGTGCCCGAGCGCCTGTAGCTCGCCGAGCAGCGAATCGAAGATAAACGGCCGGTTCAGGGTCGAAAGCTCGATCGCGGTGTGGCTGCGGCCCTTAAGGTCCGTCCCCTCGGTATCGGCAACCCGGACGGCAGTCGGCTTCCCGCGCTCTCGGAAGAAGGCAAAGGCGTCGCGGGTGATAGCGGCGAGCGCTTGCGCATCGTACTCGACGATGTCCTCGCCGGCGCCCTGCTCGAAGAGAAGCTCCGCGAACGTAGCGAGCTTATTGCCATCGCGCGCGGCCGCCAGCAGCTTGCGAGCGGCGGCAATCCGCTTTTTCTTATCCGCTTCGAAGCGGTTCGGCACGGCCTCCTCCCAAGCTTCTTCTTGCGCCGCAAGATGACGGGTCGCAGACGGCGCTCAGTTCATAGCACCGTCATGCGTCCGAACCACGACGGGGCCGGAGCAAGCCTAGCCCCCAATCGCCCGCCACGCCGCAACGAAAGCGGCAGCCCGCGTCGCCAGCTCCTCCACGCCAATTCCTGGCCGGTAGAGCGCCGAGCCGATGCCGAAGCCCGAAGCGCCCGCCGCAGCGTATTCCGCCATCCCGTCGGGCGTGATGCCGCCGACCGGCAGCAGCGAGATTTCGACCGGGAAGACGGCGCGCCACGCTTTGACCGCGACAGGCGGCAGCGTCTCGGCGGGAAAAAGCTTTAGCCCGTCGGCGCCGCAATCGAGCGCGGCAAACCCTTCCGTCGGTGTCGCGACACCCGGCAGGCACCAGACGCCGGCCGCCTTCGCGGCGCGGATCACGTCGGAATTGGAATGCGGCATGACGACGAGCCGCCCGCCTGCGTCGGCCGTCCGCCGCACGGCGTCGGGCGACATGACAGTGCCGGCGCCGATCAGGGCCGCGTCGCCGAGGCGCTCAACCAGCGACTCGATCGAGCGGAACGGATCGGGTGAGTTGAGCGGAACCTCGACGACGCGAAAGCCGGCGGCGACCAGCGCCGCGCCTATTTCGGGGGCCTCCGCAGGCTCGACACCGCGCAGGATCGCGACGAGCGGCAGCGCGTTGAGCGCCTGCTTGAGATCGATCGCCATCCCCGCCCTTACGCCGTGCCGATCAGACCGGCGGCCCGCGCGATCGCGATATAGCCCGCCGCGATGCAGTCGGATGGAATGATGTCGGCGCGAACACCGAGGATATCCGCGGCAGTATGATAGCGCTCGGCGAGCAACTCCGACGCGACCACGCCGACGGCGTGGCGGTCGGCGGTCACGGCGTCCGCCATCTCCGCTCCGATCAGGAGCCCGGAGAGATAGTCCGACAGCTCTTCCGCCTGAAGCGTGGAGAAGAGCCCGGCCGTGCGCACTGCGAAGAGACGGCTCAGAAGGGCGCCCGGCCCGCCCGGCCAGGCGCCGAGTGCCACGCCTTTGGCGAATGCCTCGTCGCTTTTTCTTGAGTCATGCATCAGCCGGCCGAGGATCGTGTGGTCGCGCGCAGATGCGAATATCTCGCCGGTCATGTAGGTGGTGAAGCTCACGACCTTGCCGTGCTCGACAACCACCCACTTCGAATGCGTGCCGGGGAGCAGGAAGCGCCCGCCATCGACACCAAGATGTGCCAGCGCACCGAAAATCTGCGTCTCCTCGCCGCGGATCACGTCGCTCCGCGTGTCGTGCTCCGTCCGAAGTCCCGGCACGATTCGAACCTCGGCAGCCTCAAAGGGCACCGGCGCGAGCGAAGCGGTAAGGTCCGAAAGAGCTGCCGGCGTCGCCACGTAGGGCGCCTCGACCCAGCCCTGCCGGCTACCGATCATGCCTGACATCAAAATCGGAAGCGCGCCGTCGGCAAGCCATTCGCCGATCCGCGCGGCAAGCACCGGCCCGAACTTTCCGTCTGTTACCGTCATAATGCCGTGCGCACTGGCCCGGCGATCAATGATGCCGCCGGCCCGGTTGAGAAGGAACGCACGAAAGTTGCTGGTGCCCCAGTCGATGCCGATTAGGGCGGGGGCACCCAACCCTCTCCCGTTGGGAGAGCGTGTCGACGAAGGCGACGGTTGAGGGGTTGCAGCGCTCAGACGAGGAACTCCCCGGCCATGCGGCCAGACCGACGTTGTATCGGCCGCACCTCCACATCCGGCTGCTCGGCAGCCACCTTCTCCCCACGGGAGAAGAAACACCGCGCCGAGCGATTCATCTCATTGCCTCACCCCGCGAGCTCGTAAGTCGTCTTCACGATCGTGTAGAACTCGATCGCGTAGCGGCCCTGCTCGCGCGTGCCGTAGGAGGAGCCTTTGCGCCCGCCGAAGGGCACGTGATAGTCGACGCCCGCCGTCGGCAGATTGACCATCACCATCCCTGCCTCGCTGTTCTTGCGGAAGTGCGTGGCGTACTTGAGGCTCGTGGTGCAGATTCCCGAAGTGAGCCCGAAAGGCGTGTCGTTCGCGACGGCAAGCGCCTCGTCGTAGTTCTTCACGCGAATGACCGTTGCCACCGGCCCGAAAATTTCCTCGCGATTGACGCGCATGGCGTTGTTGGTCTCGGTGAAGAGCGCCGGCTGCAGATAGAAGCCTGGTGTCGCGCGGTTCAACCGCTCGCCGCCCCAGGCGAGCTTAGCGCCTTCCTTGCGGCCGATCTCGATGTAATCCTGGTCCTGCTTCAACTGCGTGGCATCGACCACCGGACCGATATGCGTGCCCTCCTTCACGGCGTCGTCGACATTCAGCCCCTTCATGCGTTCGATCAGCGCGTTGACGAAGCGGTCGTGGATGCCCTCCGTGACGATCAAGCGCGATGAAGCCGTGCAGCGCTGGCCGGTGGAGAAGAAGGCGCCGTTCGCGGCGCTTTCGACCGCAATCTTCAAATCGGCGTCGTCGAGGACGACGAGCGGATTCTTGCCGCCCATCTCAAGCTGGAAGCGGCGCATTTGCTCGGCCGACGCCTTCGCCACCCGTCTCCCGGTCTCGATCGAACCGGTGAAGGAAATAGCGTTCACGTCGGGACTGTCGAGAATGACCTGCCCGACGACTGAGCCCCTGCCCATGACGAGATTCAGGACGCCTTTCGGCAGGCCGGCGCGGTCAAGGATGTCGGCGAGCGCCCAGGCCGAACCTGGCACCAAGTCCGCCGGCTTCATCACCACGGTGTTGCCGAAGGCAAGCGCCGGCGCGAGCTTCCAGGCAGGGATCGCAATCGGAAAATTCCACGGCGTGATCAGTCCGACGACGCCGGCCGGCTCGCGCTCGATCATCACTTCGACGCCCGGCCTGACGCTCGGCACGATCTCGCCCGAAAGCCTCAGCGCCTCGCCGGCAAAGAAAGCGAATATCTGGCCGGCACGTACCGTCTCACCGATTCCTTCAGCGAGCGTCTTCCCCTCCTCGCGGGAAAGCAGCCGTCCAAGCTCTTCCTTGCGCGCAAGAATCTCGTCCGACGCTTTCTTCAGGATCTCGTAGCGCTGCTGCACGCCGGAGCGCGACCAAGCAGGAAACGCCACCTTCGCAGCCGCAATCGCGCGCTCCGCGTCGGCCCTCGAGCCGCGCGAATAGCGTCCGACGACCTCGTCGGTGTTGGATGGGTTGATGTCGTCAGTTGCGTCTTCGCCCTCGATCCATTCGCCGGCGATGAGATTGCGATGGAGATCGGTCATTACGGGCCTCGTAGACTGATTTGAGTGGAGGATTTCAGAGAGACGCGACCGATATAAGCCGATCGGGCTTGCCCGCAACGAGCGGATTCCGGAGCGGACGGCCGAAGGCCGGCACATCGACCTCGAAAACGTCGCCGGGCTTGGTTGCAAAGCCCGCGGCGCAGGAAAGCGCGCTCGCGCCATAGTAATAGACGTGCACGTCGCCCGGCCGCCTGAAGCCGGCATACTTGAAGTGATGCTGCTCGAGGTTGGCGATCGAGTGGCACATATTGTCCTCGCCGGAGAGAAGCTCTCCGCGCCAGGCCTCAGTACCGTCGCGCAGGATACGCACGCTCCCCTTCACCTCCGCCGGCAACGCCCCGACGAAAAGCTCCGGGCCGAAGGACGATTGCCGCAGCTTCGAATGCGCGAGATAGAGGTAGTTCCGCCGCTCCATGACGTGGTCGGAATATTCGTTACCGATGGCGAAGCCGACACGAAGCACCGAGCCGTCGTCGCCGATCACGTAGAGGCCGACGACCTCGCCCTCCTCGCCGCCGTCTTCCGCGTAGCCCGGAAGCTCGATCGGCTGCTCCGGCGCAACGAGCCACGAGCCGTCGCCCTTGTAGGCCCATTCCGGCTGCGCCCCGATAGCGCCCTTCTTCGGTTTCCCGCCTTCGATCCCGAGTTTGAACATCTTCATGGAATCGGAGAGATCGGCGCCTTCAAGCTTCGCATGCATCGAATCGCGCGACTGCGCGCTGCCGAGATGCGTCAGTCCCGTAAGCGCGACGATGACGCGCGACGGCTCGGGGTGATCGAGCGGCAAAAGCAGCCGCTTCTCCGCAATCAGCCGGTCATAGTCGACCGCCTCGCCGAGCCCGTGCGCATCGACGCTTGCCGCAAGCGAGCGCTTACCGCGATGCGCTTCGAGCGCAAGGTCGCGCACGCTCGTCGCGCCACGCACGGTCCTCGGCGCGCCGTCGTCCGTGATCGCGGCAACGGCGCGGGCTCCGTCGAAACCCACGAATTGTAAGAGGCGCATGCCCCCCTCCCCACTCGCTCGCCCGCCGTTCCTCAATTGGGAAATCCGGCCTTTTTGACGCCGGCGGCAGCCGTCATGTCCCTTTGAACGAAATCCGGCGGCAAAACGAGCCGCCCGGATGCGCTTGCGTCTCTTCTATGATCTATTTCGGCTGGCCAATCCTGCGTCAAGAGAAGCCAGGCGGTGAGGAGGGAACATGAGCGACCGGATCGTGATGGAGACCGACGAGGCGCTCGTCGAGATCGCGCCGAGACTCGGCGGATCGATTGCCGCCTTCGATTTGAAGCGGGGCGAGGAGCGGCTGCCGATCTTCCGCCGCTGGACCGGCGAATCGGAGAACCCGCGCGCACTTTCCTCAAGCCCCATGGTGCCATGGTTCAACCGCATCTCCGGGGGCGGCTTCACCTTCGGCGGCAAGTTCTACCCGATCGCGCCGAACGATCCGTTGGAGCCTGTGCCGATCCACGGCGACGGCTGGATTTCGCCCTGGGATATCGTGGAGGAGAAGGCCAACAGCGTCGTGCTTCGCCTTAGAAGCCGCGCCATCCCGCCTTTCGACTACGAGGCGACGCAGACGCTCTCGCTCGTCAACGCGACGCTGCACATCGACCTTTCGCTCCGCCATCTCGGCCAGACGCCGCTTCCCTACGGCCTCGGTCAGCATCCCTGGTTTGTGCGCACGCCGGGCGTAACGCTTGAAGCCAAGGCGACCGGCATGTGGCTTGAGCAGCCGCCGGCCTTTCCGGCGAAGACCGAGCCGGCGCCGATGCCGGACAAGTGGAACTTTGGCAAGATGCGACCCCTTCCCGACGATTTCATCGACAACGGCTATGCCGGCTGGGACGGCCGCTCCAAGATCGTGTGGAGCGATCGCGGCATCGCGGTCGACGTGGAGGCCAATTCGGCGACGCGCTATTGCCACGTCTATTCCCTCGGCAAGGACTGCCCGATCTTCTGCTTCGAGCCGGTGACCCATCCGAACAACGCCTTCGGCAAGCCCGGCACGCCTGAGGCGAATGGGCTCCGCGTTCTCGCCCCCGGCGCGACAACGTCGTTGAACGCGAGCTTCGCGGCGCGGATGCTCTAGCCGGCCGAGAAAATCGCCGACCCCGCCCGTCGTCAACCAAACCGGGCGACTTGCGTGGACATCCCGCGTTTACAATGCGTTATGTTGGTCCACGGCGGGCCCGAGCAGGAGATAACCATGCTCGGACGGGCTTGGCTCGGCCGCCGATCGCCTGTGGCCGCGAGGCAATTCAGCGCACGCATTCGGCGTTCGAGATGCTCGGGCGCGGGCGCTTGGGGGTGGGTGTGAACCTCAACATCGTGCTTCGGCCGGCTCGCACGCCGATCGCCGACTGGCGCGCGATCTACGGCGGCGCGCCGGTCGCGCTCGATCCCTATGCAAGGGTCGACGTCGAGGCTGGGCGGGCGGCGCTCGCAACCATCCTCTCGCGCGGCCGAGGGGCGGCAAAGGTCCGTTCTGCGCGCAAAGCACCTTCCGTCGCTGAGATCGTCGAAGCGCGCGGCGCGCTTCTGCCCGATGGCGAGTTGCGTCTCTTCTCGGCGTTGAAACTCGCCTCGCTCGCGCAGGGGGTCTCCGGCGTCCGCTGGGAGGCCGTAGAGGCGCTTGCTGCGCTTCTGAAGCGCGATCTCCTCCCCGCCGTCCCCGAAGGTGCGAACGACCGACTGGCGCTCTCGCATCTCTTCGCCGCGCTGACCGGCGCCGGCGAGATCGTTGCCGGCGGGCGCATCCGACCGGCAGGGGAAATCCTGCGCGGCGCCGACATGCGTCCGCTCTCGCTCGATCCGCGCGAGCGAAGCGCACTCCTCTCCGGCACGCACCTGACGCTCGCCACGATGCTCGGCGCACTCTTCTTGGCCGAGCGCGTGTTCCAATCGGCGCTTGTCGCCGCCGCCATCTCGTCGCTCGCCGACGACCATCCCGACACCGCCCTTCATTTGAGCGTGCATCGGCTCAATCGGCAGCGCGGACAGTTTGACGTGGCGACCGCGCTTCATGCACTCGTCCCGCACCGTAAGGCGGAGGAGCCAAACGCCCCTGCGATCGACGGCGCCAACGCCGACCGCGGCGCGATCTTCCGCGTCGGCGCCGCGCTCGACCTCCTGCGCCAGGCTGCGGCACTGCTTGAGCGCGCCGCAAACGGCGTCTCGGAGGATCGGTTGGTCTTGTGGCAGAGCGAGGAGATGATCTCCGGCGTTGAGGACATGACCTCGCTCGCCCTGGCGGCTGACCTGATAGCGATGTCGCTTTCGACGCTCGGCGCTCTGGTTGCCGAAAGGATCGGCGCGAGCGCGACGCCGGACACCGATTCCGAAAGCGGTGTCGCCAAGGCAACGTCTCTGGCGGCGGCGATCAAGGGGCACGCCGGCACGCCGGCACTTGAGCCCGCGGGAATCGCGCGCCTGCGCCCGCTGATCGAGGCCACATCCGAGATCGTCGCGATTGAGCTGCTCGCGGCAACGCGCGTTTCTGCCGTCGCCGAAGACGGCCTTTCGGAGGCGCTGCACCTGGTCAGCGAGGCGGCGGCGAACGCAGCGAAGTCGGACGTCGTTGCCGATCACGACATCGGCGCTGTCGCCGCGCTTATCCGCTCCGGCGCGCTAACCGCTTCCGTCGGTGCTCCCCTCCCCTCGGTGGCGCCAATGCCGGCCCGAAATTCGCGGCGGCGATAGAGTTCGCGCGGGCAATCCGCGGCTTTGCCGATCGCGCAAGCAACGAGATGCACAAGCCGCCGAACGAGCTTTCCGGCTCGATCGACACCCGCGAGGAAGGCGAGAAGCCGTTGGTTACCCCCGCGACACTAGCGCCACATGCAACGAGCGCCTAGATTTGGCTTATGCTCGACAAACCAGACCAGAACCGCATCACTCAGACCGCGCTCGATCGCCCGATCGACCCGGGCACGAAGATCGGACACGTCCACCTGAAGGTCGCCGATATCGACCGGGCACTCGCCTTCTATTGCGGCGTGCTCGGCTTCGAGGTGACGCAGCGATATGGCGACAGTGCTGCCTTCATCTCCGCCGGCGGCTATCATCATCACATCGGCCTGAATACCTGGGAGAGTAAAGGCGGTACGCCGCCGGCCCCCGGCACGACCGGGCTCTACCACGTCGCCATCCTCTACCCGACGCGCACTGCACTTGCCGATGCGCTGCGGCGCCTCATCAAGGCCGGCATCCAACTCGACGGCGCCAGCGATCACGGCGTCAGCGAGGCGCTCTATCTGCGCGACCCCGATCAGAACGGCGTCGAGCTCTACCGCGACCGGCCGAAGGAGGAGTGGCCGAAGAATCCCGACAACGGGACACTCGCGATGGTCACGAAGCGCCTCGACCTTGAGGATCTGCTTCGGACCTGATCTTTTTCCCTTTCGCGCCGCTGAATGGCAATTCTTGCCTTCGCGCCGCGGCCGACCCGGCGCTAGCTTCCACGCGCGTCGGCGTCCGTGCGTCGTCGTGGATGCGACCCGGGAGAGCGGCGATGGCCAAGAGCGCAGCAAAGGCGACTGGAAAACCCAGCAAGGTCTATGACGAGGTCCTGAAGGCGAACAAAGGCTATGTCGCCGATTTTGGCGACAAGGGAAAGCTCACGATCCCTCCGGCGCGCCGCTTCGCCATCCTGACCTGCATGGATGCGCGACTCGATCCGGCGAAGTATGCCGGCCTCGCCGAAGGCGACGCTCACGTCATCCGCAACGCCGGCGGGCGCGCCAGCGACGACGCGATCCGCTCGCTCGTCATTTCGCACAAGCTTCTGGGCACGCGCGAATGGTTCGTCGTGCATCACACGAATTGCGGGATGGAGCTCTTCACCGACACGGTGATGGCAAGCCTTCTCGACGACAGCCTGCAGACGGCAACGTTCGACGGGAAGATCTGGTCGAACCCGAAGCACGGCGGCGGCGCGCCCCACGGCCACTTCATCCCGTGGCTGACGATCGCCGACCAGGCTTCAAGCGTCGTCGCCGACGTGAAGCGCATCCGCACGCATCCGCTCGTGCCGGGCTACATCCCGATTTACGGTTTCGTCTACGATGTATACTCGGGCCGGTTGAACGAGGTGAAGGAAGCGAGCAAGGTCGGGCGCCCGCTCGTGAAGTGAGTCGGCGTGCGCGCCGCTTGCTGCGAGGCGAAGAAGGGGCCACTGGAGGAACTCAGATCACCGGGGACGCGTTTTTCACGCGTCGCCGAGCGGGGCGGCAGCCAGGGGAATCGCGATCGATGAAAGTGGCTGACGTGATGACGCGCGGCATCGATTTCGTCGATCCTTCGGTAACGGTGCAGGCTGCGGCGACCCAGATGGCGGAGCTCGACGTTGGCGCGGTCGTGATCGGCGGCGACAAAGGCGTCGTCGGCATCCTCACCGACCGCGACATTCTGCTCCGCGTTGTCGTGGAGGGAAGAAATCCGGCTTATGTGACCGTCGCCGAGGTGATGACATGCGACGTCGTGGGCTGCAAGGCCGAGGATCCGATCCAGGTCGCCTTCGCCGCGATGCGCGAGGGTCAATTCCGTCGCTTGCCGGTCTTCGGCGAGAACGAGGAGCCGCTCGGCGTGGTGACGCTGGGCGACCTTTCCAAGCACGTGGAGAGCCCCGAGAACCTGACGGAAACGCTGCGTGAGCTTTCCGAGCCGCATCGCCGCCGCGAAACGGCGGAAAAATCCGCGGACGAGGACGGCGCGGCGGCCGCGTCCGGTGCGATGCGCGCCTAGGCGCGCGCCAGCGCGGCCGAAACGCCACGCCTCATGACGCTTCAGCAAAGCCTCGCCTTCGCGGTGATCGTCGGCATGATGGCCCTCTTCGTTTGGGGGCGTCTCCGCTACGACGTTGTTGGGATGCTCGCGCTCTTCGTCTCGGTCATCGTCGGCATCATCCCGCCGGAAAAGGCGTTCAAGGGCTTCAGCGACGATATCGTCATCATCGTCGGATCGGCGCTTCTAGTGAGCGCCGCGGTTGCGCGCTCCGGCATCGTAGAGGCGGTGCTGCAGAGGCTCGGGCCTTTTCTCACCTCGCCGCGCAAGGTGATCGTGCTCCTTGTCGGTTCCGTCACGCTGATGGCCGGGTTCGTGAAGAACATCGGCGCGCTGGCGATGCTGATGCCTGTCGCCTTCCAGCTCGCGCGGCGCACCAAGACATCACCATCCTATTTCCTGATGCCGATGGCCTTCGGTTCGCTCCTCGGCGGCACCATGACCATGATCGGCACCTCGCCCAACATCATCGTATCGCGGCTCAGGACCGAGCTCGTCGGCGAGCCCTTCCACATGTTCGATTTCACGCCGGTCGGCCTGTCGATCGCCGTAATCGGCGTCGCCTTCCTGGCGTTCGGCTACAAGCTGCTTCCCGCCGACCGCAAGGGCGCGGCCTCGCTCGATGCCACCTTCAGCATCCAGAGCTATACGACCGAGGTGATTGTGCCGGAGGATTCGCCCTTCGTCGGCACGACGGTGGCGGAGCTTGAGAAGCGCTCTGACGGCGACGTCCAGGTGGTGACCATCATCCGCGAGCGCTTCCGCCGCTTCACACCATCGCCGGGCTGGACGCTCAACGCCGACGACACGTTGCTCCTTGAAGGCGAATCCACTGCGTTGGAGCAGACGGTCACGGCGGGCAAGCTGAAGCTTGTCGGCAGCGAAGAGCAGGAACGGGAGTCCGACACCAGCGCCGAGGATTTCGGCGTCATGGAAGCGGTCGTCACGGCAGGATCGAGCCTGGTCGAGCGCACTTCGACGCAAGCGCGGCTCGCGGAGCGCTATCAGATCGCTGTCCTCGCGGTGAGCCGCAGCGGCGAACGGCTGACGCGGAGACTGCGGACCATCCGCTTCCAGCCCGGCGACGTCATCGTCTTCCAAGGCAACGTGACACACATGCCCGAAGCGCTCGGCGAGCTCGGTTGCCTGCCGCTCGCCGGCCGCAATATCGCGCTCGGGCGCGAGCGCTGGCGCTATCTGCCGGTCATCGTGCTTGCCGTCGCCATGCTGCTTGTTGCCTTTCAGGTCGTGCCTGTGGCCTTCGGCTTCTTCGGCGCCGCCCTGGTGCTCCTTCTGGCACGCTCGATCAGCCTGCGCGAGGCGTACGCGGTGATCGACTGGCCGCTCCTGATTTTGATCGGCTCAATCATCCCTGTGAGCGAGGCCATGCAAACGACCGGCGCGACCGATCTTCTCGCCGCGTGGCTCTCTACCGTTGCCGCCCCACTTCCTCCGCTCGGCGCGCTCGCTGTGATCCTTGTCGCCGGCATGGCGGTGACGCCTTTCCTGAACAACGCCGCGACAGTGCTCGTCATGGCGCCGATTGCGGCGCAGTTCGCGAGCGGGCTTGGCTACAATCCCGACCCCTTCCTGATGGCCGTCGCGCTCGGCGCCGCTTCGGATTTCCTGACTCCGATCGGCCACCAGTCGAACACGCTTGTGATGGGCCCAGGCGGCTATCGCTTCGGCGACTACTGGCGGCTCGGACTGCCGCTCTCGATTCTGGTCATATTGGTCGGCGTGCCGCTTATTGCTGTGGTATTCCCGTTTTCACGTCCATGAGTGGCAGCATGGCTGCCTCGACCTCAGCACGCCGTGGGATCGAAGGCTGCGCGCCCGACTTGATGCAAGCGAGGCTTCCGGCGGCGGACGCCAGCGCCAGCGCCGATTCGAGCGGCCGGCCCTCGGCGAGGCCGGCGGCGAGATAGCCGCAGAACGTGTCACCGGCGCCGACCGTGTCGACCGGCTCGACGGGAAGCGCCGCGGCGCCGAATTCGCCGCCGTCGACGACGGCGTGGGCGCCCGCCTTTCCAAGCGTCACGACAACCGTCGCGCCGAACCGCTCCGCAAGCCGGCGCCCCTGCACTTCGATCGCTTCGCTCTTGAGCCCGAGCGCTTCGGCGATCAGCGCGCATTCCGTCTCGTTGACGACGAGATGCGTGGCCGCCGCGACAAGATCAAGCGCCTCGGAGCGAAACGGCGCGAAGTTCAGGATCACATGCGCGCCCCCCGCCCGCGCCCGCCGCGCCGCCGCGCCGATCGCCGCGACCGGCACTTCAAGCTGCAGGAGCAGCACGTCGCCGCGCGAGAATTTCAGGTTCTCCGCCTGATCTTCGTCGACCGTGCCGTTCGCCCCGGGGATAACGACGATGACGTTTTCGCCCACCCGGTCGACCAGGATCAGCGCGACGCCCGTCGGCCCGCCGACGGTCTTGACCAGCGAAAGATCGAGCCCATCGGCGCGAAGCAACGAGAGCGCGGCCTCCGCGAAGCGGTCGCCGCCGACCGCCCCGACCATGCGTACCGCGGCACCGGCGCGGTTCGCCGCGAGAGCCTGGTTGGCGCCCTTGCCGCCCGGTGCAGTGGCAAACGCGCTGCCTGGAACCGTTTCGCCCGGCTGCGGCAGGCGCTCCACTACGCCGATCAGATCGAGATTGATCGAGCCGAAGACCGTGATCACCTGGGTTTCCTCCACATTCCAGTGCGTGCGAAAGCTCTTTTTGCGCGCTGCCGAGAGTATGACTGCAACATACCCGGTGTCACACCTTGGCGTTAGAATTGTCACGGGACGCGCGGACCGCTCCGGCGTATGCTGAAACATGATGGCGAGACCCCCACTGAGATCGCTGCTTTCCGCCCTTCTCGGCTTGGCCTTCGCCGGCGCCGCGGTACCGCGCGCAGTCGCCGCGACGGACCTTGAATTCTGGTTCGGGCTGAGCGGGGCGAACGCCCAGGTGGTCGAGAATCTGGCCCGTGAATTCAACGACAGCCAAAGCGACTACCGCATCGTCCCAGTGTTCAAGGGGACTTATCCCGAAACGCTTCAGGCGGGACTCGATGCCTACAAGCGGGGTCATCCGCCGCACATCATCCAAGTCTTCGATGTCGGAACCGGCGTGATGATGCACGCCGAGGGCGCCATCGTGCCCGTTGCCGACGTGCTCAAGATGGCGGGCGGCGCCTTCGACAAGAGCCAGTACCTTCCCGGCATCGTCGCCTACTATTCGACGCCCGACGGGACGATGCTCTCCTTCCCGTTCAACTCCTCCTCGCCGATCCTCTTCTACAACAAGGACGTTTTCAGGCGCGCCGGGCTCGATGCGGACAAGCCGCCGAAAACCTGGCCGGAGGTATGGAGCGCGGCTCGACAGATCGTGCGCGCACGTGCGGCGTCATGTGGCTACACGTCGTCGTGGATTACCTGGATTCACCTGGAGAATTTCGCCGCCTGGAACGATGTCCCCTACGCGACCAAGGAGAATGGGCTCGCCGGCACTGACATCGAGCTCAAGATCAACACGCCGATCTATGTCCGCCATTTCGAACAGCTCGCTGCGCTCGCCGCCGAGAATGTGTTTCGCTACGCCGGCCGCACCTCGGAGGCAAAGCAGCTCTTCCTCTCCGGCGAATGCGCCATGCTGACCGATTCCTCCGCCGGCCTCGGCGACGTCGCGAACTCCGGAATCGAGTTTGGGACAGGTCCCCTGCCTTATGATCCCTCGGCGTCCGGCGCACCGCGGAACACCATCCCCGGCGGGGCGAGCCTTTGGGTCTTCGCTGGGCATCCGGACAAGGACTATGTCGGGGTCGCCGCTTTCTTCAAGTTCCTGTCGCAGACCGACGTGCAGTCCCGTCTGCATCAGGTCTCCGGCTACCTCCCGGTCACGATGGCGGCTTACGAGGAGACCAAGCAGTCGGGGTTTTACGACCGGAATCCAGGGCGCGAGCAGCCGATCCTGCAAATGATCGGAAAGCCGCCGACGGAGAACTCGCGCGGCATCCGCGCCATCAATCTTCCAGAGCTTCGCGATATCCAGAACGAAGAGCTTGAAGAGCTCCTCGCCGGCCATGAGAGCGCGCGTGAAGCGCTCGACCACGCTGTCCGTCGCGGGAATGCGGCGATCAAGGCGGCGCTCGGAAGATAAGAGCCGCAATCCAGCGGCCTAAGCGGAAACCTTAATTCGAATTGCTCGGCGCGGTATGCCGCCGCGCCGCTATCTTGCCTCATTAGCGGCTCGGTGACGCCACCACTCTCGCGTCTAGGGTGCGGCAAGGGGTGGTTCGCTTCTTCACGGCGCAATAGCGAGTGGGAACATTTCCTTCGCTCCGCCGTTATGTGGCAATGATTTGAGGAGTTTTTGATGCATTTTGTTTCGCGCCGCTCGGCGGTTTTCGTGCTTGCCCTCGCGGCAGCTTCCTTCGCCGGTGCAAGCCAAGCCGCCGAGTTGGATTTTCTCAGCCGCTTCCAAGGCTCGTTCTCCGGCGGCGGTCTCGTTCAGCGCAATGCGACCGAGCGCCCGAACCAGGTGAGTTGCACGCTGACAGGTCAGCCTTCTGCGACCGGTATCTCGATGAGCGGCAAATGCGGCGCCTTCATCTTCTCGCGCGCGATCCGCGCCGACATTCGCTACGACGCCTCCTCCGGCCGCTACACCGGGATCTACGAGGGCTCGGCGATCGGCCCGGCGCGTCTCTCCGGCAAGCGCAGCGGCGACGCCGTCGTGCTGCAGATCACCTGGCCAAAGCCCGTCAACGGCGACACCAAGGCGACGATGACGATTTCGAACAGCGGCAACGGCCGCCTGGCCATCACCGTCACCGACCAGGTCGCGCCCGGCGGACCGGCCACCCGCGTTACGCAACTCGCGCTCAATCAGAGCTGAGCGGTCTGATTGAAGACCAGAACAAGGCCCGCTCCGGCGGGCCTTTTTCTTCTCGCGGCCTCTACAGCGCCATCGCTTTCGACGGCTGGACCGAGTCCTCGGCCGAGCCGAGCACCTGCTGGTCGAAGTCTATGATCGAGCCCGTCATCAGCCCCGACTCCTCGCTCGCCAAATAGGCGACGGCACGCGCGACCTCCGTCGGCTTCAGAAGCCGTCCGAACGGCGCCGCCTTCTCGGCCTTCTTCAGCCAGTCGTCGGGCGCGTCGTGATAGAGCTTCTGAATGCGGTGCTCGCCCGGCGTGTCCATCCAGCCGATGTTGAGCCCGTTGATCCGGATATTGTTGCGCATCAGTGAGAAGGCGGCGTTCTTCGTGAGCGTCGTAAGCGCGCCCTTCGAGCCGGAATAGGCGATGATGAACGGCTGACCGCCGTGGCCTGACATCGACAGGATGTTGACCATCGCGCCTTTGATCTTCTTCTTGATCATCAGCTTGGCAGCATCCTGCATCAGGAAGAAGGGCGCGCGCACGTTCACGTCGAACATCGTGTCGAAGAGCTCAGGTTTCGTGTCGAGGATCGTGCCGCGGTCAGTGATCGCCGCGGCGTTGACGAGGACGTCGACCTTTCCGAAAGCCTTCTCCGCAGCCGGGACGATCTTTCGCGCAGCGGCAAGGTTGGCGAGGTCGGCGGCGACGAAAACGGTCTTTGCGCCCGCTTTCGTCAGCTGATCGGCGACCGCCTTCCCCCTTTTCTTGTCGCGCCCGACGATGACCAGGCCGGCCGCGCCGCGCTCGGCGAAAAGCCGCGCGATCGCCTCGCCAAGGCCCTGCGTGCCGCCGGTCACGATTGCGACCTTGCCGGAAAACTGCTTCGCCATTTTTCGATCCTCCCCACCCGACGTCCCATGCTAGGGCTCGCCGCCGTGCCGCCCTTACCGGGGCCGGCGCGACCCTAGAGAAAGTCCGCGGCGGAAGGCAAGTGAAGCGCAGAAAGCTCATTCTCGACGTCGACACCGGCACCGACGACGCGGTTGCCGTGATGCTCGCCGCGCTCCACCCCGGGCTCGACCTCGTTGCCTGCACCACCGTCAACGGCAACGTCGAGGTCGAGCATTGCACTGACAACACGCTACGCGTTCTCGACCATATCGGACGAAGCGACGTTCCGGTTTACGAGGGGCTTTCCCGACCGCTCGTCCGCACCGACTTCCCGATCCCGCGCAGCAAGGACGACCGCGCCGGAAAATTCCACGGAAAGACGCTGCCGCTGCCCGCCCTCGAAGCGCGCGAAAGCCGACAGCAGGCGCGGTGGAATTCCTGATCGAGACCTACCGCAACACGACCGACGAAATCACGCTGGTGCCCGTCGCGCCGCTCTCCAACATCGCGGCGGCGCTGGCGCTCTTTCCGAAGCTCGTCGAGCGGGTGCCCGAAGTAGTGATCATGGGCGGCGGCCACGCAATCGGCAACGTCACGCCGTCGGCCGAGTTCAACATCTGGGGTGACCCGGAGGCCGCGGCCTGCGTCTTTTCCTCCGGATTCCGCAAGCTGACGCTGCTGCCGCTCGACGCGACGCACCGTGCGCTCGTCTCGCGCGCCGACTGCGAGCGGTTGCGTGCGCTCGGCACGCCCGCCGGCGAAGCGGCGGCCGAACTGATCGGCCACCGCATCGTCGCCTACGACGAGTCGCAGAAGATGGATATCCCCCATACGACGCCGGTGCACGACGCGCTCTGCGTCGGTTTCCTGGTCGAGCCGTCGCTGATCAAGACAGAGCGCTATCACGTTGCGGTCGAGACGACGGGCACCCTCACCGTCGGCCGCACGGTGATCGACACGCATTTTCGCGGCGGCAGCGAGCCGCAATGCGACGTCGCCTTCGATGCGGACGGGAAACGATTCGTGGAACTGCTGCTGGAGACTTTCGCGCGGCGCTCGAGCCTTCTCCCATAGGAAGAAGGTCACGCGCTGGTTCTCTCACGCCTTCAACAGCCACTCGTGCGCCGGCTCGTTGTGGAATTTCCACGTCCGGACCGGCCCCGCCATGACGTTCAGATAGTAGAGGTCGTAGCCGTGCAGCGCCGCACAGGGGTGGTAGCCGCGCGGCACCAGCGTCACGTCGCCGTCCTCCACCGTCATCGTCTCGTCGAGCGTGCGGTCCTCCGTGTAGACGCGCTGGAAGGCGTAGCCCTGCGGCGGGTTGATGCGGTGATAGTAGACCTCCTCGAGCAGAGATTCCCTCGGCGGGTCGTCGGTGTCGTGCTTGTGCGGCGGATAGGACGAGGTGTTGCCGCCGGGCGTGATCACCTCAACGACGAGCAGGCTTTCCGCCGGCTCCCATTCGGGCAGGATGTTGGTCACGTGGCGGACATTCGAGCCCTTGCCGCGCGTCTCCTGGTGCAAACCTTCCGGCGGGATCGCGCGTGCCAGAAGCTCGCCCGGTGCGCCGGGCGCCGAACAGATCGCAAGCTCAACGTCCGTCGCCGCCGTCACCATCCACTCGCCGTCCGCCGGCACGTAGACCGACCAGGGTTTCCCCTCAAACGGGCTCATTCGCTCGCCGATCACACCAAAATACTGGCCGTCGGCTCCGATCGCCGCGCGACCCGAGATGAGCACGAGACAGACCTCGCGCTCTTTGGTCTTGGCGCGAGCGCTCTGGCCCGCCTTGAGCCGGCAAAGATCGAACCCGACATAGGTCCAGCCGGCGCTTCCCGGCGTCACGTGAAGGACGCGGCCTTTCGCGTCGGGCTCGCTCGGCCTGATCTTGAGATTCGCCATCGCCCTCCTCCCAACGTTCAGGCCGCGCGCGCCGAACGCGCCTTGTCGAAGAGCCGCGCCAGCCGCCCGAACCGCTCGGCCATATCGTCGACGGCGGCGGCATCGTCCATGGTGCCGGCAAACCACCCCCTGGCGGCGCCGGTAAAGATCGTACGGCCGGCCGCGAAGCCGCGCACGATCGGCGCGTGGGCGGCGGCATTGAACGCGCGCTCAAGCTCCGCGTCCGGCGCCTCGAGCGCAAGGAGCAGCGCGCCGCGGCACCAGGGATCTTCGCGCGAAATCACCTCGCTGATCGCCTTCCACGCTTCGATGGAGGGCTGCGGTTCGAGCATCCACCAGTCCGGCCTGATGCCGCGCCGATAGAGCTGACCTAGAGCGCGTGCCACTGTGTCGTTTGCAAGCGGCTCATCGTCGCCGGCGACGATCTCGATCATGAGCTCGCGGCCGAGCCGGCGCGCGGCGGTGTGAAGCCCCACCAGCCGGCGAATCTGATCGCCCTTCAGGTATTGATCGTCGTCGGGGTGAAAGAACGACAGGCACTTGATGGTGTGGGTGACGGGCCACTCGATGAGTCGCGACCCAAGGTCGGCGCTGCCTTCAAAGCGGAGCGGGCGCGAACCCGGCATCTCCACCGGCCTGCCTATCCAGAGCGGATGCTTGGCGGCGTCGAAGAGTGCCTCGCGCCCATAGGTGTCGTCGAGGAGCACGCCGAAACCTTGCCGGCCGTCGGCGACGCGCGCTGCCGCGGTCGCAGCAAGCCGTTTGAAGGCGTTGATCTTCTCGTGCGGCGCCTTGGCCGCGTCGGCAAGCCTCTCCGATTGCACGCGGTGATCGATGGCGAGCACGAAGAGCGTCTTGGCCTGCGCCCGCCGCGTCGTCGCCCAGTGCAGGTGGTTCAGCGTCTCGTCGCGCCGCAGCGCATGGTGTGGGCTCCCCTTTTCGAGGAACGCCTGCAACTCGACGAAGGTTGGATATTCCGGCGAGCAAAGGAGTCGCGACACGGCGAAGGCGCCACAGGCATTCGCCCAGGTAGCTGAGGTCTCGTAGCTTTCGCCGCGGAGCCACCCGCGCAGGAAGCCGCCCATGAAGGCGTCACCCGCGCCGAGCACGTTGAAGACCTCGATCGGGAAGCCGCGTCCGACGATTCCGTCTTCTATCCTTTCCGGAATCGCGCCGGGAAAGACGACGCAGCCCATCGGTCCGCGCTTCAGAACGATCGCCGCCTCGGAGAGCGCGCGGATCCTGCGGAGCGCTTCAAGGTCGTCCTCGGCGCCGGCGGCGATATGGATCTCTTCTTCCGTGCCGACGATCAGATCGCAGTCGGCGAGCACTTCCTGCAGGTGCTCCGAAACACGGTCGGAGCGGATGTAACGGTTCTCGCCAGCCGCATGCCCGGCAAGGCCCCAGAGGTTTGGGCGGTAGTCGATATCAAAAGCCACCTTGCGCCCCGCGGCGCGCGCGATACGCATCGCCTTCTTCTGCGCCGCCGCCGGGTCTGGCTTGGAGAAGTGCGTGCCCGTCACGACGACGGCGGCGGCGGAAAGGATGAAGCCTTCGTCCACGTCGGCTTCGGTGAGCGCCATGTCGGCGCAGTTCTCCCGATAGAAAAGCAGCGGGAAGGTGCGGTCGTCCTCAACCGAGAGGATGGCGAGGGCGGTCAGCCGCGCCGGATCGACCTTGACGCCGGTCAGCGCGACACCTTCGCGCGCGAGTTGTTCGCGAATGAAATGGCCGAGCTGCTCGTCGCCGACCCCCGTGATCAACCCGGCCTTCAGCCCGAGCCGTGCCGCCCCTATCGCGATGTTGGTCGGCGAGCCGCCGACCGACTTCGCGAAGCTCGCTATGTCCTCCAGGCGCGAGCCGATCTGCTGCCCGTAAAGGTCGACCGACGAGCGCCCGATCGTGATCACGTCGAGAGAAAGTTGATCTGCGTCGCTTTGAGCCATTCCTCCCGGCTCCCGTTGTTGGCCCGTTCTTGGCAATCTATCATGCGGCGGAAAGGCCGGATCAACCAGTCAACCCGGCAAGAGGGGGGATAATATGCTTCGTTTCGGCCTGCTTGGCGCCGGGCGCATCGGCCAGATACACGGCAAGAACATCGCGACCTCGCCCGACGCGACCTTGGTCGCGATCGCCGACGTGGACAAGGGCGCGGCAAGGAAGCTCGCCAAGGCAACGGGCGCGGAAGTGCGCGACGCCAAGGCGATCATCGCGGCGGGCGACATCGACGCGCTCCTGATCGGCACGCCGACCGACACCCACGCCGACCTGATCGAGGCCGGTGCCAAGGCCGGAAAAGCGGTGTTCTGCGAAAAGCCGGTCGCCCTCGCCTCGAAACGAGTCGAGGGCTGCGTCAAGATTGTGGAGGCGGCGGGGACGCCGCTTATGATCGGCTTCAACCGCCGGTTCGACCCGAACTTTGCTTCCCTCAAGGAGCGCATCGCCAAGGGCGCGATCGGCAAGGTGGAGATCGTCTCCATCTTCTCGCGCGATCCGAGCCCGCCGCCCATTTCCTACATCGAGCGTTCCGGCGGTCTCTATCGCGACATGATGATCCACGATTTCGACATCGCGCGCTTCCTGCTCGCCGAAGAGCCGATCGAGGTCACCGCCTACGGCTCCTCGCTGGTCGATCCGGAGATCGGCAAGGCCGGCGACGTCGATACCGCGCTTGTCATCCTGCGAACGGCATCGGGAAAGCTTGCGCAGATATCCAACTCGCGCCGCGCCGCTTACGGTTACGACCAGCGGATCGAGGTGCACGGCTCGGCCGGCATGGCCCGAGCCGACAACATCCTTGAGACGACCGTGGAGATCGCCGGCAAGGCGGGTTTCGCCAAGGACCCCGCGCAGCACTTCTTCCTGGAGCGCTACGCCGAGGCTTACCGGCGCGAGCTCGCCGCCTTCATCGCCGCCGTCGCCAAGGGCAAGGCGACCTCGCCCTCCGGTCGCGATGGATTGCAGGCGCAGCGCCTCGCCGACGCGGCGACGAAATCGCGCGAGACGGGGAAGCCGGTGGCGGTCAAGGTCGACTAAAGAGCGCCGCTCCCCACAGCCTATGCTGTCTGGGGCGATCCGAAACGGTTGGCGCCCGATGTTCCGGCGAAGCAATGGAGCACGATCAGCGAGATCGAGCCGAAGCCGAGAGCTTGGTCTTCTGAGACGGGGGAACAGGCCGACTTCCTGCAGAAGCGCGACCGGCACATTGCGGATGCCGCGCCAAATGGAATAAGAGTGCCGACAAATCGATAAGCCCGCCTCTTGAGAAACTGATGGGCACGGGAGGGAGGACAATGGCTGCCCCCGCCGGCGAGAACGAGACCGCTCCGCTCCTCGAAGCGCGCGGCATCTCGAAATATTTCGGGTCGATCACGGCGCTTGCCGACGTGAATTTCGACCTGCGGCCCGGCGAGGTTCTCGGCGTTGTCGGCGACAATGGCGCCGGCAAGTCGACCCTGATGAAGATCCTTTCCGGCCTCTACGTCCCAAGCCAAGGCGAGATCGTCTTCGACGGCAAGCTGGTGCGCTTCGGCAGCCCGCGCGACGCGCGCAATATCGGCATCGAGATGGTCTACCAGGATCTCGCCCTCGCCGGGAACATGCCTATCTTCGAGAACATCTATCTCGGCCGCGAGCCGGGCAAGAAGATAGCTGGGATGACGATCGTCGACGCTCGCACGAGCCGCGCGATGGCAGCGGAGCATCTCGCTCGTCTGCACATTGAGGTGAAGTCGGTCGACCAGAACGTTGAAGAGCTCTCCGGCGGCCAGCAACAGGCCGTCGCCATCGCCCGCGCCACCGCTTTCGATGCGCGCATCGTCATCATGGACGAGCCGACCGCGGCGCTTGCCGTGAAGGAAGTCGGCAAGGTGCTCGACCTGATCAAGCGCCTAAAGGAGCACGGCGTGGGCGTCATCTTGATCAGCCACCGCATGGACGACGTATTCTATGTCTGCGACCGGGTGATGGCGCTCTTCCACGGCCGCAATTTCGCCGACGCGCCGATCCGCGAGACGAACCGCAACGAGGTCATCGGCTGGATCATGGGCACGCGAGGCCACACCGAATCCCTCGCCCACGACCGGGTGCACTGAGATGGCTGCAACCGATATCTCAGCCCGGCAAAACAACATCGCGCGATTCCTCGAGCGCTACGGCATCCTCCTCGTCGTCATCGC
Organism: uncultured Alphaproteobacteria bacterium; assembly: GCA_963720705.1. Taxonomy (GTDB): domain Bacteria; phylum Pseudomonadota; class Alphaproteobacteria; order Rhizobiales; family Afifellaceae; genus DASWJZ01. The sequence continues at coordinate 75,391 of CAVRGJ010000006.1, forward strand.
CATGATGCTGCTGCTTTATGCGCTGCAGCCGGAATATTTCCTGACCGTCCGCAACCTGACCAACATCATCAAGCAGGTCGCGATGAACGCGCTGCTTTCGATCGGGATGTTCCTGGTCATCCTGACCGCCGGCATCGATCTTTCCGTCGGCTCGGTGCTCGCGCTCGCCATGATGTCGCTGACCATGGCCGACGTCGCCGGCTGGCCGTGGCCGGTGGTAATCCTGCTTGGACCGCTCGTCGGGCTCATAGTCGGAATCATCAACGGGCTCGGGCTGACTCTCCTACGCCTGCCGCACCCCTTCATCATGACGCTCGGCACTTTGAACGCGGCGCGTGGTCTGACCAACCTCATCTCCGGCGGCCGCCCGATTTCCGGTCTCTCCGAGCCGGTGAAATTCCTTGGCGCGGCGCAGATCCCGATTCCATTCCTCGGCCAATTCGGCGCCATTCCGGTCAGCGCCGTCGTGCTTCTCGTCGTCTATGGCGGCGTCGCCTCCTTTCTGCGCAAGACGGCCGTCGGCCGCCACGTCGTCGCGGTTGGCGGCAATCCGCAAGCGGCGCGCGTCAGCGGCATCAGCGTCGATCGCATACTGGTGCTTGTCTATGCCCTTTCCGGCTTTTTCGCCGGCCTCGCCGCGCTGCTCCTTGCCGGGCGCACCGATTCCGGCTTTCCGAACGCCGGCATCGGGGCAGAACTCGATGCGATCGCGGCCGTCATCATCGGCGGCGCGAGCTTCTTCGGCGGCCGCGGCACGGTGCTCGGCGTGTTCGCCGGGGTGCTCATCATGGGGCTCTTAAGAAACGGTCTCAACCTCATGAACGTCAGCGTGTTCTGGCAGCAGCTGCTGATCGGGCTGATCATCATTCTCGCCGTCTATGTCGACGTGCTGAGGCGACGGGCGGGTGTCCGTAGATAAGTTTCCGGCATACGCCGTCGCAGATCTCCAGCGTCGGCGTCGCACACGCAAACGGAGATGGTAGGTGAGGAAAGAGTGGAGGAAATGATGAAGAAGCTACTCGGCCTGACGGCCGTTCTTATGATGTCGAGCACGCTCGCCAGCGCCGAGACGGTGGTGGTGGCGATGAAGGGCCCGGGCTCAGGCAACCCCTTCTGGGCCGCGGTCCAGGCCGGCGCCGAAGAGGCCGGCAAGAAGCTCGGCGTCGACGTCGTGGTGGTCGCTCCGCCACAGGAAAGCGACATCCAGGGCCAGATCGCGCTCGTCGAAGATCAGCTCGCCAAGAACATCGACGGTCTCGCGATTGCGCCGACCGATCCGAACGCGCTTGCGCCGGTCATCGAAGAAGCGCGCAAGCAGGGAGTCGGCGTCGTGTTCATCGACACCAAGGGCGTCAACGACGGCGTGACCTTCATCGGCACCAACAACGAGGTGGGTGCCGCGCTCGGCGCCGACTACATCTGCAAGAACGCTCCGAAGGGGAGCAACGTCGCCATCCTGCAGGGCATCATCACACAGTCGACCGGCCAGGCGCGTGCCAAGGGCGCGCATGACGGCCTCTCCGCCTGTGGGCTCAATGTGGTCGCGGAGCAGCCCGCCGATTGGGATACGGCGAAGGCGCAGTCCGCGATGGAGAACATCCTGACCGGCCATCCCGATCTGACGGCGGTGTTCGCCTCGAACGACAACATGGCGCTCGGCGCTGTGCAGGCGATCAAGTCCGCCGGCCTCTCCGGCAAGATCATCGTGGTCGGCTTCGACGCCAATCCGAACGCGGCCGCGGCGGTGCTTGCCGGCGACATGGCGGCGACGGTGGCGCAGAACCCGCACAACATCGGCGCGTTCGGGGTCGAGAATGCGCTGAAGGTGAAGCATGGCGAGACGATCGATCCGGTTATCGACACCGGCACCGTGCTCGTGACCAAGGACAACGCGGCCGACTACAAGTAAGCGGCGGCGCTTCTGACCGCGTACCGGCGCCGATTGCGCCGGTGCGCGAGCCTTTGAAACTCAAGCTACGTATGGTGAGCCGAACCGATTGGCGCCAGGCGTTCCGGCGAAGCAATAGAGGACGATCAGCCAGATCCAGCCGATCAGCGGGACAAGCACAATCAATATCCACCACCCGCTCCGGTCGGTATCATGCAGCCGGCGCACACCGACTGCGATGCCGGGGATCAGGTGGATCAGCCCGACGATGCCCGTCAGGATGCCGAAGCTTTGGCCGATGCTCCTCCCGAACACGGCGCCGTCGATCACCGCCGCGATGACATAGATGATGAAATAGACGAGGACGTATAACCAATAGTCCTTCCTGCCGGTGCGGCCGCTAAAGTCGAAATAACGCCGCATGCCGTCCATGTAACTGTTCATGACTTTCCCCCGGGGCGCGACTCATGCGAGCGCGCCCCGTCATTTCTTCCTGCGCAGCCCGGACGGTCAAGCCGTCCGGGGGAAATCTCCGGAAGTGTTGCCGGAAAGGGCGTGCGGGGGCCGGCTTTTCTCAGCCGCGGATTCGTGCAAGGTCGCGGCGACAAAAAGGCGCGGCATGAAGACCCTGGCCCCTTCCGAACACAGCGCGCTTGCCGGCGAATTCGGACGCGACCTCATGGCGTTCGACGAGGCAAAGGCTGCTGTTGCGCGGATCACGCAAATCTACGACCGCAGCGTCGCGGCCATACGCACCGCCTTCGCCGCGGCCGCGAGCGGCGGCCAGGCGCAGCGCGTCGAAGCCAACTATCCATATCTGGTCGTGCCGATCACGCGCTCCGATCTCCACGTCGACGCGCGGCTCTCCTGGGGCGTGCTGCTTGAAGCCGGAACCTACGGCACGACGCTGACCCGCCCGGATCTCTTCGCCCGCTATTACGAAGAGCAGATATCCTACATCCTGAAGCACCATGAGGTGCCCGTGCATGTCGGTGTCAGCAATCGGCCGATCCCGCTTCCCTTCGTGATCGAAGAAAGCGTCACCGACATTACCGAGGCGGACCTGCGCGCGCTGCAAGCGCATTTCGCACTTCCCGATCTCTCCGCAACCGACAACTCGATCGCTAACGGCACTTTCGTAGCGGCACCGGGTCAGCCGCAGGCGCTGGCGCTCTTCACCGCAGAGCGTGTCGACTACTCGTTGGCACGCTTGCAGCACTACACCGGCACCTCACCGGAGCATTTCCAGAACTTCGTGCTTCTCACCAACTATCAGCGCTACGTCGACGCGTTCATCGAGTTCGGCCGCGATCACGTCGGCAAGGACGGCTATTCGGGATTCGTAGCGCCGGGGAATTTGGTCTTCCCGGCAAGCCCGCGCTCGTCAGGCGGGCCGGAGCCACAATCGCCGCGCTATCTGCCGCAAATGCCGGCCTATCATTTGAAGCGGGAGAACGCCGACGGCATTACGCTGGTCAATATCGGCGTCGGCCCGTCCAACGCAAAGACGATCACCGACCACATCGCCGTGCTCCGCCCTGATTGCTGGCTGATGCTCGGCCACTGCGCCGGGCTACGCCGGAGCCAGCTTCTCGGCGACTATGTGCTCGCACACGGTTATGTGCGCGACGACCACGTGCTCGACCAGGATCTGCCGATCTGGGTGCCCGTGCCGCCGATCGCCGAGGTGCAGGTGGCGCTGCAGCAGGCGACCGCGACGGTGACGGGGCTCCGCGGCCAGGACCTGAAGACGCGACTTCGAACCGGTACTGTCGCCACCACCGACAACCGCAACTGGGAACTCCGCTTCGACGAGCTGTTCAGCCGCCTGAACCTTTCACGCGCCATCGCGATCGATATGGAATCGGCGACAGTCGCGGCGAACGGGCTCCGCTTCCGTGTTCCCTACGGCACGTTCCTCTGCGTCTCCGATAAGCCGCTGCATGGAGAGCTGAAGCTTTCCGGCATGGCCAACGCGTTTTATCGCGAGCGCGTCAGCCAGCATCTGAAGGTCGGGCTGGAGACGATGCGGCTCTTGCGCGAAGAGGGCGTCGACCGCCTGCACTCCAGAAAACTCCGCGGCTTCGACGAGCCGGCTTTCCGCTAAGCGGCCTCGTCTTCGCCGTCGATCCAGGTGCGGCGAACTTTCAGGTCCTCGTCGAGAAGCACGAGGCTCGCGCGGTAGCCGCGCTTGATCCGACCGAGCTCGCCGTCGAGGCGAAGGAAGGTCGCCGGCACGAACGACGCCATCTGAAGCGCGGTCGCGCCATCGACGCCGAGATGCGCGACGGCATTCCGCACTGCCGTTGCCATGTCCAGATCGGAGCCGGCGAGCGTTCCGTCTTCCATCGTTAACCGGCCGCCGCGGCGGAGGATCGTGCGGCCCTGCAGCTCGAAACTTTGAAGCGCACTTCCCACCGTCGGCATCGCGTCGGTCACAAGCATGGTCTTGTCCGCGCCTTTGGCGCGAAGCGCAATTCTCAGCGCAGGCGCGGAAACGTGGTGCATGTCGGCGATGATCCCGCACCATGTCTCGCGCTCGTCGAGCGCCGCGCCAACCGGCCCGGGCTCGCGGCTTTGCAGCGGCGGCATGGCGTTGAAGAGATGCGTGTAGCCGCGAAGCCCGTGTTGTCGCGCCTTTGCGAGCGTCGCGTAATCGGCGCGCGTGTGACCGGCCGAGACGATAGCGCCGGCGGCGGCCAGTGCCGAGATCGCCTCCATCGGCACCATCTCCGGCGCGAGCGTCACCAACGTTACCCCGCGCTTCAGCGACGTCATGATGCGGATGTCTCCTGCCTCGATCGGACGCATGAACTTCGGATCGTGGACGCCTTTCCGCTCGGGGTTGAGGAACGGGCCTTCCAGGTGAATGCCGAGGAGCCCCGGGACGCCAGCGGCGAGCGCCGCGTCCACTGCCGCAACGGCCTCCGCCATCTTCTGGCGCGTATCGGTGATGAAGGTCGGCAGGAACCCGGTCGTCCCGAAACGGCGTTGCGCCGCGCCGATTGCGCGAATGCCTTCGACCGTCGGCGTTTCGTTGAAGAGCACTCCGCCGCCGCCGTTCACCTGCAAGTCGATGAAGCCCGGCGCGAGCAACCCCTTGACCTCGCGCCGCTCCAGGCGAGCCGGCAGCTTCTCAACCTCTTGGATGCGGGCGATCCGCCCGCCCTCGACGACGACGGCGCGGCCTTCGAGCATGCGCGCGCCGTCAAAAATCGTCGCGCCGACGATCGCGAAGGCCATCAGAGCGTCTCCGTCACCTTCTTGAGATGCGGCGGCGCATCCGGGTCGCGGCCTCGCATCCGCGCAACGCTATCGACCAGCGGATAGAAGCTCTGGGCGAGTGCAATGGGCAACGCGAAAGGATTGAGCGTCGCGTCGCAGGGAAGCATGGTCCCACCGGCCATCGGTGGCCCGGCTGCGACCACCGGCACGCCACGTTCGGAAAAAAGCGTGATCAGGTCGGCGACGCTTTGAAACGCTTCGTCGTGCTGGCTGAACACGAGCACCGGGAAATCGCGGCCCGCGAGCGTCGCCGGCCCGTGCATGAGCTCTGCGGCCGAAAGCGCCTCGGCATGAATGCCGCAGGTCTCTTTCAGCTTCAGTGCCGCCTCCTGCGCGAGCGCTAAGCCGATCCCGCGCCCGACGACGAAGAGGTTTTCGCTCTTCGCCAGCGGCGCCACTGCTGCCTGCCAATCGAACTCCGCCGCCTTGGCGAGATCGTCGGGGAGTCGCTCAAGCGCCCGATGCAACGCGTCGTCCTCCGCCCAATGCGCCGCCAATTGCAGGATTGCCGCGAGCGAGCATATCCACGATTTCGTCGCCGCCAGGCTGCGCTCCGGCCAAGCGTGCAGCGGCAGGAGAATCTCGCAGATCTCCGCGAGCGGTGACTCGACGTCGTTCAAGAGAGCGATCGTGAGCGCACCGCCCGATCGCGCCGCCTCGGCGAGGCGCAGGAGATCGGGGCTCCTGCCCGATTGCGAGATCGCGATGAAGAGCGCGCCGGAAACGTGCGGCGCGGCGCGATAGACCGACTGCACCGAAGGCCCGACCGATGCGGTGACGATCCCGAGCCGGATTTCGAAGAGATATTTGGCGAAGGTCGCGGCATTGTCGGAACTGCCGCGCGCGCAGCTCACCGCAAAAGGCGGTGCGGATTTCCTGAGCCGCTTTCCGAGATCGCGGCAGAGAGCGTCATTTTCTTTCAGAAGCCGCGCCACTGCCGCTGGCGACTCGCCCGCCTCCTGAAGCATCAGGCTCGACGGCGCCGGACGAGGCTTCTTCAAGCGCGCATTTCCTTCGTGCCGGATGCCGGCGCGGCTTCGGCCGCACGCCGCGCCATCAGGATCGCGCCGTCGAGCGCGTCGCCCTTCGGCTTCGATAGGCGAGCGCGGATCGGCGCCGGAAACCAAGCGGCAAGCGGCTCAGCGAGCCCGCCGATCAGGCAGACGGAAGGTGCGCCGGCGTCGATCAGGCGCGCGATGATGCGAATGGCGTCGCCCGCCGCTTCGCTCACCAGGGCAAGGCCGAGCGGATCGAGCCGCTCAGCATGTTCGAACACGGTCGGCACGAAGCGGCCGTAGTCCGCAGGACGTGCCGTGGTCGCGAAGGCGATGATCTTTTCCGCGCTGTCGTTGAAGCCGGCGAGAATCGCCGCGGCGAGCGGCGTCATCTCGGCGCGACCGTCATAGGCCCAAAGCGCGCGGCGGACCGCCTCGCGCCCGAGCCGCTGGCCGCTCGCCTCGTCGGAAACCTCCGCTCCGTAGCCGCTCACGTAAAACTGCCGCCCGTCGACGACTGCAAGTCCACACGAGCCGGTGCCGAGGATAAGGATCGCACCTTCGGCGCCTCCGTGTGCACCGAGCCAGGCAGTATAGGCGTCCGTCTCGATCGCGACTGAGCGAAACGGATGCGGCTCGGCGAGCAGCTTTGCGTCGGCGCTTTTCAGCGCCGCGCCCGCGAGCCCGAAACCGGCATGCGCGCGCCGAAGATCGGCGTCGCCGAGTCCGGCGTTCCGCGCGGCTTCGCGGCTTGCGGTCAGGATCGACTGCATGACGAGCTTGGAATCGAGGCGGACATTCGCCGGTCCGCCTACTCCCTCGCCGAGGAGCGCACCGCCGGCATCGCAGATTCGCGCGCGGCAGCTCGTGCCGCCGCCGTCGATCCCGACATAGAGAATCTCAGGCATGAACCGCTTCAGGTCCCCGCGTCGCCGGCGCGCTTGACAGTTCGCCCCGCAAAGTGCCGGCTTCCTGCGTCATATCAGCAAGGATCGCGAACGGCCAATGGGTGACACGGCGACGACGATGAGTTCTTATTGGGACTTCCCCTACCCTTCACGCCGCATGCCGGTGCTCGCCGGGAATTGTGTGGCGACGACGCAGCCGCTTGCCGCGCAGGCGGGGCTTACGATGCTCCAGAAAGGCGGCAACGCGGTCGACGCGGCGGTCGCGACCGCAATCACGCTGACCGTGGTGGAGCCGACGGGAAACGGGCTCGGCAGCGACCTCTTCGCGATTCTCTGGGACGGCTCGAAGCTCGTCGGCCTGAACGCCTCGGGCCGCTCGCCCGCGGCCTGGGATCCAAAGTTCTTCACCGGGCCGTCCATGCCGCACGAGGGCTGGAATTCCGTCACCATTCCCGGCGCGGTCGCAGCCTGGGTCGAGCTCAATCGCCGCTATGGAAAGCTGCCCTTCGCGACTCTCGTGGAACCCGCGATCCGTTACGCGACCGATGGCTTCCTCGTCTCGCCGATCATCTCGCAAATGTGGAAAGCCAACGTCGACAGGCTGAAGGATCAGCCGGGCTTCGCCGATGCCTTCATGCCGCGCGGGCGCGCGCCGACGGCCGGCGAGCATTTCAGACGGCGCGATATGGCGGCAACGCTCGCCAAGATCGCCGAGACGGAGGGCGAGGATTTCTATCGTGGCGAAATCGCGGCGAAGATCGCTCGCGCGGCAAAGGATGGTGGCGGCTTCATCAGCCAAGACGACATGGCCTCGCACTCGATTGACTTCCTCGACACGATCGATGTCGAATTCCGCGGCCACCGCATCCACGAGATCCCGCCGAACGGTCAAGGCATCGCGGCGCTGGTCGCGCTTGGCGTGCTCGACCGCTTGGAGATCGACGGTCTGCCGCCCGACAGTCCCGAGCTCGTGCATCTTGAGATCGAGGCGTTGAAGCTCGGCGTCGCCGATGTGCGCGATCACGTCGCCGATCCTGAGACGATGGAGGTAACGCCCGACGCGCTGCTCGACCCGGCGCGGCTCGACGATATGGCACGGAAGATCGCGGCCGACCGCGTCGCGGTTCCCGCCCCCCGCTCTATGCATCGCGGGGCGACCGTCTATCTCGCGGCGGCGGACGCGGCAGGCATGATGGTTTCGCTCATCCAGTCGAACTATCACGGCGTTGGCTCCGGCGTGGTCGTGCCGGGTACCGGCATCGCGCTCAACAACCGCGCCTCCTGCTTCGTGACGACACCCGGCCATCCGAACCGCGTCGGCCCGAAGAAGCGCCCGCTCAACACCATCATCCCGGGCTTCATCACCAAGGACGGCGCGCCGCTCGCAGCTTTTGGCGTCATGGGCGGCACCATGCAGCCGCAGGGGCACACGCAGATGGCGGTCCGTATGCTCGCGTGCGGGCAGAACCCGCAGACGGCAATCGACGCGGCGCGCTGGCGGGTAGAAGGCGAAGACGTTTGGATCGAGCCGTCGATGGCCGCGGAGACTCGGGCCGGCCTCAGGGCACGCGGGCACAAGCTGTCGGAGGGGACGCTGCTCGATTTTGGCGCAGCGCAGACGATTCTGCGTGTCGATCACGGTTACGTCGCGGCTTCCGAAAGCCGCCGCGACGGCTGCGCGGTGGGGTTCTAGACGCGCGAAGGCTTGAATGACGAAGCGCCGCCTATGCAGCGCCTACTTCCATCAAATCAGCGTCGACCTTCTGCAGCGCGAGTGCCACGCCGCCCATCGGCACGGCGTCGGAGCCGAGCGGCGAAAGCTCGATGTTGAGCCGCGCAGCAAGCTGCTCCATCGCCGCGCGCGCAAGCGCGTTCCTGAGCGCCGTCAGCATCCACGGCGCGACGACCGCGACGTTGCCGCCGAGCACGAGATGGCTCGGGTTGAGCGCATTCACGCTTCCCGCGAGCGCGCGCCCCATCATGTCGCCGGTCTCCACCAGGAGCGCAAGCACGAGCGGGTCGCCGGCTTCGGCGCGCATTGCGACCTCGGTGAGATCGTCGGCAGGCGCACCGCGCTCGGCGAGGCTTTCGATCAGCCCCGGCACGGACGCGTAAGTTTCTAGACATCCCTGCCCGCCGCACGCGCAGGCACGCCCGCCCGGCACGATCCGGATATGGCCGAACTCGCCGGCTAGTCCTTCTGCTCCGCGATAGAGCCGGCCAGCCACGAAGATCGCGCCACCGACGCCCGAGTGCCCACTGACATAGATGAAGTCGTCGACGCCGGCGCAGCTTCCAAACTCGCGCTCCGCGATTGCCGCGGCGTTGGTGTCGTTGTCGATCAGGACCGGCGCCGGAAGCAGTGCGGCCGCGATATCAGGCAACGGGACCTCGCGCCAGCCGAGATTCGGGCCGAAGATCAGATGTCCCTTGCGGTCGATCAATCCGGGGACGCCGATCCCGATGGCTTTCAGCGGCACCGGTGCAAGCCGCTGGCGGAGCTTCGTCACCGCCTGCTCGAGCGAGCGCATCCCTTCGCGCGGAGACTTCGACCCAGGCCGTTCCTCGCGATCGACGATCTGCCCGCCGAGATCGGCGGCGACCACCTCGATGCCGTCCGGCTCGAGCCTGACACCGAGGACGAAGCCGGCAGAGCGGGGGATCGCGAGCGCGACGGCAGGCCGCCCGAGCCGGCGCACGCCTGCACTCGCCGTGGAGCGCGCCACGAGCCCCGCCTCGACGAGCTGCGAGGTGACGGCGGAGACGGTTGCCTTGTCGAGCCCGGTCAGCACCGCGAGCTCACGCTGCGAGCTGCCTGGATGGCGGCGCAGCGCCTGCATCAGGAGGTACTGCGTTGACCCGCCGCACCCACGCCGAGTTCACGCCTCTTCCTGACGGACGCGGCTCCAGCGTTGCGATCGCGCCTGGCGATCCTGCGGCGCTCTTGACGCTCATGGGCCGGCAAAGATAGCGTCGAATTAGTTCGGGGGTCCACAGAAAAGCCGCTGAGAAGCTTCGCGTCGGGCGTGCGCTCGCTTGCGCCCGAAGGCCTCGTCGATTGCGAGGTCGCCGACCTTCCGGCTATCACTATTGGAACGCCGCCCCTGAAGGGACGGAAAAAGCGGCCGAGGGAGGAAGCGACTGCCATGAAAACGATGAAGGGGCCGGCGATCTTTCTTGCCCAGTTCGCCGGCGACAAGCCGCCGTTCAATTCATTGAAGGCGATGGCCAAGTGGGCAGCCTCGCTCGGCTACAAGGGCATCCAGATCCCGAGCTGGGACGGCCGCCTCTTCGACCTTGCGAAGGCCGCGAGCTCGAAGACCTACTGCGACGAGATCAACGGCATCTGCAAAGAAGCGGGTGTCGCGATCACCGAGCTTTCCACACACCTCCAAGGCCAGCTCGTCGCCGTGCATCCGGCCTACGACGTTGGCTTCGACGCCTTCGCGCCGAAGGAGGTGCACGGCAACCCGAAGGCGCGCCAGCGCTGGGCGGTCGACCAGATGAAGAAGGGCGCGAGGGCCTCGCGCAATCTCGGGCTGAGGGCCTCGGTCTCGTTCACCGGCGCCCTTGCCTGGCCCTATCTCTATCCGTGGCCGCCGCGCTCGCCGGGCCTGATCGAGACGGCGTTCGACGAACTTGCGAAACGCTGGAAGCCGATCCTCGACATCTATGATCAGAACGGCGTCGATGTCGGCTACGAGCTGCATCCCGGCGAAGACATAATGGACGGCACGACCTTCGAGATGTTCTTGGAGCGCCTCGACAACCACCCGCGCTGCGGCATCAACTACGACCCGTCGCACTTCGTGCTGCAGCAGCTCGACTATGTCGAGTTCATCGACTTCTATCACGAGCGGATATTTGCCTTCCACGTGAAGGATGCGGAGTTCAACCCGACCGGCAAGCAGGGCGTCTACTCCGGATTCCAATCCTGGCTGAAGCGCGCCGGCCGCTTCCGTTCCCTCGGAGATGGCCAAGTCGATTTCTCCGCGATCTTCTCCAAGCTTGCCGAATACGATTACGACCGCTGGGCCGTGCTCGAATGGGAATGCGCGCTGAAGGACGCGCAGACCGGCGCGGCCGAAGGCGCCCCCTTCATAGCCGCCCACATCATCAAGGTGACGGCGCACGCCTTCGACGATTTCGCCGGCGGTACGATGGATGTGCGGGCGAACAAGAAGGCGCTCGGAATCTAGCCGCGGGAGGAAACAATGGCGATCACAGGTCGCAGCGAGAAATTCAGCGGCAGAATCCGCCTCGGCATGGTAGGCGGCGGACAGGGCGCCTTTATCGGAGGCGTGCACCGCATCGCCTCGCGTATCGACGACCAGTACGAATTCGTCGCCGGCGCGCTATCCGCCGACCCCGACCGCGCAAAAGCATCCGGTCTCGAGCTCGGGCTGCGCGAGGACCGCGCCTACGGCAGCTACGAGGAGATGGCGCGGCGTGAGGCGCGGCTTCGCGACGGCATCGAGGCGGTCGCGATCGTCACGCCGAACCATATGCATTTTCCCGTGGCGAAGGCGTTCCTCCAGAAGGGCATCCACGTCATCTGCGACAAGCCGCTGACGGCGACGCTGCGCGAAGCGAAGAAGCTTGCCGAGATCGCCAAGAAGTCCGGCAAGGTTTTTGCGCTCACCCATAACTACACCGGCTACCCGATGGCGCGGCAAGCGCGCGAGATGGTGCAGAAAGGGGAGCTCGGGACAATCCAGCTGATCCACGCCGAATACGTCCAGGACTGGCTGACGACGAAGCTGGAATCGACGGGCCAGAAGCAGGCCGAATGGCGCACCGACCCGGCGCGCTCCGGCGCCGGCGGCGCGGTCGGCGACATCGGCACGCACGCCTACAACCTCGCCTGCTTTGTCTCCGGCACCGATGCCTCCGAAATCTCGGCCGACCTGACGAGCTTCGTAAAAGGCAGAAAACTCGACGACAACGTCCACGTGATGCTGCGCTTCAGGAACGGCGCGCGCGGCATGATCTGGGCGAGCCAGGTCGCTCCCGGCAACGAGAACCGCCTCGTGCTTCGCGTGCACGGCACGAAGGGCGGGCTCGAATGGGCACAGGAGGACCCGAACTACCTCTGGTTCGCGCCGTTTGGCGAGCCGAAGCGGCTGATAACCCGCGGCGGGGCTGGCGCCGGTGCGGCCGCGGCACGCGTCACCCGTGTTCCGCCGGGCCATCCTGAAGGCTATCTCGAAGGCTTCGCCAATATCTATCAGGAGGCTGCGCGCGCCATCCTGGCTGCGCGAAGCGGCAAGAAACCGGACAAGGCGGTGATCTTCCCGACCGTGGAGGACGGCGTGAAGGGCATCGCGTTCGTCGATGCTTGCGTGCGCTCGTCGAAGAAGAACGCCGGCTGGATCAAGCTCTGATCTGATCCGGTCGCGCTAGCGTTCAGGCGGAGGTAGAATTCCCGCGTGATCGCCAATGATTCCCGCCGGTTCTCGCTTTTTGGCACGTGCCGCGCGTTCGTCGCGCTGCTCATGCTTTCAGCGGCCGCGTTGGCGCAGGAGGGGCCTAATACCAAGGCAGCGCCGGCGTCCGCCGCGGACGCAGCCGAGCCCGCCACAGTGGAACCGACCGCAGCCGAGCCGGCCGAGACGGCGAATGCCGAGGTGGATCCGGAGGCCGCCCAGAAGGCGCTTTGCACCCTGATCGAGACGGCTGCTGCGGACAACGGCCTCCCGGCGGGCTTCTTCACGCGGCTGATCTGGAAGGAGAGCCGCTTCCGTGACGACGCCGTCAGCCCGAAGGGTGCGCAGGGCATCGCGCAGTTCATGCCGGGCACGGCGGCGGAGCGCGGACTCGACGACCCCTTCGATGCAACGACGGCCATCCCCGCTTCCGCAAGCCTTCTTGCCGACTTGAAAATCCGCTTTGGCAATCTTGGCCTCGCGGCGGCGGCCTACAATGCCGGTCGCGACAGGGTGAGCAATTGGCTGGAGGACAACGGCACCCTCCCCTCCGAGACTCGTGACTACGTGCTCGCGATCACCGGCGTCTCAGCTGACACCTGGGCCGATCCCGAAGGTGCCGCAGCGCTTCCGGCGGATGCGGACGACGGGAAGGACTGCCTTCAGCTCGCTGCACTCTTGAAGGGGCCCGGCCTGCCCCTCGCACCGGAGATCGAGACGGCGCACGCGCCATGGGGCGTGCAGGTAGCGGGCGGCTTCTCGAAGGCGCGCGCGATCGACGCCTATGCGCAGCTTAGTAAGCGCTTTGCCTCGCTCTTCGCCGACCGCCCGCCGATGATCATCGGCGGGCGCGCGCCGGGGCGCGGTGCGCATTCTTTCTACCGCGTCCGTGTTCCCGTCGAGACGCGCGCGGAAGCGGAAGAATTCTGCGCCAAGCTGAAGCGGGCGGGCGGCGCCTGCATCGTGCTCAAGACCTGAGAGTTGGACTCCGCCGCAGCCACCATCGGAGCGCCCGAAGCGCCTGCCTTCAGGCAGCCGGACTAATCAATCAGCCTCCGGCGCCACATCGAAGCTGACGGTGATCGCCGTGCCTGGCCTGCGGTCGGCGATCTCGACCTCGCCGTCGATCTGCCGCGCCAGGCCTTCGATGATGCGGAAGCCGAGCGAGGCGTGGCGGCGCTCGGAAAATCCTTCCGGTAAGCCGACGCCGTCGTCGGCGACGGTCAGGCGTACGCGCCCCTCCTCCGCCTTCGTGAGCGTGACGGCGACCGTGCCACGCCGATCCGGGTAGGCGTATTTCATCGCGTTGGTCAGAAGCTCGTTCAGGATGAGCGCGACCGGGATGGCGCGGTCGTTCGTGATCGTCACCGGCTCTGCCGTAACCTCGACGACGATCGCATCCCCGTCCTCGTTGCTGACGCTGCGTTCGAGGTCGCGGCACAGCGTCTCCAGGAACATGTCGAGATCGACCGAGTTGAAATCCTGGCTTCTGTAAAGGCGCTCATGCACGGCGGCGACCGCGCGCACCCGCAGCTGCGCCTCCTGAATCATCGCGCGCAAATTGGGGTCGTCCAGCCGGCCGCTTTGCAGCGAGAGCATCGAGGAAACGAGCTGCAGGCTGTTCTTGATGCGGTGGTTGACTTCGCGGAGCAGAATCTCCTGCGTTTCGAGCGCTCGCCGGAGGTCCGCATCGGCATTCTTCTGCTGCGTGATGTCGAGCACCGTTCCGATCAGGCGCAGCGGCCGTCGCGTCTTCTCGTCGTAGATCATGCGCCCGTGCGAGGAGATCCACCGCACTTCACCGTCGGGACGGACGATCCGGTGCTCGAGTATCTGGTCACCGCCGGAACTCGGATCGAGCGTGTGCTGGAGGCGGCCAAGGACCCCCTCGCGATCGTCCGGATGGATGCTCGCGCGCCAATATTCGTATGAAGCCGGATGGCTCGGATCGAGGCCCCAGATCGCCTTCTGCCGGTCGGACCACATGGTCTCGTCGGTCTCCACGTTCCACTCCCAGATGCCGAGCTCCGTCGCCTCGACGGCAAGCGCGAGGCGTGCGCGGTCAAGCGTCGCCTCCTCGGCCCGCCCCCGCTCCGCCTCGGCGCGGCTCTCCGCCTCCCTCTGCGCCTTGACGCGTCGCGTCACATCGACCGCGAAGGCCAGGATGCCCTCGGCAATCCCGCTGGCGGCCAAGATCGGATAGTAGGTGATGTCCCAGTACATCGAGGGCGTATCGGCCTCAGGTGGTATCGGCTCTTCGAGGGCGCGAAGGGTGCGTGCTTCAGAGAGCACGCGATCGCGCAGCGCGTAGGTCTCAGGCCGCAGCGCAACGCCGAGCACGTCCCGCATCTCGCGTCCGACCGGATCGGTAGCGTCGGGGATGAGCGCGTTGCGATAGTGTTGGTTCGCGTAGACGAAGCGATGGCGCGAGCCGACCGTGACACCGATCGCAACGGGCAAATTCTCAAAGAGCTGGAATATCGCGGCGGAGCTGAAGCGCAGGCCATCTTCGGCTAGCGAGACGCCGCTCAGCGCATCGCCCAGAGCATCCCGGACGCACGCGCCCGGAACCCCGTCCCCTTTCATCTCGCTTCGCCACCTCCGATGCCAACGACAGGACGCGAAGCCGACGGGAAAAGCAATGGAATTCGAATGGCCGAAACTACGAAAGAATTGCGCCGGCTTTCCAAGCACTTCTTGTAACACTCTGCTACTTTCCGACTGCGCCTCTATTTGTCCATCCAGCCCTCTTCGCCCATCAGCGGCACAAAGCGTACGCCGCCGAGGTCTTCCTCCTCGAAGGAGTCGCCCAAGCGCGTGATGACCTTCAGATCCTGATGCGAATCCACGCTGACGGGGATGACGAGGCGGCCGCCCTCGGCGAGCTGCGCCTTGAGGGAGGCGGGCGCTTCAGGCGCTCCGGCAGCGACCAGTATTGCACCGAAAGGCGCGCCTTCAGGCACGCCCCGGGAGCCGTCGCCGCAAAGCACTGTGACGGCGTAGCCGAGCCGCGCGAGCGCCCGCCGGGCGCCATCCGCCAGCGACGCGTGGCGCTCGATCGTGGTGACCTCCCGGCCAAGTTCCGCCAGGATCGCGGCCGCGTAACCGGAGCCGGTGCCGACCTCCAGCACGCGCGCGTCGGGCGCGATCTTCGCCGCCTCCGTCATCAGCGCCACGACATAAGGCTGCGAGATCGTCTGCCCCTCGCCGATCGGGAGCGGGTTGTCGTCGTAGGCCTGGAGGGCGAGCTCCGGCGGCACGAAGGCCTCGCGCGGCACGCGGCGGAAAGCGGCAAGCACGCGCGCATCGGCAATGCCGCGGGCGGCGAGCTGCTCTTGAACCATCCGCTCCCGTTCGGCCGAGCGATCCGCGAGGCTCACGGCTGCAGCATCGTCCGCGACCATCCGGCGGCAGACGAGACGAAGCGCAGGCGATGATGCAGACGGAAGGCGCCGTCGCGCCAGAACTCGATTTCTTGCGGCGCGATGCGGAACCCGGACCAGTGCGGCGGCCGCGGCACCTCGCCGACGGCGAATCTTGCCGTGTAGAGCGCGACGGCCTTCTCAAGCGCGAGCCGGCTTGCGATCGGCTCGGACTGCTTGCTCGCCCAGGCGCCGATCCGCGCGAGCCGCGGGCGCGTGGCGAAATAAGCGTCGGCCTCCGCATCCGAAACCGGCGTGACCGCACCGCGCACCCTGACCTGCCGGCGAAGCGTCTTCCAATGGAAGAGGAGCGCCGCCTTCGGATTGGCGCCGAGCTCCCGCCCCTTGGCGCTCAAGAGGTTGGTGTAGAAGACGAAACCCGCCGCGTCGTAACCCTTGAGCAGCACCATGCGCACGTCCGGCAAGCCGGCGGCGTCGACGGTCGCAAGCGCCATCGCGTTCGGGTCGTTCGGCTCCTTCGCGCTCGCTTCCGCAAACCATTCGGCGAAAAGCCGAAACGGGTCCGCCGCCTGCGCAAAGTCACCATTCGTTAACCCCTCGCCGCCATGTTCGGCGGTGGCGGTCAACTCGCCGTCGGTCATCAGTGGTTCCGCGTTGGTGTCCTTGTCTTCTTATACAAGCCGCAGGCTCCCCGCCGCCAGCCGATTGGCGGTCGGGCTCGTTGTGCCGATGCTCCTTGCCGGCTGCTCGATGTCGCTTTTGGGCGGCGACCAGCCGAAGACGACGGGCTCGATCGAGCCGTCGGTAGAGGTCGAAGGCCCGCTTCCCTCCTCGCTTGCCTTCTCCGACGCGACCAAGATCGGCGAGGCCGCGAACGCCACGGTGATGCTCGCCTCCGGCAACGCCACGGGAGATTGGGAGAACGCCGCGACCGGCTCCTCCGGCACGGTCGAGACGGTGGAACTGCCGAACCCGCCCTCCGCCGGCTGCCGGCCGTTTTCGACGACGGTGACCTCGATCGGCGGGGTGCACGAATATGCCGGCGCGATCTGCGGCGGTTCCGGCGGGCGCGCACGCGTCAAGATCGACGAGCGCAGCCCGACCGACAGGACTTAAGCGGCACCCCTTAACCTCCCCTCAAGGCGGAGGTTAGGCGCTCAGCCCGCTGTGCGTGCTTCGAGGCTCCATTCCGCCCTCATCCTGAGGTGCGAGCGAAGCGAGCCTCGAAGGGCGGAATGGAGCACCTCAGCATGAGGGCGTTGGGTGGATACCAACCCCCTACCCGGGCGTGCTTCCAGGCTGGCAAATTCGCGCACTTCCACCCATATCCCCGGCGTGCCATCCTTTCGTTTCCCGGACCCTGAGTCGTAATGCGCGATCCCTACGAGGTGCTCGGCGTCGGCCGCTCCGCGAGCGAAGCGGAGGTGAAGAAGGCCTACCGCAAGCTCGCCAAGCAGTACCACCCGGACAAGCACGCCGGCGACAAGCGCGCGCAGGTGAAATTCTCCGAGATCAATGCCGCCTACGAGATCGTCGGCGACAAGGAGAAGCGCGGGAAATTCGACCGCGGCGAGATCGATGCGGAGGGCAAGCCGAAATTCCAGGGCTTTGAGGGCTTCCATCCCGGGGCAGGCGGACCGGGCGGCGGCTTCTCGGGCTTCGAGAACGTCGACCCGGCCGCCTTCGAGGACATCCTTTCGGCGATGCGGCGCGGGCAGGCAGGCGGCGGGCCCGGCGGCGGCACGCGCACCTTCCGCTTCTCGACCGGCCCGGGCGGCCGCAGCTTCGAAGGCGACGACGACGACATGATCTCGTCGATCTTCGGCGGGCTCGGCGGCGCGGGCGGACGCGGGCGGCAGGCGCGCCCGCAAGGCCCAGGCGCCGACATTCGCGCCGACGTCGCCGTGACGCTGGAAGACATCGCCGAGGGCAAGAAGCCGAAGGTTTCGCTGCCGACGGGAAAGACCGTGGCGATGACGCTTCCGCACGCCGTGCAGGACGGCCAGGTGATCCGCCTGCAGGGCCAGGGCCATCCCTCGCCGACCGGCGGCAGGCCGGGCGACGCGCTCGTCACCGTGCGCTTCGTGCCGCATCCGCTCTTCAAGGCGGAGGGATCGGATCTGCGCCTCGATCTTCCGATCAGCCTCGACGAAGCGGTGCTCGGCGCGAAGATCCCGGTGCCGACGCTGTCGGGCAAAGTGCAAGTGACGATCCCGCCGAATTCATCGAGCGGAAGGACGCTGCGGCTGAAGGGCAAGGGCCTGCCGAAGGCGCACGGTCACGGCGATCTGCTGGTCACGCCGCGCATTGTTTTGCCGGATGGGGCGGACGGAGAGATCGAAGCGCTGATGAAGAAGTGGAGAGAGGCGGGGAGAAAGAGTGTGAGGGGAAGCGGGTTTGAGTAAGGTTGGCTAACACCCTCCGTATGGTCAGCGAAGCAAGCAGAATAGAAAAGTCATTCCGAGCGCAAACGCGCTCAGAAGAATGGCAGCAGCGACATCCGTATTCGAGACAGCGTGGTTCCGCCAATCATAGGGTGCGCTCATACGAGCACCTCCGTCGCGATCGATTGTGTCGGACGGAGCGTCCGACGGTGAGAAGACTCACGGGATCGGCGCTTTATTCCGCTGCGGGTCTGAATTCTCTTTCCAAGCGCGGCACAACCGCCTCGCGCGGCATCCTTCAGCTGCCTGAGGCGCTGCGGAACGCCTTGACGAACGCTTCGATCTCGCCAGGCACTGCGTCCGAAACGGCGACATAGAGGACACCGTCGCTGCTCCAGGAAATCGTATGGAATCCGCGGGCGCCTGCTTCGCGCTCTGCTGCTCCACGCGCATTGCCCGGGATCGCGGTCAGGCTCAGGAGATGCTTCCCCAGCCTGTAGACAAGCGTCGGCACCGGCTGGAAATCGACGACGTCGATGCGACCGCCAACGAGCGGAAATCCCCGGTTGGCCAAATCCACCACTTCGGGCGCAAACGCCAGCTTGCCGTCGAACCAGGGCTTTACGGTGTGCCGGTCGGAGGAGAGCACGTCCGTAGGCTGCGGCGCCATCAGTGCGCGGATGTGGCTCGCGACAACCGCGTCGGAGACGCTTTCCGGCGGCCCGTAGGTGAGCACGCCGAAGGTGCCGCTTCCCGCGATCAACGCGCCGACCAGCATCGAGGCCGCCAGCGCACGCCACGACCAGGTCCGCTCAGCGAGACGGGGCGCTTTCGCCATCGCCTCGATGCGATGCCGGAGCGCGTCGGTCGGCAGGTCTTCGGCAATGTCGGCGCGAAGCGTCTGTCGCAGCGCCCTCAAGTCGGCAAGCTCCGCGGCGGCAGTCGGATCGGCGGCGATCCGCTCTTCGAGCTGCCGCGCGCCGAGAGAATCGAGCTCGCCGTCAAGATAGAGATTGAGCAGCAAGGTCAGTTCCTCTTGCGATTTCGATTCGCTCATCGGGCGCCTCGCATGCTCGCGACCAGAAGCTGGCGTGCTCGGGAGAGCCGCGACATGACCGTGCCAATGGGCACGCCGGCGATTTCTGCGATCTCCTTGTAGCCGAGCTCATGAATTTCCCTGAGCACGAGGACCTCGCGGAACGGGATTGGCAGTGCCGCTACGCGCCGGCGCAGCTCCTCCGCATCGGTCTTGGCGATCAACAGGTCCTCAGGTGTCTTGGTGCCGCCTACGCCTGACGCGGCCTCGGCCCGCGCAAGATCGCCCTCATCAACGTCTTCGGTGAGAACCACGCTTGCAGGCCGGTTCTTCGCAAGCCAAGTGTATGCCGTGTTGCGCACGATCGTCAGCACCCATCCCCGTGCGTTCGTACCGCTGAAATTGCCAATGCCGTTCAGGGCTCGGATGGCGGCTTCCTGCACCACGTCCTCGGCATCCGCCCGGCTGCCGGTCAGCCACCGAGCTAACCGATAAGAGTCCGTGAGATGACGGACGAAAACCTCGGCGAAGCGAGCATGATAGGGGCTTTGATTCACGGCCGATCCGATCGGGGCTTGCTGGCATTTTGCCGACGACCGGCGGAACCCGACCTCCTCCACGATGGCATGCCCGGACGCCCGGCGCAAAGGGACCGGGCCCGCTCCAACACGCGAGAGCGGGCTCGGCTCAATCATTGTGCAACTGTCGCTCGTCACTGCGTTACGATGATCTTGCCCGTCATGTGGGGATGGAGCGCACAGTAATATTCAACCGTCCCGACCGCGGTCGCCTGCCAGGAATAGCTGTCGCCTGTATCGAGCGCTTCGGAACTGAAGGCGCCCTCCTTCTCCACGACGAGATGCGGAATGTCGTCGTCGTTCGTCCAGGTGATCGTGGTGCCGACGGGAACTTTGAGGGTCGCCGGCGCGAAGGTGAAATTTGCGATCCTCACCTCCGCCTCGGCGGCGATCGCCGACGTCGCCGCACAGCACCAGACGCTGAGCGCGAGCAGCAACCCCGCGACGGCACCGGCAGATGGACGAAATGCGTGAGGTCGAAGCGCCGCCGCCCGACGACGCGCGCATAGACTGGTCATGGTCTTTCCTTCTCGAATGTGCGCGGTCTCAGACGGCCAGCGCGCTGTCGATAATGGCGAGCGGCTTGTCGACGGCCTGGACGTCAACGCGGGTGATGCCGAGAAGCGAGCGCAATTGCTCGGCGGGGACCGTCATCGGCCCGGGTCCCTTTGCGGTTCCCGGCGCCGGCTGCGGAAAGGCGGTCGACATCGCCGTGTGGAAGGTCATGTTGCCTTCGACCTTCTGCACGATCTGGTGGATGTGGCCGTTCAATACGGTGACCGACCCGAAGCGCTTCAGCATGGTAAGCGCCTGCAGCCCATCGTCGGTTCCCCACCCCCAGTCAGCGTAGACGGTCCAGAGTGGGATGTGGGCGAAGACGACGATCGGCGTCGAATCCGCTTGGCTGCTCAGGTCATCTTGCAGCCACGCAAGCTGGTCGGACCCAATCCGGCCGAGGCCGCCAGCCTTCAGGTCGACGACATTGACGAGACCGACGAAGTGCACGCCGTGGTCATCGAAGCTGTACCAACCGGCGCCCTTTTTTCCCTTGCCGTAGTGGTTGAGGTAGGCCTTGCCGCGATCGGCGTCGATGATGTCGTGCTCGCCCGGCACGTAGTGGACGTCGAGCCCGGCGTCCCCGATCACGGACGCGGCATTGTCGAACTCTTCGGGCTTCGACAGATGCGTGATGTCGCCGGTGTGGATCATGAAGGCCGGCCGGGTCGACAGCGCCTTCACCTTGCCGATCGCCTCCTGCAAGGTGCCGAGTGCGTTCGGATTGGCCGGTTTGTCGAAGCCGACGTGGCTGTCGCTGATTTGCAGAAAGGTGAAACCCGCGGTGGTCGCGGCTTCCGCCTCGCCGAGCAGGTTGAGCGATCTCGGCACCCCGCCGGAGAGCGTCCACAGGACGCCGGTTCCGGCCCAGATCATGCATTCCAGCGCCCCGCGGCGGTCAATTTCAGGCGGTCCGCCAAAGCCTTTGCCGTTCTTCATGAAGCACTCCTCTCATGCGGGCGGCAGCGCCCGTGCAAAGAGGAGACTCGCTCCGTTCAGAGTTTATTCCCGTCCTATCCGGCCCCGTTCGGAGAAAGCCCGCGTCACCGCCCGGGAAGCGCTCGAAATCGCGGCGCGAGACCCTAGGCCGTCAGCCGTCGCATCCCCGCCTGCGCCTCCAGCATCTCAACGAGGCGCGCGGCGGGCTGCGGCCTGCCGAAGAGAAAGCCCTGGCCTCTGTTGCAGCCGAAGAGCCAACGCGCTTGCCTCCTGGGCCCGTTTGCATGTTACCGGGGGTTGCTTCGCGGGCGCTCGACTTCAGACGAGCGCCAGCGCGAATTACCGGAAAGGCAAGCAATGGCGGGGCTGAAGGGCAAGGGGCGCGGGACGATCGACAAGGAGCGGCTCGATCTCTCCGAGCGGCAGGCGGTCGAACATTGGATGAAGCGCTGGGGCGTGACGCGCGAGCAGATCGTGACCGCGCATCGAAAAGTCGGCCGCATGGTGAAGGACATCGCCGCCGAGCTCGGCAAGCGACGCTAGAGGCCGCGCGGGCGCGGCGCCTTCCGCCCGCGTCGGCGACGATCTTTGAGGTGCGCGAGGCGCGCATATTTGCGCGACCGGAGCGAAAAGCCCGCAGCCGGCCGCGAAGGCCGGCCGCATGCTCTGAGCCGGTTGGCTTCAGAAACCGCGCGCTTGTTACATCACACCGAGCGCAAGACCGAATGCGATCGGCAAACCAGCGTCAGGCGAAGCGAACGAGCGCGGCTATCAGGCCGCGCCGCGTATCAGGCAAGCGTGCGGCTGCAGCTGTTCGCGACCCGCGTCGCGATATCGCTCGGCACTTGCAGATCGGCCATCGCGGCTGTGACCAGCTCGTCGCGCTTGGCACGATTGTCGTAGCCCTTGAACGTAGTGAGATCGCTGCCCTCCGCCGTCGCGATCCGACCCGCCGACGCGGAACAGATGCTCGCCAGCGTGTCGACGCGGGCACTTTCCACCGCATCGGCGCGCGCGCTGGTGGTCGACACCCATCCGGCGCCGAATGCGATGATCGGCGCCGCGATGAGCCCGAGGATGAAGCCGGTGACGTAGGGTTTGCCCACGCGCATGCGTTCGTCGAATGTCATGATATCTCTCCCTCTAATCCAATGATTATCGGGATCGATACGGGCCCGCGCTTGATATTCTAGACCAATAGGGATGTCCGACGAAAATACTTTACGCCTTTATTCCTAAAGAGGCAAATAGAAATCAGAATTATGTCTGCGGTGAGATCAATTATATCGCCGCTTCATCAGCCTCGAAATTCAAAGATGACTGGAGAATAATCTAGATATTCGGAATCAAGCGTGCCGGATTCTTACCGCACTCAGCTCAAGAGATTGCGATCTCACGCTTCTCCGCCGCCGGTCGTTTCGCCGTCGGCTTCGCCGAGCAGCCGATCGAGGTCGGCGAGGAGATTGGCGATGAGGGTCTTGCGGCGCGGATCCTGCGCTTCGGAAGTGGCGGCAAAGAGCGAGAGAAGATAGCGCACTTTTTCCGCCGCCTCGGGCCAGCCCGCGGCCGGCGCCGCCACCAGGAACTTCTCCAGCTCGTCCTGGCGCTCTTTGAGCTTCGCCCGGTCCGCGGCGACCTCGCTGACGAGCCGGCGGAGCTCGGTCGCCTTCTGCGCCGCCATGCCGCGGTGCTTGTCGAGATCGACGGTGTGCTGCGTCATCACTCAATTCGTTGCATGTATTGAAGCGGCTGCCGCTCGCCGTCGTCGGCCTTGCGCAAGACGGCACGCACGAGCGCGGAGTTGATGCGCACATGCTGATAGGAATTGGCGCCGGCGCCTGGAAGCGGCAGCACGATCGAGGTCGAGACGACGCGGTAGGCGAGGAAGGAAAGCCCCTCGATCAGCTCTTCGACGATCTCGACCTTATAGGTGCCGGCCGGCTGCTGACAGCCGAGGCCCTCGACGTAGAAGGGCTTGGTGAAGGTGACGGTTTCGCGGGCGACGCGCTCGCTCATAAGCGGCGGTTTTGCAGCCCGACGTCGTTCAACCAGATCTCGACGTCGCGCCGCGCCTGCTCGTGCGGAAGGCTGTAGCGCTCCTTCACGGCGGCGATCAGGTCGCGCGCCGTCTTCACGTGCTTGTAGTCGGAAGCAGTCAACCGGTCCCATTTCGCCTGCGCGTCATGCAGGCGATGCGTCACGATCTCAAGCCCGCCCGCCCGTATCCCCAGCACCCTCGTGGCCATTCGATCCTCCAATCGCGAGTTCGGCGGGAATTTCTCCGGGCCAGGTGGCCCGAATCAGATCGGCGCCGGGATATCGAGAGATACCTGGTCGGTCGGAGCGAATAGGCGGAGCCTTCGATGCTTCCCGCGTGACAGGTTAGATCGAGATGCTCACCGCCCCTTTAGATTCAAATAGATACGCAAGCCGCGCTTTACAAGGAGAAACCGGCGCCTCGATCTTCCAAGGCGCTGCCGGCCGGCCGGTGCTTAGCTGCCGTTGCGCTTCTGACCTTGAATGCTCCGTCACTCCGGCACGAAGAAATCCGGCTGCAGCGGCACTGACGGATCGACCCGGTACTTCTCCAGATCCCTCACGCCTTCCGACTTCAGGAACGTGTCATCGATCAGGAAATTCCCGGAAAATTCCCGCGCCGGCTTGTTGAAGATCAGATACGCCGCGTCGGCGAGGATCTCCGGCTTGCGCGAGGCGCGCATGATCTTTTCGCCGCCCAAGAGGTTCTTGATCGCCGCGGTCGCGATCGTCGTGCGCGGCCAGAGCGCGTTGACGGCAATGCCGCGCCCGCGGAACTCTTCCGCAAAGCCGAGCACGCAAAGGCTCATGCCGAACTTCGCCATCGTGTAGGCGACATGCGGCGCGAACCATTTGGCCTGCATGTCGAGCGGCGGGGAGAGCATCAGCACATGCGGGTTCTCCGACTTTTCAAGATATGGCAGCGCGAGCTTCGTCACCAGGAACGCGCCGCGCGCGTTGATCTGATGCATCAGATCGAAGCGCTTCATCTCGATCGCGCTGGTCGTCGCGAGATTGATCGCCGAAGCGTTGTTCACGACGATGTCGATGCCGCCGAATTCCTCCGCGGTCCTTTGGATGGCGTCGGCGACCGCAGCATCGTCGCGGATGTCGACGGCAAGCGGCAGCACGCTGCCGCCGGCATGCACGATCGCTTCCGCCGCCGTGTAGATGGTGCCCTCGAGCTTCGGGTGCGGCGTCTTGGTCTTCGCCGCGATGGTGATGTTGGCGCCGTCCTTCGCGGCGCGAAGCGCGATCGCGAGCCCGATCCCGCGCGACGCGCCGGTGATGAAAAGCGTTTTCCCGGCGAGGCTCATTGGCTTTCCGCGAGAAGCGTCGCATCGACGGCGAGGACGGATTCTGCTCCGTCGACGATGGCGCTTTTGAGCGCCGCCGTCTCCGGCAGAAGCCGCTCCGCCATGAAGCGCGCGGTGGCGATGCGCAGCTTTCCGCGCGCTGAGGTGTCGTCGAGCGAGGCGAGCGCGCCCTTGGCGAGATACGCGCCGCCCGCCGCAAGCCCGAAGAGTTTCAGATACGGCGTCGCGCCGGCCAGCGCCTCGGCCTGTTTGCCGGCGACAAGCAGCGCGAGGAGATGTTCGCTCGCCGCCTCGAGATCGGCGAGGCTCGCCAAGACGCGCGGCCCAAGCTGGCCGAAATCCGGGCGGTTCGTGCCACGCGCCCGCTCCGCGATTTTCTTGAGCTCCGCGATGCTGTCGCGCACCACAGCGCCGTCCGCCATCGGCAGCTTGCGCGTCACGAGATCGATCGCCTGGATGCCGTTGGTGCCCTCGTAGATTGGCGCGATGCGCGAATCGCGCAGCGTCTGCGCCGCGCCCGTCTCCTCGATGAACCCGGCGCCGCCGTGCACCTGCACCCCGAGCGAGGCGACCTCGAAACCGGCATCGGAGGAAAACGCCTTCGCGACCGGCGTCAGAAGTTCCGCGCGCGCACCCTGCGCGCCGTCCGCATGTCCGAGATCGGCTGCGAGCGCGCACGAATAGCAGAGCGCGCGCGCGGCTTCCGTCAGCGCCCGCATCGTCATCAGCATGCGCTTGATGTCAGGGTGTTCGGCGATAACGCTCATGCCTTCGCCGGCGCGCGCGCCGGGCGCCCTTCCCTGCTTTCGCTCCTGCGCGTAGCGAGCGGCCTGCTGCAGCGCCCGCTCCGCCTGCCCGACGCCCTGAATGCCGACCGCAAGACGCGCATTGTTCATCATCGTGAACATGCAGTGGAGCCCGCGATTGGCTTCGCCGACGAGCCAGCCGACGGCGCCCGGCTCGTCGCCGAAGCGGCCGTCGCCGTAATGCATGGTGCAGGTCGGCGAGCCATGGATGCCGAGCTTGTGCTCAAGTCCGGCGCAGACGACGTCGTTCCGTGCACCGATCGCGCCGTCCTCGGCGACGAGGAACTTCGGCACGAGAAAAAGCGATATCCCCTTCGACCCCGGCGGCGCGTCGGGGAGCCTGGCGAGCACGAGGTGGATGATGTTCTCGGCAATATCGTGCTCGCCGTAAGTGATGAAGATCTTCTGGCCGAAGAGGCGATAGGTTCCGTCGGCGCGCGGCTCGGCCCGCGTCGTGAGCGCGCCGAGGTCGGAGCCTGCCTGCGGTTCCGTCAGGTTCATGGTCGCGGTCCATGTCCCGGAGATGAGGCGCGGCAGATAGAGCGCCTTCAGCGTGTCGCTGCCATGCCGTGTCAGCGCCTCGACCGCACCCGACGTCAGGAGCGGACAGAGCGCGAAAGCCATGCAGGCGCCGTTCCAGATCTCCGAGACGGCGGCGGAAAGCACGAACGGCAGCCCCTGCCCGCCGAAATCCTGCGATGCAGCGACGCCGTTCCAGCCGCCGGCGCACCAATCCTCGTAGACCCGCCGCCAGCCGCGAGCGGTCGTGACCACGCCGTCGACAAGCCGCGCGCCCTCACGGTCGCCGACGCGGATTCAAGGGCGCAAGCTCCTCGGAGGCGAAGCGCCCGGCCTCCGCGACCACGGCGTCGACCAGGTCCTCGCCGAGCTCCGGAAAGGCGCCGGCCGCGAGCGCATCGGAAAGCCCGGCGACGTGTTTCAGCGTGAAGGCGATGTCGGAAACCGGCGCGCGATACATGAGCGTTTCTCCCCAGCGCCTTTATACCAGTGCTTGACGCCCCGTCGCCTGCGGGCGAAAGGCCGCCCCTGTGCGCCACCTGGTTCTCTCCGATACGAACATTTCCGCGGCTGTCGCCGCGGCGGTCGATGCGCTTCGCGCCGGAGCGCTCGTTGCTCTGCCCACCGAGACCGTCTACGGGCTTGCCGCCGACGCAGCGAACGGCGAAGCAGTCGCGCGAATATTCGAAGCCAAGGGACGACCGCGCTTCAACCCGCTGATCTGCCACGTGGCCGATGTCGCGATGGCGCGGCGCTACGGCCTTCTCGACGCGAAGGCGGAAGTGCTTGCGAAAGAGTTTTGGCCGGGGCCGCTGACGCTCGTCGTGCCGCTCGCAGACAATGCGGCGGTGCATCCCCTCGTGACCGCCGGGCTTCCGACGATCGCGCTCCGCGGACCGCTTGGGATCGCGCGCAACGTCATCGCGGCATTCGGCGGCGCGCTTGCAGCGCCCTCCGCCAACCCTTCGGGGCGACTCAGCCCGACCCGCGCCGAGCACGTGATCAGCGGGCTCGGTGACAAAGTGGCGCTGGTTCTCGACTCGGGGCCCTCGAAGGTCGGGCTCGAATCAACAATCGTTTCGCTCACCGGCGACAAGCCAGTGCTGCTTCGCCCCGGCGGCGTGCCGGCAAAGGCGATCGAGGCCGCGCTCGACGAGAAGCTCGCACGCGCTTCAGTCGGCGATCCGGTGACTGCGCCAGGAATGCTTTCGAGCCACTACGCGCCGCGCCTGCCGCTCCGGCTCGACGCGGAGTCCGTTACGCAGGGTGAGGCTTTGCTCGCTTTCGGCCCGACCCAGGTGCCGGGCGCAAAGCGCGCCGCCGCGCAAAGGAATCTGAGCCCGTCCGGCGATCTCGTCGAGGCTGCAGCGAATCTCTTCGCCCTTCTCGCAGAGCTCGACGCAAGCGGCGCCTCCGCAATCGCAGTCGCGCCGGTCCCGCATGAAGGCCTCGGCGAGGCGATCAACGACCGGCTGAAGCGCGCAGCGGCACCGCGAGTGGCGAGCAACCGCTCCCTTGGCCCCTTTCCGCAAGGGGGAGGCGAACGGGATTGACGGAGCGCGCCGCGAGCGGGCACATGCCCTCGCGAAAGCGCGGCGGATTCCTTTGACCACTCTCCTTCTGCACCACGCGGCATTCCTCGAGCATCTGACGCCGATCGGACACCCGGAGCGGCCGGATCGCCTGCGCGCGATCCATGCCGCGCTCGACAATCCCGATTTCGCTGCCCTGACGCGCGTCGAGGCACCGCTTGCCGAGCCGGAGACCGCCCTCCTCTGCCACACCGAGCGCTATGTCGAGGCGATCCGCCGCGCGATCCCGGCAGAGGGGCTGGCGCGGATCGACATGGACACGACCGTCTCGCCCGGCTCATGGGAGGCCGCAATGCGGGGGATCGGCGCGGGGCTCCATTCCGTCGACGCTGTCGTCAACGGCGAAGCGGCGAATGCCTTTTGCGCCGTGCGTCCGCCGGGCCACCACGCCGAGACGGAACGCGCGATGGGCTTCTGCCTCTTCAACAACATTGCCATCGCCGCCCGCCACGCGCAGCAGAAGCACGGCATGGCAAAAGTCGCGATCGTCGACTGGGATGTGCACCACGGCAACGGCACGCAGGAGATATTCTGGTCCGACCCCAGCGTGCTCTACGCCTCGACGCATCAGATGCCGCTTTTTCCCGGCACAGGCGCACCGTCGGAGAATGGCGTCGGCAACATCTTCAATGCATCGCTTTCGCCCGGCGACGGAACGGCGGAGTTCAAGGCAGCGTTTCGCGAGGTGATCCTGCCGGCGGTGCGCGCGTTCCGCCCGGAGCTTCTATTGATCTCCGCCGGCTTCGACGCGCATCGGCGCGACCCGCTCGCCGAGATCAATCTCGAAGCGGAGGATTTCGCATGGGCGACGGCAGAATTGATGGAGATCGCCGACGCCACGGCGAACGGCCGGGTCGTCGCGCTGCTTGAAGGGGGCTATGATCTGAAAGGACTCGCGGCGTCGGCCGCCGCGCACATCCGCCAGCTGATGGCGGCCTGAGGAGAGAGACTTGGCGGAAGACGCATTGCCCGACGTGAATACGCTTGCCTTCGAGGCGGCGCTGAAGGAGCTCGAAGGGATTGTCGCCAAGCTCGAGCGCGGCGACGTCGCGCTCGAAGAATCGATCGCCATCTACGAGCGCGGCGAGGCCCTGAAGAAGCGCTGCGAAGCGTTGCTGGCACAAGCTGAAGAGCGCGTGGAGAAGATCCGCGCTGCGGAGGGCAAGGCCGTCGGCACCGAGCCTTTCGACGCGAAGTAGGCGCCCTCATTCCGCCCAGGGCGGCGTGAAGGCCGGCGCGTCGCCGATCCTGGCGCGGCCACCGACCGGCAGCACGGCGACAGCCTCGAACGGCGCGTCGTGCGGATTGGAGAGCGCGAAGTCGGTGTCCTCCGGCACGATCACGGCGCTGCCGGCGGCGACGTCGAACTCCTCCGCGCCGATTCTGAAGCGGGCCTTCCCGGCGATCGCGACGATGATTTCCTCGCGGGTCAGACGGTGCGTGAGCGGCTCTGTGGACGGCGCCATCGAAAGCCGCCAGACGGCGGTTTCGCGCGCGCCGCGACTGGGCGAAGCAAGACCGGTGAAGCGGACACCGGGAATGTCGAAGCTCGGGGCGTCGGAAGCGGGAATGACGGGCACGTCGGCTCCTTTGTTCTGCCTGCAAACGGACTGTTCAGCGTTGCGCGCGTCGGCGGCATCGGATAGTCCGTTTGCTTGACTATAGCGATTCGCGGAGAATGGTCAAGAGACTTGACAAAGATGGGCCAGCGTTGCTCGACCACGTCGGCTGGCGGCTCTGGCGCATAAGCCGGCAGTGGAAAGAAGCCTTCGACGCCGGAATGCGCGCGCGCGGCTATCCCTGGTTCGGCGAGGCGCGCTCGAACGTTATTGCCCATCTCGGCCGCGAGGGCACCCGCCAGAAAGAGCTGGTCAGGCGGATGGGGCTCAGCAAGCAGGCGGTCCAGCAACTCGTGGACGAGCTGGTCGCCGAGGGCCTCGTGGAGCGCCGCGCCGACCCCGCCGACAAGCGCGGCAATATCGTCGTCTTCACGCGCGCCGGCCTGTCGATGCTTGCCGACTCCAATATCGTGAAGCTGGCGCTTGAGGGCGAATACCGGGCGAAGCTCGGCGGCGCAGCGTTCCGCGACCTGATGCTTGCCCTGAAGAAGCTCGACGAAGACGAAAGCGCCTAGCGCTGCCCTCGCGCCGCCTCGCTTGGGCGGCGGCGCTCCAAGGAAAGCCCAGATTCAGACGTTCATGCTGCGCCTTTGTCGGCCTTCAGACCGGCCGAGAGCGCCTGCAGCAGATCGGTTGGAAGCGGCAACACGATGGTGTTGCTGCGATCGCTCGCGATATCGTGCAAAGCGCCGAGATAACGAAGCTGCATCGACGCCGGCGCGCTCGCCATGATTTGCGCCGCCTCCACCAGCTTCTGCGCCGCCTGCTGCTCGCCCTCCGCGTTGATGATCTTGGCGCGGCGCACGCGCTCGGCTTCGGCCTGCTTGGCAATCGCCCGGATCATGCTCTCGGAGATGTCGACCTGCTTGATCTCGACATTCGTCACCTTGATGCCCCACGCTTCCGTCTGCGCGTCGATGATCTCCTGAACGTCGGTGTTGAGCTTGTCGCGCTCGGCGAGCATCTCGTCGAGGCTGTGTTTGCCGAGCACCGAACGCAATGTGGTCTGCGCCAGCTGACTTGTCGCCTGCAAGAAATTCTCAACCTGGATGATCGCCTTGTCGGCGTCGACAACACGGAAATAGAGAACGGCATTGACTTTGACCGACACGTTGTCGCGCGAGATCACGTCCTGACTCGGCACATCGAGCACGATCACCCTGAGATCGACGCGCACCATCTGCTGAATGTAGGGGAGCATCAAAATCAGCCCCGGACCCTTCACCCCGGTGAAGCGGCCGAGCGTGAACATGACGCCCCGCTCGTACTCGCGGAACACGCGGATCGCCGATCCCAGGATGGCGATCGCGAGGATGGCAATCACCGCATAGGCCACCAAATTGACCATCATCGTTCCTTTCCAGTGTTTCGCGACGCGGCGCTCATTTCGGCTCCACCCGCAGGGTCAGCCCATCGCGCCCGACGACGCGGACCGATTGGCCGGCCGACAAAGGGCGTTCGGCGCGGGCGCGCCAGCGCTCGCCCGCGGCTTCAACTTCGCCCTCCTCGCCGGCCCACGCAACGACCTTGGCCTTCGTCCCGGTCAGGGTGGCGTCGCCGCTCGTCACGGGGCGGCGGCGCGCACGCACCAGCATGGACAGCACCAGCAGGAAGAGCGCCGCGCTGACCACGGCTGCGCCGATCACGACCGGCCAGGCCAAGCGGTAGCCCGGCGTATCGAACGTCATCAGCGAGCCAAGCACGAAGGCCACGAGACCACCGATGCCGAGCGCCCCGAACGACGGCACGAAGGCCTCCGCCGCCATCAGGCCGAGACCGAGCAAAGTGAGCCCGAGGCCGGCCAGGTTGATGGGTATGATGCTGAGCGCAAGGAGCCCGAGCACCAGGCAGATGCTGCCGATCACGCCGGGCGCGAAAATCCCCGGATGCGAGAACTCGAAGATCAGGCCCCACGCGCCGAGCAGGAGCAGGATGTAGGCGATGTTCGGGTCGGTCAGCGTTCCGAGCAGCCGCGTACGCAGGTCAGGTTCGATTGGAACGACACTTACCGCAGCCAGGTCCAGCGTCCGCGCTGTGCCCGCCACGCTTACCGAGCGCCCGTCCACCTTTGTCAGAAGGTCGGAGAGATTGTCCGCCACCACGTCGATGACGTTCAGCTTCAGCGCTTCGTCGTAGGGAAGACTTGCCGCCTCGCGCACCGCGCGCTCGGCCCACTCGGCGTTGCGGCCGTGTAATTTCGCAAGGCCCCGGATGTAGGCGACGGCATCGTTTGTGACCTTGGTCATCTCCGCGTCGGGCGGACGGATCTGGCCGGGCTGGTCCGCACCCGACGCTTCCGGCTTTGCCGGCTCCTGCTGCGGCGGAGAAATCCCGCCGAACAGGCTGACCGGCGTTGCAGCGCCGACATTGGTGCCCGGCGCCATCGCCGCGATCTGACAGGCATAGAGGATGTAGGTCCCGGCGCTGGCGGCGCGCGCGCCGCTCGGCGCAACGTAGCCCACCACCGGCACCGGCGAGGAAAGGATGGCGCGAATGATGTCGCGCATCGAGGTGTCGAGCCCGCCCGGCGTATCCATCCGCAGCACGACGACGGTCGCGCCTTCGTCCGCGGCCCGCTTCAGGCTGCGGACAATGTAGTCCGCGCTCACCGGTGCGACGGGGCCATTGAGATCCAGGAGATAGGCCGTCGGCTCCGCCGCGCCTGTGAACGGCGCCGACAGAATCGAGAGCGCCAGGGCGAGAAGCGCAGCACCCCCTCGCCAGCCGGCACGGAACGCACCGACCGTGCGGCGTTGCCGCAAAGCGCCCACCCGCAAAGGCCGCCCAAAGGCTCGCATGACTCGCTGCCCGCAAGCTCCAGATCAGAGCTGATGTTATCCGATATGCCGCACCGCGTAGAGCCGTTCCGGCTGAGGCGCGGCATGGCGAAGGGTCAAGAGCGCCTCCCGCTCCTCTTCGGTCGGTCTCACAGTTAAGCCGGCAATCTGCAAGCTGGATTCTTGGCGGGGGCTCGTTAGAAGTGCGGGCCATGGAAGCCGCACGCGCCAGAAAGCCTGTCGAGAGCTGCTTTGTCGTCGCCTGCAGCGGCGGCGAGAACACGGTGCTGGAAGAGCGTCCCCTCCCTGCGCCAGGCCCGGGCGAGATGCTGCTCGGCCTTCGTGTCGTCGGCTTCTGCGGCACCGACCTCTTCAAGCTCAAGACCGGCAGCGCGAAGCCCGGCAGCGTGCTCGGACACGAGCTTGTCGGCGACGTGATCGCGCTCGGCGCAGGCGTCACGGAGTTTGCGATCGGTGACCGCGTCGTCGTCCCGCATCACGTGCCCTGCGGAACCTGCGTCTATTGCCGACGCGGCAACGAGACGATGTGCGAAGTCTTCAAAGAGAACCTGATGGAACCGGGCGGCTTCGCGGACGCCATTCTGATCCGCGCGCGGGCCGTGGAATTCGCAGCGCGCAAAGTGCCGGAGACCCTCTCCGACGAGAGCGTGGTCTTCATGGAGCCCGCCGCCTGCGTGCTCCGCAGCGTCGAACGCTCAGGGCTCGGTGCGGAAGGAATCGCGGTGGTACTCGGCGCCGGCAGCATGGGGCTCCTGCATCTCCTGGTGCTGAAGGCGGTCTTTCCCAAGGTCGACGTCGTGATGGTAGACTTCGACGCAGATCGGCTCGCGCTTGCGGTAGAACTCGGCGCAGCGCGAACCGCCGAGCCAGGCGAAGAGGCGATTGCGGCCGTCCGCGCCTTGAGCGACGGCGTCGGCGCCGACGCAGTCTTCGACACGGTCGGTGGGGGAAAGGCGCTTGCGTCGGGCATCGCGCTGACGCGCGCCGGCGGCTCCATCGTGCTCTTCGCACATGCACCCGATGGCGAGAGCGCGGCGGTGGATCTGAACGCCGTCTTCAAGAGCGAGCGGCGGATCATCGCCGCCTATTCCGGCGCGCTCCATGAGCAGCAAAGAATCTTCGAACTCCTGGTGAGCGGCGCACTCGATCCCGCGCCGCTGGTGACTCATACGATGCCACTCGACGATTTTGCCAAGGGCGTCGAGCTTGTCGTCGCACGGAAAGCGCTGAAGGTGCTTTTTACTCAGTCGCGCGCGGGCGGCGCGTGAGCATGACGCTCCCCTCCACGATGCAGGGCGCGATGCTGCTCGGCCCGGAGGAGATCGAAATCCGTCAGGTGCCGGTGCCGCGCCCGGGCGAAGGCGAGATTCTCCTGAAGATCGAGGCAGCGACCACCTGCGGCACAGACGTGAAGGTGTTCCGGCGCGGCGGCCACCCGCGCATGCTGAAGGCGCCGACGCTTTTCGGGCACGAGATGGCGGGCGTCGTAGCGGCGACCGGTGCCCGCGTCACGGCGGTGAAGGAAAGCGACGCAATCGTGGTCGCCAATTCGGCGCCATGCCTTCAATGCGAGCCGTGCCGGCGCGGGCGCGAGAATCTCTGCGAGGACCTGCACTATCTAAACGGCGCCTTCGCCGAATATCTGCTCGTGCCGCGGCGCTTTGTGGAGCGCAACGTACACCCGATCCCGACCGGCCTCTCCTTCCAGCGCGCCGCGCTCGCCGAGCCGCTCGCCTGCGTGCTCCACGGCATCGACGCCTGCGAACTCGACCGCTACGCGGTCGGCGGGCCGGTCGAGATTCTGCTCTTCGGCGGCGGGCCGATCGGGCTCCTCTTCGTCGCCGCGCTCGCGCGAATGGGACAGCACGTCGTGCTCGCCGACCCGAACCCCGGACGCCTCGAGGTCGGGAAGAAGCTCGGTGCTGCGCGCAGCATCGAGATTTCTCGCGGTGGCGGCCAAGCGGCGCGCGTCCGCGCCGAGACGGATGGCGGCAAGGGCTATTGGATCACCATCGATGCGACCGGCCAGCCCGGTGTCTGGTCGGACGCAATCGAATCGCTTCGACCAGGCGGTCTCGTCAACCTCTTCGGCGGCTGCGCGCCCGGCACTTCGATTCCGCTCGACACGCATCTCGTGCACTACAGCGAGCTGACGCTGAAGGGCGTTTATCATCATCGCCCGGAGACGTTTCGCCGTGCCATCGCGCTACTCGCCGATCCCGCCTTCAAGGCGGACCTCCTGATCTCCGGCACGCAGCCGATCTCAGGCGTGGTCGACGCACTTCGAAGCATGATGCGCAAGGAAGCTCTCAAGGTCGTGATCAAGAACAGCGCGTGACGATTGAGCGCAGCGCGCGCGGCGATTTGCGCCATCTTGTGACGAGCGCATCGGCGCGAAAGTTCGCCGATGAAGATGCGGATTTTGATGCCGGCCGTTTTCGCGGTCGCGTTGACAGTCGTCGCCGGCTTTTATTTCTTGCGCAAGGAGGAGGCCGCCCGGCCCGAGCTGGCGCCAGTGGGCACCAACGAGTCGATGAAATAGCGACGCGGCACCCCTATATGGCCGCGCAGAAGAAGAGAGAATGAAGAACGTTCGAGTCGCGCTTTGGATTGCCGCCGCGGTCGCGCTTTTCGCGCTCGGCGCGCTTGCGGTGACCGGGACTTCCTTCCTCGGCGACAAGACAGCGACGGCCGGTGCACCAAAACCAGGCGCGCCGCTCGGCGGCCCGTTCCAGCTCGTCGACGACAAGGGTGCGCCGATCACCGAGGCGATCTTCCGCGGCAAGCCGTCAGTGACGCTCTTCGGCTATACGCATTGCCCGGACGTTTGCCCGACGGCGCTGACGGATATGTCGCGCTGGGCCGACGAGCTTGGCAGCGACGCCGACAAGCTTCGCTTCGTCTTCGTCACCGTCGATCCGGAACGCGACACGCAACAGACGATGCACGACTATATCGGCATCTTCACAGCGCCCATCGTCGGCATCACCGGCCCGCCGGACGCCGTGCACGCGATGGCCAAGGACTACAAGATCTTCAGCCGCAAGGTGCCGACCACCGGCGGCGACTACTCGATGGACCACACGGCGTCGCTGATCCTGCAGGACGCGAACGGGAATTTCGTCGGCACCATCGATCCGAGCGAATCGCACCAAGCGGGATTGGCCAAGCTCGAGCGTCTTGTGGCAGGATAGCGCCCATGAGGCTCGATCCGATCGCCAAGACGGCGCTCGCCGGCGCCGGACTGCTCTTCTTCCTGGCGGGAGCGGGCTGGGCCTATTGGGGCACCGATATTTTCCTGTCGACGATCATGTCCGGGCTCGCCTATTGCGGGCTTTGACAAGCCGGGTTCTTCCGTGAGCGACGCGACACGCATGCGCCTCGACGCGGCGCTGGTTGAGCGTGGTCTCGCACCAAGCCGTGCGCGCGCCCGCGACGCGATCCTGCGCGGCGCGGTCACGGTGGAGGGCACGCCGGAGACGCGGCCGGGGCGGCTGATTGCGGCCGACGCGGCACTCAGCGTCGACGATCCGGCCGCTGGATACGTCTCGCGCGCGGCGCTGAAGCTGATCGCGGCGCTCGATCAATTCGGCTTCGATCCGACTGGACTGACGGCGCTCGATCTCGGCACCTCGACCGGCGGCTTCACCCAGGTGCTGCTCGAACGCGGCGCCGCGCATGTCGTTGCGGTCGACGTCGGGCATCGCCAGCTTCACCCGACGCTCGCCGGCGATCCGCGCGTGACGTTGCTCGAAGGCTTGAACGCGCGTGACCTGACCCGCGCGCATCTCGGCGGCAGGAAGATCGGCGCGATCGTCGCGGATTTGAGCTTCATCTCGCTGAAGCTGGCGCTGCCGCCGGCGCTTGCACTTTCGGAGCCCGGCGCGTTCGGCGTGTTTCTGGT
The DNA here is from genome assembly GCA_963720705.1 of uncultured Alphaproteobacteria bacterium. GTDB lineage: Bacteria > Pseudomonadota > Alphaproteobacteria > Rhizobiales > Afifellaceae > DASWJZ01. The sequence goes on from CAVRGJ010000006.1 coordinate 111,359, forward strand.
GAAGCCACAGTTCGAGGTCGGACGCGAAGCACTCGGCAAGGGCGGGATCGTGCGCGATCCGAAGGTGTCTGAGAAGGCCGCGGAGGATTTTGCTTCGTGGCTCGAGGATCAACGCTTCAACGACGCTGTAGCCTCCTCCTTGAGGGGAGGTCGAAGTTCGCAGGACGCGAAGCGGACGGCGAACTTCGGGAGGGGGGATGATCGCACGGTAAGCCCCCCTCCCGAAACCGACCACGCTTCACTTGCCGGTTTCGACCTCCCCTCAAGGGGGAGGTTACGCGGCTCAGACGAGAGCCCCGCGTGTTGGTGCGTGGCTGGGAGGGTCCCCTCTCCGATCGCCGGCGGGTCCGGCAATCGTGAATTCCTGGTCGGCGCGCGGCGTGACTGAGGTCGTCGTCATCGAATCGATCGGGCATCGGGGCGACGGAATCGTCACGCTCGCGGACGGGCCGCTCTACGTGCCGTTCGCGTTGCCCGGCGAGCGGATCGAAATTGAGCGTGACGGCGAGCGCGCGCGGATCGTTGAAATCCTCGCGCCGAGCGCAGAACGCGTTCGGCCGCTTTGCCGGCATTTTGGGCGCTGCGGCGGTTGCGCTCTGCAAATGCTTTCGCTCGACGCGACACGAAGCCTGAAGCGCGATTTCGTCGTCGCGGCACTGAAGCAGCGCGGGCTGGAGCCGGACGTGGCGGAGACGATCGGCGTTCCGCCCGCGAGCCGCCGCCGAGCTGTGCTGACGGCGCTTCGCACCGGCAAGAAACTCGTGCTCGGCTATCACGAGCGGCTCTCCAAAAACGTCGTCGACATCGAGGAATGCCCGGTTCTCGTGCCGGCGCTTCAGGCGCGGCTCGCCGACATCCGCGCGCTTGCCGGTCCGCTGGTCTCGGGCAGGAAGCCCGCAAGGCTCACAGTGCTTCTCACAAGGGCCGGGCTCGATCTCGATGTGGACGGCGTTCCGCATCCGGGGCGAGCCGCGATCTCAACGCTCGCCGATCTCGCCGTCGCGCATGGGCTGGCGCGGCTTTCGGTCGGCGGCGAGCCGATGTTGACGTTGAGCGAGCCGGCGCTTGCCATCGCCGGCGTCGCGCTGACGCCGCCGCCCGGCGCTTTCGTGCAGGCTTCGGCCGAGGCGGAAGTCCGCGATGACGGCACTTGTCGCCGAGCATCTCTCGGGAGCGAAGCGCGTCGCTGACCTCTTTGCCGGTGTCGGCACATTCGCACTGGCGCTGGCGCGGCGCGCCACGGTTTGCGCCGTCGAAGCAAACGCCGCCGCTCTCGCCGCGCTCACCCAGGCAGCGCGGCGCGCACCGAAACTGAAGCCGGTCGAGACGGAGCGCCGCGATCTTTTCGCCGATCCGCTTTCGCCGAAGGAGTTGGGGCAATTCGACGGCGTCGTGTTCGATCCGCCGTTCGCCGGCGCCAAGGCGCAGGCGGAAGCGCTCGCCGCCTCGCGCGTGCCTCTTGTCGCCGAGGTCTCGTGCAATCCCGCCACCTTTGCGCGCGACGCCCGCATCCTCGTCGACGGCGGCTACACGCTCGAGCGCGTCGTGCCGGTCGACCAGTTCGTCTATTCGGCGGAGACGGAAGTCATCGGGCTGTTCCGACGCGAGTGAAGGCGCACTGGACGAAAAGCGAAATCGACACGACCTTAGGCGGCAGGAAGACATCGATGCCAGAGACTCCGCTCGAACGCCTTGCCAATCGCGCCGCCTTTGCCGTCAGGCAGACCGGCCGCGTTGCCTGGTACGCCGGCCATGGCGCCGTCATGCGGCGGATGGTGCGGCGGCTCGAAGCGGAATCAGGCGCGCCGAAGCGGGCGCCGGTGAAGCCGTCGAAGCCCGTGCCGGGCATGCGGCGGCTGCTTGCCGACGTCGCTGCGTTGCTCGCACACGACCTCGCCAACGCCGAAGCCGGATACTATCCCCTCCCGGTTGACGAGGACGGCGGGCTTCCCGGCCTCATGGCGCGAAGCCGCGAATTCTTCCGCGACGTGCCGGAGGTCGTGCGCCGGCGCGGCCACGCGCTGTCACGTGAGATTCCGACGGAAAGCGGCAAGCGGCCGGACTACTACCTGCAGAATTTCCATTTCCAGTCGGGCGGCTGGCTGACGGAGGAATCGGCGCGCCTCTACGACATGCAGGTGGAGGTGCTTTTCTCCGGCGCCGCCAACGCGATGCGCCGGCAGGCGCTGGTGCCCATGGCAGAAGCCCTGAAGGGACGCGACCAGCGCCGCCTCGCCTATGCCGACATCGCCTGCGGCACGGGCTCGTTCCTCTGCCAGGTGCGGCAGGCTTTTCCTCGCCTCCCGGCTTTCGCGATCGATCTGTCGGAAGCTTACCTCGTCGAAGCGAAGCGGCGGCTAGGGCGGCGGCCAAGAATCCAGCCGGTCCTCGCCAAGGCAGAGGCGCTGCCGCTTCCCGACGCCAGCCTCGACGTCGCGACGTGCATCTTTCTCTTCCACGAGCTGCCGCCGGAGGTACGCCGCGCGGTAGCGCGCGAGATCGGCCGTGTCATGAAGCCAGGCGGGCTCTTCGTCTTCATCGAATCGCTGCAGCCCGGCGACGCACCCGATTACGACGGGCTTCTCGAGATATTCCCGGCGCTCTTCCACGAGCCGTATTTCCAGAGCTACCTCGAAGCGGATTTGGCGGCGCTCTTCGGCGACGCGGGTTTCGCGCTCGAAAGAGCGACAAACGCGTTCTTCGCGAAGGTGGTGGCCTTCCGCCGGACTTAGCGTGACATCCGCGATTGGCTCGCCCTCTCCCCTTGCCTCGCCGCCGCCGAAGCCGCTACTTCGTCCCGTACATCCGGTCGCCGGCGTCGCCCAGCCCCGGCACGATGTAGCCGTGGTCGTTCAGGTGATCGTCGATCGCGGCGGTGAAGACCGGCACATCCGGATGCGCCGTGCGGAAGCGCTTGATCCCCTCCGGCACGGCGAGGAGACAGACGAAGCGAATATCCTTCGCGCCCCTCCCTTTCAGCTTGTCGACGGCCGCGACCGCGGAGTTCGCCGTCGCCAGCATCGGATCGACGCAGATCACCGTGCGCTCCGAGAGGTCCTCCGGCGCTTTGAAATAGTATTCGACCGGCTGCAGCGTCTTCGGATCGCGATAGAGGCCGATATGCGCCACGCGCGCGGAAGGCACGAGATCGAGCATGCCTTCGAGCAAGCCGTTACCGGCGCGGAGGATCGAGGCGAAGACCAGTTTCTTGCCGGCGATCTTGCGCGCGGTCATCGCGGTCAGCGGCGTCTCGATCTTCACCTCTTCGAGCGGCAGATCGCGCGTCGCCTCGTAGCAGATGAGCCCGGCGATCTCGCGGAGCAGTTGCCTGAACCCGCGGGTCGACGTGTCCTTGTCGCGCATGATCGTCAGCTTGTGCTCGACCAGCGGGTGATCGATGACCGTGACGCCTTCGAATTTCTGAGCCATGCCCGCCGCCTCCATATTTTCGAAAGTTCATACACGGGGGAACAACGAGAGCAAACGGCAAGGGGAGAGAGGGTTTCGCGCCTGCCGCGCCCTCCCCTCACATCATCGGTGTGCCGATCCGCAGCGGCGGGAGCACGAGGTGGCTTGCGAGCGTCTGCGCCACGTCGGCGTAGGTCGGAAGGTGCCCGGCGTTGCGGCCATCGATCTTCGGCCCAAAGCCGAGGACCGGGACGTGCTCGCGCGTGTGGTCGGTGCCCTTGAAGGTCGGATCGTTGCCGTGGTCGGCGGTCAGGATGACGAGGTCGCCGGGCTTCAGCACTGCGAGGAGCTCCGGCAGACGCCGGTCGAATTCTTCCAGGCAGGCGGCGTAGCCGGCGACATCGCGGCGGTGGCCCCAAAGCTGATCGAAGTCGATGAAGTTGGTGAAGACGAGGTCGCCGTCCTTCGCTTGCGCAATCGCTTCGAGCGTGCGTGCAAACTGACTCTCGTTGTCGGGCGCCTTCAGGACCTTGGTCACGCCGCGTCCGGTGAAGATGTCGGATATCTTCCCGACGCCGAAAACATCGCGCTTCATCTGAACGCAAAGGTCGAGCAGCGTCTCGCCCGGCGGCGGCACGGCAAGATCCCGGCGGTGGCCGGTGCGCGTGAACTCGCCGCGCTTCTCGCCGATGAAGGGGCGCGCGATGACGCGGCCTATCCGCAAGGGATTACAGAGCTTCCTGGCGATCTGGCAGACCTCGTAGAGCCGCTCCAGCCCGAAATGCTTCTCGTGCGCGCAAATCTGGAAGACGGAATCCTGCGACGTGTAGCAGATCGGCTTGCCCGAACGGATGTGCTCCTCGCCGAGCTCGTCGATGATGTCGGTGCCGGAGGCGTGCTTGTTGCCCAGGATGCCGGGGAGCTTCGCCTGTGCGATCAGCGCGTCGGTGAGGTCCTTCGGAAAGGCCGGAACCGTGTTCGGGAAGTAGCCCCATTCGTACGGGACCGGCAGGCCGGCAAGCTCCCAGTGGCCGGACTGCGTGTCCTTGCCTTTGGAGACCTCGCTCGCATAGGCCCAGATGGCCTCCGGCTTCTCGATCCGCTCGATGCCCGCCGGATGCTTTCCGGTCGACGCCTCGGCGGCGCGGCAAAGGCCGAGCCGGTTCATCACCGGAATTTTCAGCGGGCCGGATCGGCCGCCTTTCACATCGGCCTTCCCCGCCGCGCAGACGGCGGCGATGTGGCCGAGCGTGTCGGCGCCCGCATCGCCAAATTTGTCGGCGTCCTCGGCACCGCCGATCCCAACGGAATCCATTACCAGGAGCATTGCGCGCGCCATTTGTCAGCGAGCCTTGCTGGAAATGCGTTCGTAAATGAGGCGGCGGTCCTGTGGCGGCTCGCCGAGCGTATAAGCGGCGCGGATCGCGGCGGCCGCCGCCTCCGCCGCGCCGTCGTCGCGCGCATGGACGAGTGCGAGCGGCCGATCCGGCCCGACCTCGTCACCGATCCCGGCGAGCGCAGTCAGTCCCACCGAATGGTCGATCGAATCCTCCGCCCGCGTCCGCCCGCCGCCGAGCGAAACGACGGCCAGCCCCAGCGCGCGCGTATCGACCGAAGCGACGACGCCCTTTGTTTCAGGCAGCGCCGGTCTCACCACCTTCGCTGTCGGAAGGTGCTTCTTCGGGTTCTCCACGAAATCCGCCGGGCCGCCGAGCGCCGACACCATTTTTTGGAATATCTCCGCCGCCTGGCCATTCTCCAATGCGGCCTCAGCCAGCGCGTGCGCCCAATCGGCGGACTCAGCCCTTCCGCCGAGCACCAGAAGCTCCGAAGCAAGCGCCAGCGTCACCGCTTCGAGGCGCTTGTCACGATGCGCGCCGGTCAGGAAATCGACGGCGTTCTGGACCTCGACCGCGTTTCCTGCCGCGGAAGCGAGCGGCTCATTCATGTCGGTGATGAGCGCGCTCGTCCTCAGGCCCGCACCGTTCGCGACGGCGACAAGGCTCCCCGCCAGCTCGCGCGCATCCTCCATCTCCGCCATGAACGCGCCCGAGCCCGTCTTCACGTCGAGGACAAGGCCTTCGAGCCCCGCCGCGAGCTTCTTCGACAGGATCGACGCGGTGATGAGCGGCACGGATTCGACCGTCGCGGTCACGTCGCGGATCGCATAGAGGCGCTTATCGGCGGGCGCGAGGTCGCCGGTCTGCCCGATGATGGCGCAGCCGGCGGCGGCGATGGCTTTCCTGAGAAGTGCCTCGTCGGGCTGCGTCTTGTAGCCGGGGATCGAATCGAGCTTGTCGAGCGTGCCGCCGGTGTGGCCGAGGCCGCGGCCGGAGATCATCGGCACGACGCCGCCGCAGGCAGCGACGATCGGTGCGAGCATCAGCGAGACGTTGTCGCCGACGCCGCCGGTCGAATGCTTGTCGACGACCGGCCCCCCGGCGGTCGGCCAAGTGAGCACGTCGCCGGAATCGCGCATCGCGAGCGTCAGCGCAATGCGCTCCTCCATGCTCATGCCGCGGAAGAAGACGGCCATGGCGAAAGCGGCGACTTGCCCTTCGCTGACGCTGCCCTCCGTCAGCCCCTCGATCAGAAAGGCGATCTCCTCCTTCGTGAGCGCGCCGCCGTCGCGCTTCTTGCGGATCAGCTCTTGCGGCAGGAAACGGATCACATCGGCCACTGACTGAGCATCCGACTCAGAATGCGTGCGAGCTTGGCACCGCCCTGCGGTGCCACCGCCTTGGTCTCAGCGTGCGAAAGCTCCGCCCCCGTCATACCGGCAGCGTAGTTGGTGATCACCGAGAACGCGACGACGCGAAGCTGAAGGAAGCGCGCGAGAATCACCTCCGGCACTGTCGACATGCCGACAGCGTCGGCGCCGAGCGTACGAGCGGCGCGGATCTCCGCCGGCGTCTCGAAGGTCGGACCGGAGAACCACATGTAGACGCCTTCGTGGAGCGTGATCCCTTCCGCGTCGGCGGCCTCGAGCGCCGCCGCCCGAAGTCCCGCGTCATAGGCCTGCGTCAGCCCGACGAAGCGCGCTTCGCTCTTCTCGCCGATCAGCGGATTGGTGCCGGAGAAGTTGATGTGATCGGTGACGAGCATGACGGAGCCCGGCGGATGCTCTTCGCGCAGGCCCCCGGCGGCGTTGGTCAGCACCAGGTCGCCGACGCCGAGCGCCTGCAGCGTTTCGAGCGGTGCACGCATGACGTCGGCGCGGCCGTGCTCGTAATAATGAGCGCGGCCGGAAAGGACGGCCACTGCCTCGCCTGCAATGCGTCCAACAACGAGCGAACCGGTGTGGCCCGACACCGACGGCGTCGGAAAACCTTCGAGCTCGCCGTAGGGGATCGTGACGCCGTCCGTGACGTTTTCGGTGAAAGCGCCGAGGCCCGAGCCGAGCACGATGCCGACGCGGGGCTCAAGTTTCGTCCGCGCGCGGATCAGCGCCGCGTTTCTTTCCGCACGGTCCGTCATCCGAGAGGCTTCAGCCCGAACGCCTTCGGGAGAAGGTCACCGAGCGTGACGGTCTCGACCGCGCCCTTCGCGTCGCAAAGATGCACGAGCGTCTTTTCCGTGCCGAACTCCTTCAGCCGCTGGCGGCAGCCGCCGCAGGGCGTGATCAACGCCATCTTCTCCGCCACGACGGCGACCTCTTTGATCTTCGTGCCGCCGCCCATCACCATCGCCGCAATCGCCGTCGTCTCCGCGCACCAGCCTTCGGGGTAGCTGGCGTTCTCGATGTTGCAGCCCGCGAAGATCGCGCCGTCGTCCGTCAGGATCGCCGCGCCGACCGGGAACTTCGAATAGGGCGCATGCGCTTTCTTCATTGCAGCGCGCGCGGCAGCGAAGAGATCGGCGGCGGCGCTCACTCGACATGCCCCAAAGCGAGCGTCCGCTGACCGACCGGTTGCGGCAACGCCAGGATGAGAGCCCAGTAGTTGCGATGCTTGGAGCCGGCGGGCGTCGCCACCGCAGCGATGCCGATTTCGGTCGCATAGCGACTGAGGAGATTCTCCCGATGTCCGGGCGAAGCCTCCCAACCCTTCATCGCATCGTCGAGCGACGAATAGCCGGCCGCGAGATTCTCCGCGACGTAGCCCCAATCGTATCCGACCGCGGAAACGCGTCTCGGAAGCGACGCGCCGAGCCGGTGCCCGATCTGGTCGCGCTCGCCCATCACCTTTGCGTAGCTCGCGGCCGCCTGCATCAGGCGCGCGTTGACGTGAACCGGGCCAAGCCCGTTCTCCGCGCGATAGGCGGAGATCAGCCGCGCGGTCCGGGCCGCGTCGACGGGGATCGGCGTCACAGGCTGCACGACGCTGGTGGTACAGCCGGCAAGCCAAATTCCGAGGCTCAAAGCGGCGGCACGGAGGATCGTTGGCGTCATGAAGGCGGGCCGGGACGGTAAGGCGCGGGGGCTTTTTGTAGCGGCTTTACCGGGCCCCGTCAGCCCATCCCGGCGGCAACCGGCAAGGCGAACTGGCCTTGGCGATGACACGTGAAAATGCAAAGCTTCGGGGGAAAGCACGCCCCCACGGGTCGCCGGCGGTGCTGTGCGAAGGGGAGCAGTACTTGCCATCCACACAGGAGGTAGCGTTGAGAAACAGAGCCACCACCACGTCTTTTGTCGCGCTTCTGGCTGCCACCGCTTTCGGCGCCATGACGGCTTCGGCATGGGCGTTCACAGCCTGCCAGGTCACCGACCTCGGCGGCGTCGACGACAAGGGCTTCAACCAGACCGCCTGGAAAGGCGTGACGGACGCGGAGAAGTCGCTCGGCGTCGAGGGCAAGCTGCTCGAGTCCAAGGCCGAGACCGACTACGTGCCGAACATCAACTCGTTCGTCGCCGAGAAATGCGACATCATCATCACCGTCGGCTTCCTGCTCGGCGACGCCACCAAGGCGGCGGCGGAGGCGAATCCCGACCTCAAGTTCTCGATCGTCGACTACGCCTATGACCCGGTCGTGCCGAATATCCTCGGTCAGGTCTACGCCACCGACGAAGCGGCATTCCTTGCCGGCTATCTCGCGGCGGGCGTCTCGAAGTCGGGTGTGGTCGGCACGTTCGGCGGCATCAACATTCCGCCGGTGACGATCTTCATGGACGGCCTCTATTACGGCGTCCAGTACTACAACAAGCAGAAGGGCGCCGACGTTAAGGTGCTCGGCTGGGACCCGGTGAAGAAGGAAGGCCTCTTCACCAACAACTTCGACTCGCTCGACGACGGCCGCACCTTCGCCAAGAACCTCGTTGACGAGGGCGCCGACATCGTGGTCCCGGTCGCCGGTCCGGTCGGCCAGGGCTCCGCAGCTCTCGCCACCGAGATGGGTGCCGACAAACTGAAGATCATCGGCGTCGACGTCGACCAGTACGACACCGATCCTGAGCACAAGGGGGTGTTCCTGACCTCGATCCTGAAGCGGATGGATTCGACCGTCGTCGAGGCCATCAAAGAGGCCAAGGACGGGACCTTCAAGGGCGGCGTCATCGTCGGCACGCTGGCGTCGGGCGGTGTCGGCCTGGCCCCCTTCCACGACCTCGATTCAGCCGTCCCGGCTGATCTGAAGGCCGAGCTCGACAAGATCGCGGCCGGCATCAAGGACGGCTCGATCTCCGTGAAGGGCGGCTAGCGCTCAAGGACGAGTAATGCTCCGCCGCGCGCCTCGCGGTGCGGCGGAGCCCAAGGGGCGCGGGCGGGGCTTTCGGTTTTGGACATCGAGCTACGCGGCATTACCAAGCGCTTCGGCGAGGTCGTCGCAAACTCAAACGTCAATCTGCAAATCCGAGCCGGAGAGATACTAGGCCTGCTCGGCGAAAACGGCGCCGGCAAGACCACGCTCATGAACATCCTCTCCGGCCTCTATCGTCCGGACGAGGGCCAGATTCTCATCGACGGAAATCCGACGCGCTTCGAGGGCGCCAAGGACGCGATCCATGCCGGTATCGGCATGGTGCATCAGCATTTCATGCTGGTGCCCGTGTTCACCGTGGCGGAAAACGTCGTCCTCGGCGTCGAGCCGACCGGCGCGCTCGACCGGCTCGACATGCCGAAGGCGCGCGAGCAGGTGAGCGCGATCAGTGCCGCGCACGGCCTGCACGTCGACCCGGACGCGATCATCGAGGAAATCCCGGTCGGCACGCAGCAGCGGGTCGAGATCCTGAAGGTGCTCTTCCGCTCCGCCGACGTCCTGATCTTCGACGAGCCGACAGCGGTTCTGACGCCGCAGGAGGTGACCGATTTCTTCGGCATCGTGCGCTCGCTCCGCGACGCCGGAAAGGCGCTCGTCTTCATCACCCACAAGCTGCGCGAGGTGCTCGAGGTCGCCGACCGCATCAGCGTGCTTCGCGGCGGCAAGGTCGTCGGCGAAGGCGATCCGAAGACTGCCACGGAGGCCGATCTTGCGGAGATGATGGTCGGACGACAGGTACGCTTCGAAGTCGAGAAGAGGCACGCGCCGCCGGGCGAGCCGCTGCTTGTCGCCAAAGGTCTGAGGGCACTCAACGAGCGCGACGAGATGGCTCTCGACGGCGTCGACCTGACGGTCTGCGCCGGCGAGATCGTCGGCATCGCCGGCGTGCAAGGGAACGGCCAGACCGAGCTGGTCGAGGCGTTGACCGGATTGCGGCCGCTTGCGGGCGGCACGGTCAGCTTCCTCGACGAGGACATCACCACGGCCTCGACCCGCGAGCGGCACCGCCGTGGCATCGCGCACATACCGGAAGACCGCCAGCGCTCCGGCATCGTCGGTTCCTTCACCGTCGCCGAGAACGCCGTGCTCGACAGCTACTATGACGACCGCTTCTCCCGCGGCATCAGCATGCACTGGAACGACGTCTACGCGGCGGCCGGGCGCATCGTCACCGACTTCGACGTACGCACCTCCTCGATCTTCGAGACCGCTGAACACCTCTCGGGCGGCAACCAGCAGAAGCTCGTCGTTGCGCGCGAGCTCTCGCGCGACATCAAGCTGATGATCGCATCGCAGCCGACGCGCGGCGTCGACGTCGGTTCGATCGAATACATCCACGCGCGACTGGTGGAGGCGCGCGATCACGGCGTCGGCGTGCTCATCGTCTCCACCGAGCTCGACGAGATCATGTCGGTGTCCGACCGCATCCTGGTGATGTTCCGCGGCAAGGTGGTGGCGGCATTCGAAGGCGCCAGGGCGGGCGTGAAAGAGATCGGTCTGGCGATGGCGGGCGCCGCGGCATGAGCGAAGGGACGGCCGCCGACAAGGTCTCCGACGCGCTCCTGAAGCGCTCGGTCGCTTCCCGCGCCGACATGGGCGAGATCGTTCTGGTGCCGATCCTCGCCGTGCTGATGGCGCTGATCCTCGGCGCGATCACGATGGTGGCGACCGGCGTCAGCTTCACCGCGATCGGAGAGTCCTATCTCGCCCTCTTCGAGGGCTCGCTCGGTTCGCTCTCGGCGTTCTCCGAGACGCTGACGGCGGCGGCGCCGCTTACGCTCGCCGGGCTCGGCATCGCGCTCGCCTTCCGCGCCGGGCTCTTCAACATCGGCGCCGAGGGCCAGCTCATCCTCGGCGGCATGGCCGCGGTCGTCGTCGGTTTCGCCTTCAAGGGGCTGCCGGCCTACGTGCATCTTCCGCTGGCGCTCCTCGCCGGCGCCCTCGCCGGCGCGCTGTGGGCGTCGATCGCGGGCTGGCTCCGCGCCGCGACCGGGGCGCACGAGGTCATCACCACGATCATGCTCAACCTGATCGCGCTCCGCCTCACCGACTATCTGCTCAAGAATCCGCCGATACAGAAGGCCGGCCGAACCGACCCGATCTCCCAATCCGTGTTGCCCTCCGCGCAGCTGCCGAAGCTTCTCGCCTGGCTCGACCCGAACCTCCGCGTGCATGCCGGCATCATCCTCGTCATCCTCGCGGTCGTCCTTGTCTATTGGCTGCTGTTCCACACGACGATCGGCTTCGAGTTCCGCTCCGCCGGGGCCAATCCCGACGCGGCGCGCTATGCCGGCATGCGCTCCGGCCTGATCATCGTGCTCGTGATGGCCTCAGCCGGCGCGCTCGCCGGCCTTGCCGGCGCGAACCAGGTGCTGGGCGTGCTCGGCCGCGCTTCCCCCGGCTTCTCCGGCGGCGCCGGCTTCGACGCGATCGCAGTGGCGCTGCTCGGGAGATCGCATCCCTTCGGCGTGCTCCTTGCGGGATTGTTGTTCGGCGCGCTTCAGGCAGGCGGCCGGCAGATGCAGATCAACGCCGGCGTCAGCCTCGATTTGATCGCCATCATCCAGGCTCTGATCATCATCTTCATGGCCGCGCCGATGCTGGTGCGCGCCGTCTTCCCCTGGTTCTTCCGCAAGGAGGGCGCGCGCTAGCGCGAAAGCGATGGCCGTAACCGATACAGGCATAGCCGCGGCGGGACGGACGCGGGATATCGAGTTCAGCCGGCGCCGGCAGACCTTGATCACGGCGTGGGCGCTGATGGTGCTCGCCGTCGTCGTCGCCGGCGCGTTTGGACTGGAGGCTTCCGGGAACGCGTCGTTCCGCATGGCCTTCCCTGGCGATCTCTTCGCGCTTCCAAATCTCGTCGTTCCGGCGGGGCCCTATTGCTATCTCATCGCCGCGATCCTCGCTTTCTTCGGCGTCCGGCTTTTCATGCGCGGCGGGGCGCGCTGGTCGGCGCTCTTTCTTGGGCTCGGCCTCTTCCTGATGGTGACGGCGTTCCTCGTCTGGGCGACCGCCGACAAATCCTTCTCGCTGACCGGCATGCTGCAGGCGACGCTGGTGCGCGCCATCCCGATCGCACTCGGCGGCCTTTCCGGCGTGCTCTGCGAGCGCGTGGCGGTGGTCAATATCGGCATCGAGGGCATGCTTCTCTCCGGCGCCTTCACCGGCGCCGTGGTCGGCTCGCTGATCGGCAATATCGGCGGGCTCGTCGCCGCGGTCGCTGTCGGCGGACTCTTCGGTCTGCTGCTTGCGTTCCTGGTGGTGACGCACCGCGTCGACCAGATCATCGCTGGCGTCGCGATCAACCTCTTCGTGCTCGGGCTTACGTCCTATGTCTCAAGCCAGGTGCTCACCGTTCACCGCAGCCTGAACAACGCGCGCGTCTTCCGCGCGATCGACATACCCGGGCTAAGCGACCTGCCGGTGATCGGGCCGGTGCTCTTCCAGCACAACATCTTCGTCTACGGCGCGCTCATCCTTGTCGCTATCGCGACGTACTATCTCTTCCATACCAAGCACGGCCTCCGCGCACGCGCCGTTGGCGAGCATCCGGAGGCGGCCGACACGCTCGGCCTCAACGTCTATCGCATCCGCTACATCAACGTCGTGATCGGCGGCATGGTGGCAGGCTTCGGCGGCGCCTGGTTCACGCTCGGCTCGGTCGGGCGGTTCGACGACAACATGACCAACGGGCGCGGCTTCATCGGCCTCGCCGCGATGATCTTCGGACGCTGGCATCCGGTCGGCGCGCTGCTCGCCGCACTCGTTTTCGGCTTCGCCAACTCGCTGCAGCAGAAGCTCGCCATCCTGCAGACGCCGATCCCGTCAGAGTTTTTGGCGATGGCGCCTTATGTCGCAACGATCGTGCTCGTCGCCGGAATCGTCGGCCGCGCCCGGCCGCCGGCCGCCGACGGCAAACCCTACATCAAGGAGTAGCGCCCGCCGCGGCCTTTCCGATGCCCGACGCAAGCGACAAGATCACCCTGCCCTTCCCGGTCTTGATCGGGGACATCGGCGGCACCAACGCTCGCTTCGCGATCGTTCCCGACCGCGATGCGCCGGTCGAACACTTCCACCCCGTTCCGACCGGCGATTTCACGAGCATCGAGGCCGCTGTCGAGACGTCCGTCTACACGAAGACGAAACTCAGACCGAAGGCGGCTCTGATCGACCTCGCCGGGCCGATCGTCGGCGACGCCGTCGACCTGACCAACGCCGCATGGATCATCCGCCCGCGCGACATGATCGCGAGTCTCGGGCTCGCCAATGTCGTGCTCCTGAACGACTTCGAGGCCTTGGCGCTCGCGCTGACAGCGCTTGCACCTGGCGACCTGGTCAAGATCGGCGGCGGCGAGCCTTCGCCGACCGGCGCCAAGGTTGCGATCGGACCGGGGACGGGGCTCGGCGTCGGCGGGCTCGTCCATGCCGGCGGCGTCGATGGGCCCTGGGTGCCGGTGCCGGGCGAAGGCGGTCACGTCTCGCTCGGCCCCGCCAAGCCCGACGAGTTCGCGCTCTGGCCGAACATCACGCCGGAGAACGGCTGCATCTCCGCCGAGGTGCTTCTCTCCGGCCGCGGGATCGTCGCGCTCTATCGCGCTGTCGCAAAGACCGACGGACAAGCACCGCGCGACACGACGCCGGCGGAGGTTACAAAGGCGGCGCTCGACAAGTCCGATCCTCTTGCCGTCCGCACGCTCACACTTTACGCGCGCCTTCTCGGGCGGCTCGCCGGCGACATGACGCTCGTGTTCATGGCGCGCGGCGGCGCCTATATCGGCGGCGGCATTCCGCCGCGCATCCTCCCCTACCTGGAGAGCGGCGAATTCCGCCGCGCCTTCGAGGAAAAGCCACCGCACGAACACGTGATGGCAACGATTCCGCTCTACGTCATTGTCGGTGACAACCCTGCGCTCAAGGGACTCGCCGCCTTTGCGCGCGCGCCTGAGCGCTTCGGCGTCAACCTTTCGGGAAGACGTTGGCTGAAATAAAGGAGGGGATGAAGACCGATCCACGCATAAGCTCGCGCGCCGCCCCGCAGGAGCCAGCGGCGGACCCGAAGCGTGTGAGCAGGCGCATCGAAGACTACGGGTTCATCGGGAACCTTCTTTCTTGCGCGCTCGTGGCGAAGGACGGCTCGATCGACTGGCTTTGCCTGCCGCGCTTCGATTCGGACGCCTGCTTCGCCGCGCTCCTCGGCAGCGAGGAGAACGGCTACTGGCGGATCGCGCCGGCGAGCGAGAAGTTCAGTGTCTCGCGCTGCTACCGCGACGGCTCGACCATTTTGGAGACGCGCTTCGAGACGCCTGACGGTGCGGTCACGCTTGTCGACTTCATGCCGCTGTCGAAGGACGAGGAGCACGTCGACCTCTTCCGTGTCGTGCGCGGCGACAGCGGTCGCGTCCCCATGCGCATGGAGTTCGTGCTCCGCTTCGGCTACGGCGAGACGGTGCCGTGGGTGCGCCGCACCGATTTCGGCCTGCGGGCCGTCGCGGGACCCGACGCCGTCGAGCTGCACACGCCAGTGGAGATGCACGGCGAAAATTACCGCACCGTCGCCGAGTTCTCCGTCGGCGAAGGCGCTTCGGTGCCGTTTGCGCTTTGCTGGCACCCCTCACACCGCGCCCGCGAGACGCGCATCGACCCGGAGGCGCGGCTCGCAGAGACCGACGCCTGGTGGCGCGAATGGTCGGACCGTTGTCACTTCAGCGACCAGACACCACGTGCGTGGCGCGACGCGGTCGTCCGCTCGGTCATCACGCTGAAAGGGCTGAGCTACCGCCCGACCGGTGGGATAATCGCCGCGGCGACGACCTCGCTGCCGGAGGCGATCGGCGGCGAGCGCAACTGGGACTACCGCTTCTGTTGGATCCGTGACGCCACGCTGACGCTCTACGCGCTCCTCACCTGCGGCTATCGCGAGGAGGCGCAGGCCTGGCGACAGTGGATGCTTCGCGCCTGCGCCGGGCACCCCTCGCAGCTGCAGATCATGTACGGCCTCTCCGGCGAGCGGCGGCTGCACGAGACGACGTTGCCATGGCTTGCCGGCTATGAGAGTTCGACGCCGGTCAGGATCGGCAACGCCGCTTACAGCCAGCTGCAGATCGACGTCTATGGCGAGCTGATGGATGCGCTGCATGTCGGGCGCAAGTACCAGCTCGAGCCGTCGCGCGAATCGTGGAACTTCCAGTGCGTGCTGCTGGAGAACCTGAAGCGAAAGTGGCCGCGTCCGGATAGAGGCATCTGGGAGATGCGCTCCCGCGCCAAGCACTACACGCACTCCAAGCTCATGGCCTGGGTCGCCTACGATCGCGCCGTGAAGGGCGTCGAGGATTTCGGCCTCTCCGGTCCTGTCGACAAATGGAAGGCGGAGCGCGAGAAGATCCGCGACGAAATCCTTCAGAACGGATGGAGCGAGAAGCGCAAGAGCTTCGTGCAGACCTACGGCGGCGAGGCGCTCGACGCGGCGCTGCTGATGATTCCGACCGTCGGCTTCCTGCCCGCGGACGATCCGCGCGTCGTATCGACGGTGCTGGCGATCCGCCGCGACCTGACAGAGGACGGCCTGCTTCTGCGCTACCGCACCGATGCCACCGAAGACGGCGTCGACGGGCGCGAGGGCTCGTTCCTCGTCTGCACGTTCTGGCTCGCCGACGCGCTCGCCATGATCGGACGCCGTGACGAGGCGACGGAGCTTTTCGAGCGGCTGCTGTCGCTCAGGAACGACCTCGGACTGCTCGCGGAGGAATACGACCCGCGCGAAAAACGCCAGCTCGGCAATTTCCCGCAGGCCTTCTCGCATGTCGGCCTGATCAATACGGCGAACAACCTGATCTCGACTGCGGGCCCGGCGCAGCAGCGCGCCGAGGATACGCCGCACGAAGAACAGAAGGCGGCATCAGACGCCTAGGTCAGGCAGACGCGCCGAGCTCGACGACGCTTCCCCCGGCGGCTTCCGCGTCGGCCGGGTCATGTGTGACGAGGAGCACCGGCAGGCCGTATTTCCGCGCCTCGGCGAAGACGAGCGCGCGCACCTGGCCGCGCAGCGCCGCATCGAGCCGCGAAAACGGCTCGTCGAGAACCAGCGCCGCGGGGCGGGCAAGGAGCGTGCGCATCAGCGCCACACGCGAGGCCTCTCCGCCTGAGAGCTTCGCCGGGTCGCGGTCGGCGAAGCCTTCGAGCCCCACCTCGGCAAGCGCCTCCTCGACCGCGCGCCGGCGCGCCATGCGCCCCTTCACTGCCGGCGTCAGGCCAACCAGCAGATTTCCGGCGACGGAAAGATGCGGAAGAAGGAGCGCGTCCTGAAAGAGCAGCCCGATGCCGCGCTCCTCCGGCGGCAGCGCTGTCACGTCGCGGCCGTTCAGCACGATGCTGCCGCCGGCGCGGAAATCGCGCCCGAGGAAGCCGCCGACGAAGGCAAGCAGCGTCGACTTGCCTACCCCCGAGGGCCCCATCACCGTCAGCACCTCGCCGGGCTTGACGCCGGCGTCGAGCCGCACGAGGCGTTCGCCGTTAAGGTCGATCGACACGTCGCGAAGAATGAGCCCGCAGGCACGGTCGCCGTTCATGCCGAGACCAGCATCGCACGGCGGTTGCGGAAGAGGAGCGCCGGTAAGATCGCAGCGACCGCGAAGCCGAGGAACGGCAGCAGCGCCTGCACGAGCGCCGTCGCGCCGATAAGGCGTGGATCGCCGCCGGAAGCGAGTGCCACCGCTTCGGTGGTGACCGTCGGCCAGCGCCCGCCCCCGACGAGAAGGGTCGGCAAATAGAGCGCCACGGAGACGGCGAAACCGAGCGCCGCCGCGACGAGCACGGGCCGGGCCAGCATCGGCAGTCGCGCACGCCAGAAGACTGCGTTCGGTCCATGTCCGAGCGCGCGGAGTGCGAGGCCATAGCGCGGATCCCAGGCGCTCCACGGATCGGAGAGCGAAAGGAGCACGTAGGGGAAGACGAAGACGAGATGCACCAGGACCACCGCCGCAAACGTTCCGTCGACGCGGGCGAAGGCGAAAAGAATCTGCAGACCGAAGAGGAATGCGACCTGCGGCGCAATGAGCGGCACGTAGAGCGCGCCTAGCGCCCGCCCCGGCCCTCGGATGCCGGCGCGCGCAGCGCTTTCGAGCGCGCCGAGCGCAAGCGCTGTAGCGACGAGGCTCGAAACACAGGCGAGCGCCAGCGTGTCGCGAAGCACCATGCCGAAATCGTCTCCAAGGCGCATCCAGGTGGAAAGCGTCAGCTCTTCCGGAAGCACTCGGGGGAAGCGCCATATGCCGGCGACGGACCAAAGGGCGAGGAGAACGAGGCCGGCGAGCACGACCGCCGCCGAAAGCGCCATCGCGAGACTTGCGATGCGGCGAAGCCAGGCATCGCGGCGCGCACGCCAGCCCGAGCGCGCAAGCAGCCGGCATATCGTTGCTCCCACGCGCTCCGCGACAAGCCACGCGCAAAGCGCCGCGACGGTGACGGCGACCTGCAGCACTGCGCCGGCGGCGGCGACGAAGTGCCGAGAGAGATCCGGATCGCGCTGCCAGTCAATCACGCGAACCGCCAGCGGCGCCGGCGTGGTCGGCCCAAGGATCAATGCTACGTCGACGACCGAAGTGGCGAAGGCGAGAACCGCGAGCACGGGCAACCGGAGCTGCCTGTAGAGCGCCGGCAAGACGGCATGCACGAAGCCGACCATCCGCCCGTAGCCGAGCGACGCCGTCATGCGCTCCATCTCGACCGCGCGCGTTTGCGGCAGCACCGAGAGCGTCATCAGGAAGAGGAACGGAATCTCCTTCACGACGAGGCCGAAAGCCATGGCGAGGCCGTACCGATCCTGCACGATGAGGAAGTCCGGCGGGCGCTCAAAGCCGAGAAGCGGCGCTGCAAGGCGGAAAAGAAGACCGGAGGGCGCGATCAGGAAGGCGAGCCCGAAGGCCGCGGCGGCGTGCGGCACGCTCAGAAGCGGCGACACCAGCCGTTCGATCGCTCTGAAAAGGCGCGTCCCGCGCCAGCCGGCGACGAACAGCATCACCACCGCGAATGCGAGCACCGTCGCGAAAAGTCCGGTCGCGAAACTCAGGAGCGCAGAGCGGAGGAGCCCGGGCATGGCGAAGAGCGCGCGGAAAGCGTCGAGCGACAATTCGCTACCGCCAAGCGCCGGAAAATAGCCGAAGGCCGGCAACGCAATTCCAAGCAGACCGGCCGCCACCGGCACGGTCAAAAGAACGAGCGCGGCCGTGGGGAATAGCCGCAGCATAAGAATGCCTACTGGTTCACGCCATAGCGGCGTGCCCATTCATGCTCGATCATCTCCACCCAGGAGGGATGCGGCTCCGGAAGTGTCGGCCCCAGCTCTTCCGGACGAAGCGTCGCCGCACCGAGGTCGAGTGCTGCAAAGTGCGCGCGGTCGCCGGGCGAGACCTTGGCCATGTCGAGTACGGTCGGATCGCCCCAGACTTTTGGGTCCTGCTTCCGCGCCTGCGCCTCCGGCGACATCAGAAAATTCGCCAGCACCATCGCACCGGCCGACGCGCTCGCGTTGAAAGGAATCGCCACGAAGTGCGTGTTGCCGAGCGTCCCGTCTCTAAAGACGAAGCTCCGCACGGTATCCGGCAGCTCGCCGTTGTCGATGGCGCTTGAGGCATCCGCCGGGATTGAAGGCGAAGGCGATGTCGACCTCGCCGTCGGCGAGCAGCCGGCGGAGGCTCCCGGTATCGCGCGGGAAGGTGCGCCCGCCACGCCAGAGATTCGGGTGCGCGGCGTCGAGCCAGGCGAAGAGCGGCGCTGTCGCAACCTTGAAGCGCTCTTCGGTCGCCGGCTCAAGAAGCGCCGCTTTGTCGGGGGCAAGATCGACGAGGAGCTGCTTCAGGAACGTCGTGCCGAGAAAATCGGGTGGCTGCGGATAGGTGAAACGGCCGGGATTCTTGGCGATCCATTCGGCGAGCGCTTCGGCGGAATCGGGCGGAGCCTTGAGGCGCGCGCTGTCATAGAAGAAGACGAGCTTCGCCATCCCCCATGGCGCTTCGAGCCCGTCGACCGGCACCGTGAAATCGCGCGTCACGCTCGGCCGCGTCGTATCGACGAGCGAATAGTTCGGGAGCTTCGTCGACCAGGCGGAAGGGAGAAGCAGCCCTTGTCGCTTCATGGCGGCAAAGTTCTCGCCGTTGATCCAGACGAGATCGACGGCGCCGCCTTGGTCGCGCCCGGCCGCCTTCTCGGTCAGCACGCGCGAGACGACCTCGGCGGTGTCGCTCACCTTCACGTGGACGACGCGGACGCCGTAGCGCTCCTCCATCATCCGGCCGGCCCAGGCGATATAGTCGTTGATGCGCGGCTCGCCGCCCCAGGCATGGAAATAGACGGTCTCGCCCTTGGCCTTGGCGACGACCGCGTCCCAATCGGCGGGGTCCGGCATTTCGGCGCGCGCCGCGGCAAGGCACGCGAAGGCGGCAAATACGGTGGCCAGGAATCGGACGGCGCGCTTCATCCCAACGAAATGACGAAGCGCGTCGTTCAAAGGCAATGAACAGTTCGGTGATGTGGGCGGGAGGTGCTCCCAAAGCCCCTCCCGGTCGTCATTGCCGGGCCTGACCCGGCAATCCATTCGTAACAGCGGCGGCGGTGCATCCGTTCCGCCCTCACCCTGAGGTGCTTTTCACCCCGTGGTTCGAGGCTCCCCCGGATCGAGTCCGGGGTCGCACCTCACCATGAGGGGGTGAAAAAGCCTCGAAGGGGCGGAATGGATGCCCGGATCAAGTCCGGGCATTACGACATCCGGGGGCAGGCAATCTGCTAGGCCACCGTCACCTTGCCGAGGTTCTCCATCGCGCGGCGCGCCATGACGGCGACAAGGTTGGCGCGGTATTCGGCCGAACCGTGGATGTCGCTCATCATGCCTCCGGCGTCGACTTTCAGCCCCTTCAGCGCATCGGCCGAGAAATTCTTGGCGAGCGCCTCCTCCGCCGCCTTCCAGCGGAAGACGCCGTTGTTGCCGGCACCGGTCACCGCCACACGCACCGAGCCGTCCTTGTGCTTGGCGATGAAGACACCGGCCATCGGATAGAGCGAGGCCGGGTTGCGGAACTTGGCGTAGCCCGACTGCGCCGGCACCTTGAAGGCGACCTTGGTGACGATCTCGCCCTCCTTCAGCGCCGTCGAATAAAGTCCGGTGAAGTAGTCATCGGCCACGATCTGCCGCTTGTCGGTGTGGACGGTTCCGGCGAGCGCCATCACGGCGGAGGGGTAGTCGGCCGCCGGATCGTTGTTGGCGACCGAGCCGCCGATCGTCCCGACATGGCGGACGGCGGGATCGCCGATCGAGCCGGCGAGCCCGGCAAGCGTCGCAACCGCCTTTTTCACGTCGGCGGAGCTCGACACGGCAAAGTGCGTCGTGGCGCCACCGATCGTGACAGCATCGCCGGAAGCTTGGATGCCCTTCAACTCCGCCACTTGGCGAAGGTCGATCAGGTTCTTCGGCGCCGCGAGCCGCGCCTTCATCGTCGGCAGGAGCGTGTGGCCGCCGGAGATATAGGCCGGATCCTCGGAGCCGGAGAAGAGCTTTGCCGCCTCCGCGAGGCTCTTCGGCCGGTGGTAGCTGGTCTGATACATGTCCCTCTCCTTATTCCGCTGCCTGGCGCATCGTCGCTTTTTGCGCGAGCCGCCACACCTTCTCGGCAGTGGCCGGCATCGTCAGGCTGTTGTCTCCGAGCGCATCTGTAATGGCGTTGATCACCGCCGGCGGCGAGCCGATGGCTCCCGCCTCGCCGCAGCCCTTCACCCCGAGCGGGTTGCTCGGGCACGGCGTCACCGTCGTCGAGACGACGAAGGACGGCACGTCGCCGGCGCGCGGCATCGTATAGTCGTTGTAGCTCGCGGTGACGAGCTGGCCGGACTCGCCGTCATAGCGGCAGCCTTCAAGCAGCGCCTGGCCGACGCCCTGCGTGATGCCGCCGTGCACCTGCCCCTCCACGATCATCGGGTTGATGATGTTGCCGAAATCGTCCGCGGCCACGAACTGCACGATGTCGGTGTGGCCCGTAGCCGGGTCGATCTCCACCTCGCAGATGTAGCAGCCGGCGGGGAAGGTGAAGTTGGTCGGGTCGTAGAACGAGGTCTCCTTCAACCCGGGCTCCATGCCCTGCGGAAGATTGTGCGCCGTGTAGGCGGCGAGGCAGACCTGGAACCAGGGAAGCTTCTTGTCGGTGCCGGCGACCATGACCTCGCCGTTCTTGATCTCGATGTCGCCTTCGGAGGCTTCCATGAGATGCGCGGCGATCTTCTTCGCCTTCGCCTCGACCTTGTCGAGCGCCTTCACGATCGCCGACATGGAGACCGCCGTGCGCGAGCCGTAGGTGCCCATGCCGAACTGCACCTTGTCGGTATCGCCGTGCACGATCGAGACGCTCTCGAAAGGCACGCCGAAGCGCTGCGACACGATCTGCGCAAAGCTCGTCTCGTGGCCCTGGCCGTGGCTGTGCGCGCCGGTCAGCACCTCGATGGTGCCGATCGGATTGACGCGGACCTCCGCCGATTCCCACAGGCCCACGCCGGCGCCGAGCGAGCCGACCGCCTGCGACGGCGCGATGCCGCAGGCCTCGATGTAGCAGCTCATGCCGATGCCACGGAGCTTGCCGCGCTTCTCCGCCTCCGCCTTGCGCTTGCCGATGCCGGCATAGTCGGACGCCTTCATCGCCGCGTTGAGCGAGGCTTCATAGTCGCCGGCGTCGTAGGCCATGATGACCGGCGTCTGATGCGGGAACGACTTGACGAAGTTCTTCCGCCTGAGCTCCGCCGGCGACACGCCGAGTTCGCGCGCCGCCGTTTCCATGATGCGCTCGACGACGAACGTCGCCTCCGGCCGTCCGGCGCCGCGATAGGCATCGACCGGCGAAGTGTTGGTGTAGACGGCGCGCACGTTGGCGTTGATCGCCGGAATCGCGTACTGCCCGGAGAGCAGCGTGGCGTAGAGATAGGTCGGCACGCTCGAGGAGAAGAGCGACATGTAGCCGCCGAAATTGGCGATCGTGTCGACCTTGAAGCCGACGATCTTGTTGTCGGCATCGAACGCCATCTCGGCATGCGTGTGATGATCACGCCCATGCGCATCTGTGAGGAAGGACTCGGTGCGGTCCGCCACCCATTTCACCGGCACGCCCGACTTCTTCGACGCCCAGAGGCAGACGATCTCTTCGGGGTAGATGAATATCTTGGAGCCGAAGCCGCCGCCGACGTCGGGCGCTATGACGCGCAGCTTGTTCTCCGGCGCGACGTTGTAGAAGGCGGAGAGCACGAGCCGCGCGACGTGCGGGTTCTGGCTCGTCGTGTAGAGCGTGTAATGCTCCTCCGACGCATCGTAGACGCCGAGCGCGGCGCGCGGCTCGATCGCATTCGGGATCAGCCGGTTGTTGACGATGTCGATCTTGGTGACGTGCTTGGCCTTGGCGAAAGCCGCGTCCACCGTGGCGAGGTCGGTACCGAGCGCCCAATCGTAGATCAGGTTGTTCGGCGCTTCCGGGTGAAGCTGCGGCGCGCCCTTCTCAAGCGCCTTCACCGCGTCGACGACGGCGGGAAGCTCCTGCCAGTCGACGGAGACGGCGTCGGCGGCGTCGCGCGCCTCGCCGCGCGAGCGGGCGACGACGATGGCGGCAGGCTGACCCACAAAGCGCACCACGTCCTTCGCCAGAGCGGGATAGGCGCCCATCTTCATCGGGCTGCCGTCCTTCGAGGTGATCGCCCAGCCGCAGATCAGGTTGCCGATGCCATCGGCGGCGAGCTCCGCGCCGGTCAGGACCTTGATCACGCCGGGCATCTTGGCGGCGGCCGAGCCGTCGATCTTGCCGATCTTCGCGTGCGCATGCGGAGAGCGGACAAACGCCGCATAGCACATGCCGTTGACGCTCATGTCGTCGGTGTAGTGGCCGCGGCCTGTGATGAAGCGCTTGTCTTCCTTGCGGGCAACGCGTGCGCCAATTCCCTCAACGCCCATCGTCTTCCTCCATTGAATTGGTGCTCGTTACCGAGCCCTTGGTTTGAGGGTCCACGCAACCTCCAATGTCGTCATTGCCGGACTTGATCCGGCAGTCCATTCCGTAACGGTCGTGCCATACGGAGGCGCGACGGAATGGATGCCAGGGTCAAGCCCCGGCATGACGACAAAGAAAGGCGATGGACTTGCATCTTCTTCAGCCTACGCCGCTTTCTTCGCTCCGCCCTTCATCTCGCCGGCGGCAGCGAGGATGGCCTTGACGATATTGTGGTAGCCCGTGCAGCGGCAGATGTTGCCGTCGAGCTCGTGGCGGACCGTCGCCTCGTCGAGCTTGCCGTCATAGCGGCGGATCATGTCGACGGCCGTCATGATCATTCCCGGCGTGCAGAAGCCGCATTGCAGCCCGTGATGCTCGCGGAACGCGGCCTGCACCGGATGCAACTCGTCGCCGCTCGCGAGACCCTCGATGGTGGTGACGGAGGAGCCGTTCGCGGCAGCTGCGAGGACCGTGCAGGACTTCACGGCGACGCCGTCCATATGGACGACACAGGCGCCGCACTGCGACGTATCGCAGCCGACATGCGTTCCCGTCAGCCCGAGATGGTCGCGCAGGAAGTGCACCAGCAGCGTGCGATCCTCGACATCGCGGGTCTCCGCCCGGCCGTTGACGGTGATGGTGACCTTCGACATTTACGTCCTCCCCTTCCCATTTTTCTCTCGGCGCCGAGCGCCGCGATCACTTTGCTATGACATAGACCAGAAGCAACGCCAGGATGACAAGCAGGCCCCAGCCATAAGGCCCGCCGAGGAATCCCACGGCGGCCTTCGCCTCGACCTCCTCCTCAACCTCGCGCGCGACTTCCTCCACCTCCTCGACGAGGCCCTCCGCATGCGGCGCGGCCGCCGAACCGCCAGCCCCGGCCTTCTGCGCGAATTTGGAGAAAAACTCGTCGGCAAGCTTTTTTGCCGTTGAATCGATCAGCCGCGAGCCGAGTTGCGCGAGTTTGCCGCCGACCTGCGCGTTCACGTCGTAGGTCAGGACGGTGTCGCTGCCGTCCTCGGCGAGATGCACATCGGCACCACCCTTGGCGAATCCGGCGACCCCGCCTTTCCCCTCGCCCGAGATCGTATAGCTCTCCGGCGGCTTCACATTCGACAGCTTCACCTCGCCGTTGAAGGTCGCCTTGACCGGCCCGACCTTGGTCGTCACCCGCGCGGCAAAGCCCTCCGACGGGCTCCCCTCGAGCGATTCGCAGCCGGGGATGCATTCCTTGAGGACGGCCGGGTCGTTCAGCATGGCCCAGACGTGCTCGCGCGGCGCCGGGATGCGATACTCGCCCTTCAACTCCATGAAACCGACCTCCGGAGGCGGATTGTGCACAGGGGCGTATCCGCGGACAACTGAATTTCCAATCCTCGCAAGTTCGCGCGCCCCGGCGTTGGCGCAGCCCGCCCGACAGGCTAAGAACACGCATGCCGACTGCGCCGGGCGCCGACCCGCAACTTCTGCCACTGATCGACGCCGCACTCGCCGGGGCGCGGGTGGTCATGGCGGTCTACGGATCCGACTTCTCCGTCGCCCACAAAGCCGACAATTCACCGGTGAGCGAGGCGGATCTCGGCTCCGAGCATGCCATCGACGTGGCGCTTTCCGCCGCTTTGCCGGGCGTGCCGATCGTCGCTGAAGAAGCCGCCTCGACCGGGGTGGCGCCGAAGCTTGGGCGGTCCTTCCTGCTTGTCGACCCGCTCGACGGCACCAAGGAATTCATCAGCCGCAATGGCGAGTTCACCATCAACATCGCGCTCGTCGAGGGGGAGGCGCCGGTTGCAGGCGTCGTGCTCGCACCGGCGCTCGGAGTTGCTTACGCCGGGGGCGGCAACGGTGCGTGGAAGGGAACGATCGCCGCTGATCTCGGCGGCATCGACGGCTGGACCTCCATCCGCACGCGGCGCGCCGAGGCACATCCCGTCGCCGTCGTCAGCCGCTCGCACATGAATCCGGCGACCGCGAGCGCACTCGCACAGGCCTCCTGCGGCGAGCACCGTTCGATCGGCTCCTCGCTGAAATTCGGCCTCCTCGCCGAGGGCGCGGCGGACTTTTATCCACGCCTCGGACCGACGATGGAATGGGACACCGCGGCGGGCGACGCCGTGCTGCGCGCCGCCGGCGGCGCCGTGGTGACGCTCGACGGAGCGCCCCTTCCCTACGGCAAGCGCGACATCGCCGGGATGCGGCCGCTTGAGAACCCGCATTTCCTAGCCGTAGGCGACAAGACACTGCTTGCGCGCCTCGACGGTGCTTCGCTCGGATCGCACAACACGAGATGAGCGAGCGGCCGCTCGTCCTGTCGTCAAAGGGACTAGAGGACTACGCGCTGGTCGATTCCGGCCACGGGCGAAAGCTGGAGCGCTTCGGCGCGCTGCTCCTCGACCGCCCCGAGGAGCAGGCGATGTGGAGCCCACGGCTTCCGCGCGAGGAATGGGAGAAGGCCGACGCGCTCTTCACCGGCGACATCGACGAGGAGGGCGCCGGACGATGGAAGCGGCACGCCGGCGTGCCCGAATCCTGGGCCTGCAAACATGGAAATATCCGTTACGAGTGCCGCTTCACGTCGTTCCGCCACGTCGGCGTGTTCCCCGAGCAGGAAGCGCATTTTTCCTTCATGCGCGACCGGCTCAAGGCGGCGGGAGGCACGCCCGCGCTTCTGAACCTCTTCGGCTACACGGGGCTCGCCTCGCTCGTCGCCGCGGAAGCAGGCGCAGAAGTAACGCATGTCGACGCGTCGAAGAAGGCGATCGCCTGGGCGCGCGACAACCAGAAGCTCTCGGGGATGGAAGACCGCCCGATCCGCTGGATCCTCGACGACGCGACAAAGTTTGCCGCGCGCGAGGTCCGACGCGAGCGGCGCTATGACGGCATCCTGCTCGATCCCCCGAAATTCGGGCGCGGGCCGAAGGGCGAAAAGTGGGAGCTCTTCGAGAGCCTGCCGGAGATGCTCCGGCTCTGCCGCGAGATCGTGAAGCCGGATGGCTTCGTGATCCTGACGGCTTATGCGATCCGCGCCTCGTTCCTGTCGCTGCATCGCCTCGCAGAGGAAGCGCTCGGGCCGGGCGTCGAATCGGGCGAGCTCGCGCTCGCGGATCAGGCCGGCGGTCTTCTCGCTACCTCGCTCTTCGCCCGCTGGAGCGCGGCATCATGAGCGAGCGACCGCGGACCGGAAGCTTCAAGAAGATCACCAGCCTCGCAAATCCGCTGGTGAAAGAAATCCGCGCGCTCGCCCAGAAGAAGCACCGCGACGAGACCGGGCTCTTCATCGCCGAGGGGCAGAAGCTCGTGCGCGACGCGCTCGACGGCGGCTGGCGGATCGAGATGCTCGCCTATGCCGCGGCAAGCGCGGAGGAGAGCGGGATCGGCGCGATCGCCGCGGAGGCCAAGGCGACGGGCGGAACCGTGCTCGAAGTCACCGCGCCGGTGCTCGAAAAGATCACGCGCCGCGACAACCCTCAGAGCGTCGTCGGCGTCTTCAAGCAGCATTTCGCACCGGAGGCCGCGATCGGGCGCGGTCGGATCTGGATAGCGCTCGACCGGGTGCGCGATCCCGGCAATCTCGGCACGATCGTCCGCACCGCCGATGCGGCGAGCATCGAAGGCGTGGCGCTCGTAGGTCCCTGCTGCGACCCCTTCGGGCTTGAAGCGGTGCGCGCCACGATGGGCTCGATCTTCCACGTGCCGCTCGCAAAGACCAGCGAGGACGGGCTGATCGCCGCCGCGAAGCGGCACGGCGCGCGACTCGTCGGCACGCACCTATCCGGCTCTTTGGACTACCGCCAGGCGGACTACCGCCAGCCGCTGATCCTGCTCATGGGGAACGAGCAGCAGGGGCTGACGGCTGAACTCGCGGCGGCCTGCGATCAACTCGTGCGCATCCCAATGCGAGGAAGGGCGGATTCCTTGAACCTCGCCGTCTCTACCGGGCTCATGATCTACGAGGCGTTAAGGCGGGAGCTGCGCTGATCCGGGCCTATACAGCCCAGGGCGCAGGCTCTAAGAAATCCACGAATTCTCGAAATCCGCAGGCCCGCGGGAGCGTTTGATGCAGGCGCCGAAATCCTCAGCGAAGCTCGTGACCGTGTTTGGCGGCTCCGGATTCGTCGGCCGCTACGTCGTGCAGGCGCTGGCGCGGCGAGGGCACCGCATCCGCGTTGCCGTCCGCCGCCCCGATCTTGCGGGGCACCTGCAGCCGCTCGGCATGGTCGGGCAGATCAAGGCGATCCAGGCCAACCTTCGCTACCGCTGGTCGGTCGACCGGGCGGTCGAGGGCGTCGACGCCGTCGTCAACCTCGTCGGCATCCTGGCGGAGAGCGGGCGGCAGACCTTCGACGCGGTGCAGGCTTTCGGGCCGCGCGCGATCGGCGAGGCGGCGCGCGCCCAAGGCATTGCGAGGGTCGTCCATGTCTCGGCGATCGGCGCCGACCAGCCTTCGACCGTCGGCTACATGCGCTCCAAGGCGGAGGGCGAGGCCGGCATCCGCGAGACGGTGCCGGAAGCGGTGATCGTCCGGCCGTCGATCGTCTTCGGACCGGAGGACAGCTTCTTCAACCGCTTTGCGGCGATGGCGCGGCTCTCGCCCGCGCTGCCTTTGATCGGCGGCGGCAAGACGCGCTTCCAACCGGTCTTCGCCGGCGATGTCGGGGAGGCGATTGCGCGCGCCGTAGACGGCGGCGCCGAACCGGGCGCGATCTACGAGCTCGGCGGGCCTGAGACCTTGACGTTCCGTCAGTGCATGGAGCGGATGCTGAAGGTCACCAAGCGGAAGCGACTGCTCCTGCCTCTGCCCTGGTTCGCAGCGCGGATCATGGGCCGCGTCGGCGAGTACTTGCCCGGAAAGCCGATCACGCTCGACCAGGTCCGCATGTTGATGTTCGACAACGTCGTGTCCGCCGACGCGGAGCGTGAGCGGCGGACGCTCGAAGGGCTCGGCATCGAGCCGACGGCGCTTGAGGTCGTGCTCCCCACCTATTTGAGCCGCTTCCGCGAGTACGGCGAGTTCGCGCAGACTCGTACCGCGCCCTAGGCCGGCGCCCCGCCTAAACCTGCCTTCGTCGCCGGGCCTGACCCGGCAATCAGCGGAGGAGCCAGAGCCCCAGGAGGCCGGCGACGCCGACGATTGCGCGCCACCAGGCAAAAGGCAGGAAGCCGTGGCGCTGGACGAATCCGACCAGCGTCTTCACCACGAAGAGCGCCGCCACGAACGCGACAACGAAGCCGATCGCGATCAAGCCGATGTCGCCGCCCGAAAGCGCGGCGCGGTTCTTGTAGAAGTCGAGCACGAACGCGCCGAGCATCGTCGGTATCGCCAGGAAGAACGAGAACTCCGCCGCCGACTTCTTGTCGCACTTCATCAGGAGCGCGCCGGCGATCGTCGCGCCTGAGCGCGACACCCCCGGCACGATGGCGAGGCACTGGAAGAGGCCGATCACGAAGGCAAGCCAGAGCGGAAAATGCATGGCGTCTTCGTGGTGAGTCTCGGTATCGAACCAGTCGAGCGCGGCGAGCGCCACGCCGCCGACGATCAGAACGATGCAGATCAGCGCCGGTGAGTTGAAGAGCACGTTCTTAATAAAATCGTGGAGGGCGAGGCCGACGATCGCCGAGGGAATGAAGGCAACGACGATCGACAAGACGAAGCGGCGCGCGGCCGGGTCGCTGGGTAGAGCCAGGAGGACGCCCCAAAGTCGCCCGAAATAGGCGTAGACCACGGCAAGGATGGCGCCGAGCTGGATCAAGACGTTGAAAGTGTCCCAGAAGGCCTTCTCCCGACCCGACCCGAGCCCGAGAAGCTCAGTCGAAAGAAGGAGATGCGCGGTGGAGGAAACCGGAATGAACTCGGTTATCCCCTCGATCACCCCGAGAATGGCGGCATCGAATATGGACTGGACACTCATCCCGCGCTACCCCGGCCGAATCGTTCGACGAGGCGCCGACTTAGCATCTTCGCGGCGCAAAATCCGCCGGTCGCACTGAGGCAACCACACGGTTCCTGCATGATCACGCTCTTCCACCATCCTCTCTCGGTTCCCTCGCGTTTCGTCCGGCTCGTGCTCGGCGAGTGCGAGGAGACGCCGGAACTCGTCGAGGAGCGTATCTGGGAGCGGCGGCAAGAGTTCCTGCTCATCAATCCAGCCGCGACCCTCCCTGTTCTGATCGAGAACGACGACCCGCCGATCGCCGGCGTTTGGGCGGTCTCCGAATATCTCGACGAGACGCGCGGCTTCGCGCTG
Source organism: uncultured Alphaproteobacteria bacterium (assembly GCA_963720705.1). Lineage (GTDB taxonomy): Bacteria > Pseudomonadota > Alphaproteobacteria > Rhizobiales > Afifellaceae > DASWJZ01. Next base: position 140,715 of record CAVRGJ010000006.1, read on the forward strand.
AACGAGCGGCGGCTTCTGCCGGCAAACGCCAACCAGCGGGCCGAGGTGCGGCGGCTTTGCGAATGGTTCCTCTACAAGTTCGACGAGGAGGTGACCTTCTACCTGGTCGAGGAGAAGGTGGTGAAGCGCGAGCGCGCGAAGCTCGGCGGCAACGGCGGCGCCCCGGATTCCACGCTGCTTCGGGCGGCGCGGACAAACATCCGTACGCATATTCACTATGTCGAGCATTTGATATCGGCGAAGAACTGGCTCGCGGGGGAGAGGATGAGCTATGCCGATCTGGCGGCGGCCGCCGCCCTTTCGGTCGCCGACTATCTGGGCGAGGTTCCATGGCAGGACGCCGCCGAGGCGAAGGATTGGTACATGCGGCTGAAGTCGCGCCCGGCGTTCAGACCGCTCAGGGCCGATCAGGTGCGGGGGCACGTGCCCCCGGCGCACTACGCCAATCTCGACTTCTGACGCCGACGGCGCTGCGCGATCTGATCGAGGCGCTCGCGCAAGAAGAAGGCTTTGAGCTTGTTGGCGTCGCAGCGCCCGACGCGATCCCGGAGGCGGCAGCGCGGCTCCGCCAGGCGATTGCCGACGGCCATCAAGGCACGATGCACTGGCTCACGGACACGGCGGCGCGGCGCGGCAGCCCTAAAGCGCTTTGGCCGGACGCGCGCTCCGTCATCATGCTCGGCATGAATTACGGGCCGGAAGGCGACCCGCTCGCAACGCTTAGGATCGGCAGGCCGGCACGATCTCCGTCTACGCGCGTAACCGCGACTATCACGATCTGATCAAAGGCGCGCTGAAACGGATCGCGTCGAAGTTCGCCGCGCGTGCCGGTGCGGAGGTGAAGGTGTTCGTCGATACCGCGCCGGTGATGGAGAAGCCGCTCGCTGAAGCCGCCGGGCTCGGCTGGCAGGGCAAGCACACCAACCTCGTCAGCCGCGACTTCGGCTCGTGGCTCTTCCTCGGCGCAATCTTCACCGACGCCGTGCTTTTACCCGACGATGCCGAAACCGACCATTGCGGCAATTGCCGCGCTTGCCTCGACGTCTGCCCGACCGACGCTTTCCCCGCGCCTTACCGGCTCGATGCGCGGCGCTGCATCTCGTATCTGACGATCGAGCACGACGGCCCGATCCCGCGCGACCTTCGCCCGCTGATCGGAAACCGCATTTTCGGCTGCGACGACTGTCTCGCCGTCTGCCCATGGAACAAGTTCGCCGCGAAGGGACGGCAGGCGAAGCTTGCCGCGCGCGACGATTTGAACGCGCCACGGCTCTCCGACCTTGCGCGGCTCGACAATTCCGCCTTCAGAAAACTCTTCACCGGCTCGCCGGTGAAGCGGATCGGGCGCGACCGGTTCGTCCGCAACGTCTTGATTGCAATTGGGAATTCCGCAACACCCAATCTCACCGATGAGGCCGAGCGACTGATCGACGATCCGGCACCGCAGGTGCGCGGAGCAGCGGTGTGGGCCCTGCAACGCCTCGCCCCTGACCGTGTCGCCGCGCTGTCGCGACAATCGGCTGCGCGCGAGACCGATGACGAAGTCCGTGCGGAATGGGCTGCTGCCGAACGCGAGGCTCGAGCATGACACGGCATAGACGGCATCCTCGCTTCCATTCCCCGCCGTCCCCTGGTCGCGATTTGGCGATCAAGCGCGGATCGCTGTTGACCGGCGCCGTAGGGCGCGCTCGCGTTCGGAGCGCTCGCGATCGGTGCCCTTGCAATCGGCGCCGTCGCCATCAACCGTCTTGCGATCAAGCAGGCGCGGATCGAGCGCCTCTCCGTCGGCAGGCTCGAGGTGGAGAAGCTCGTCATTCGCAAGCGCCGCGGAGCAAAAAAGAGCGTGTGAGCGAACCCGCGATCCGCCTCTTTGTCTTCGGGCTCGGCTATTCGGCGCGCGCGGTGGTCGCGCGCATGCGGCCGACTCTCGATGCCGTTTGGGGCACGACGCGCGATCCCGAGAAGCTTGAGGAGATTGCGGCGCTAGGTGTAACGCCCCTTCTGTTTGACGGTGACCACGGCGCGTCCCCTCCCCCCTTGCGGGGGAGGGAACTCTCAGAAGCCGACCACATCCTCGTCTCCATCCCTCCTGGCGAAGCCGGCGATCCGGTGCTCAGGCACTTCCGCGACGCGCTGGCGGCGGCAAAGCCGAAATCCATCGTCTACCTCTCCACCGTCGGCGTTTACGGCGACCACGGCGGCGCATGGGTCGACGAGGAGAGCGAATGCCGGCCGGTGTCGAAGCGCTCGCGCGAGCGCTTCGCGGCGGAACACGCCTGGCGGCAGTTTGCCGCGGAGACCGGCGTACCGCTCGCCGTCATCCGCCTTGCCGGAATCTACGGGCCGGGGCGCGGGCCGTTCGAGAAGATCAAGCGCGGCACGGCGCGCCGCATCGTCAAGCCGGGCCAGGTGTTCAACCGCATCCACGTCGACGATGTCGCGCAAATCGTCGAGGCTGCGTTCGCCCAGCGCGCCGACGGCATCTTCAACGGCGTGGACGACGCTCCGGCACCGCCCGAAGACGTGATCGCCTACGCCGCAGCACTTCTCGGCCTTCCCCAGCCGCCGGAGGTCCCGTTCGAGACGGCGGAGCTTTCGCCGATGGCGCGGAGCTTTTACGGCGAGTCGAAACGGGTCCGAAACGATACCATAAAGCGCGAGCTCGGCGTCCGCCTCACCTACCCGACATATCGCGAAGGGCTGCGTGCGGTGCTCGACGCGGAATCCGACCTGGAGGCCACCCGTCCTCGCTCATGCTGAGGGGCTCCACTGCGTCTGCGTCGCGCCTCAGTATGAGGCGTTCTGACACGCGTCAGCGATGGCGCTAAACCGCCGCAGCCATTGTCATAATCTTGTCGGCTAGTTGGACCAGACAGGCGCGATGGTCGATTTCGTCCGATTCGTCGAGGCATTTTGCATCGTCACCGCCATCCTCCATTGGACGAGCATCGTTGTCGTCGGCGTACGGGCGCTGGTGATCCGCAGGTCGAAACCGTCACCGGCCGATGCGCCCGGTGTCAGTATCGTTCGCCCGGTGTGCGGACTTGAGAACAACATCGAAGCGACGCTAAGCACCGCGTTCGCGCTGACCTATCCCCGCTACGAGATCCTCTTCTGCGTCGCATCGGAGCGCGATCCGGTCGTGCCTCTCGTCCGGATCCTGATCGCCGCCCATCCTCGTGTCGCGGCGCGCCTGCTCGTCGGCGACGACCGGGTGAGCGTCAACCCGAAGCTCAACAACGTCGTCAAGGGATGGGAAGCCGCGTCCTACGACTGGATCGCGATGGCCGACAGCAACGTGCTGATGCCGTGCGACTACATCGAGCAGCTTCTCGCCCGCACCGACAGCGAAACGGCGATCGCAAGCGCCCCGCCGGTCGGCAGCGATCCGGCCGGCATCTGGGCGGAGCTCGAATGCGCCTTCCTGAACACCTATCAGGCGCGCTGGCAGCTTGCCGCCGACGCGGTCGGGCTCGGCTTCGCCCATGGCAAGAACATGCTTTGGCGGCGCGACGTTCTGGAACAGGCCGGCGGTATCCGCGCGCTTGCCGCAGAACCCGCGGAGGACGCCGCCGGCACCAAGATCGTGCGCGCGCGCGGGCTCAAAGTGCACCTCGTCACACGGCCGTTCCCGCAGCCGCTCGGCCACCGGCGCATTGGCGAAGTGTGGAGGCGTCAGCTTCGCTGGGCACGACTGCGACGCTCCTCGTTCAAGGGGTTCTTCTTGCCGGAAATCCTCTCCGGCGGCTTCCTGCCCCTCCTCGGCCTCCTGTTTCTGGCAACGGCCGGCCCGGTCCCGCCTTTGCCGGCGCTCGCCCTCGTCGGAGCTTGGTATGGCGCGGAGTGCGCGCTTGCCTTGGCACTCGGCTGGCCGCTGTCATGGCGGACGCCCTTTCTCGCCGTCGTCCGCGACGCGATGTTGCCGTGTCTCTGGACGGTGGCGATGTGCGGCAACGAGTTCGAGTGGCGGGGCACGGCGATGGACATCGGAACACCGGCGACAGAGCCCGAGGGCACGCTGCAGCTTGCCGAGGAATAGCCGGGTCGCTTCGATCGATCCGCTTAGAGCCGATTTCGGAACAGCATCTTGCGGCCGAGCGTGGCGCTCGGCCTGATCGCGATGATGAAGACGCCGGCAAGCGCCGAGGCAGTTCCGAACGCCATGCGCAGATCGAAATGATCGCCGGTCAGCCAGATGCCGAAGGCGATCGTGAAGAGCGGCCCCATCAGTGTGAGCGGGGCGATCAGATTCGCCTCGTAGCGTTGGATCAGCCCATAATACTGGGTGTGCGCGAACACCGAGACAAACAGCGACGAGTAGAGGACGGCGGCGATGAGCGGCCAGCCGGCATGAAAAGCGGCGGAGAATTGATGCTCCTCGAAAACAGGGGAGACGGCGAGCAGAACGACCGTCGAGGAAAACCCGACCCAAGCCTGAAACCGGAGCGGGCGGATGCCTTCCATCTGCTTCATCATGATCGTGCCGATCGCGCCGCCGCAGGACGAAGCGACGACGAAAAGCAGGCCTGACGAGAGATTGAAGTTGTCCGGGTTGAACATCACGACGAAGACGCCGGCCAACGTCAGCGCGATACCGAGGCCGCGCCGCCAGCGGATGCGCTCGCCAAGGACGACCACCGAAAGCAGCGTCGCCGTGGGCACGCCGATCTGGCTGACGATCGCAGCGGCGGAAGGGCTCGCGGTCTTGAGGCCCACGAAGTAGAGCGCAAAGCCCCCGCCGCCCATCAGAATCCCGACTACCACGACGCGCCAGTGCGGCCGCGGCATCGGCAACAGCCAGGGCGAAACCGCGAGCGCGATCGCGGCCGAGCGCAGCATGCCGAAGAAGAGCGGCGGCACCTGCATCTCGCTGACGACGACCTTCGCGACGATCGCGTTCAAGGCCCAGATGACGCAGATCAGCACGAAGAGAGAGAAATCGCGGAGGGACATTGCCTGGGCTATAGGCCCGTTGATACGGGTCCGACATGCGGCATTGCGGCGGGAGGGAAGATAACCTTCTCCCCTCGAGGGAGAAGGTGCACCGCCGCCACCCCTACCCGCTCCAATCCAGGACCACCTTGCCGCTTTCGCCCTTCGCCATGATCTCGAAAGCCCGGCGGAAGTCCGCAGCCGGGAAGCGGTGGGTGATGACGCGGCGGATGTCGAGGCCCGACTGCAGCATGGCGATCATCTTGTGCCAGGTCTCGAACATCTCGCGGCCGTAGATGCCCTTGAGCGTCAGCATGTGGAAGACGATCTTCGTCCAGTCGACCGGGAACGGACCCGTGGGGATACCGAGCATCGCGATCTTGCCGCCCATGATGATGGTGTCGAGCATCTGGTTCAGCGCCGCCTCCGCACCGCTCATCTCAAGCCCGACATCGAAGCCCTCGCGCATACCTAGCCGCTGCATGACGGCTCGCAAATCTTCATTCCCGACGTTGACCGGCACCACGTCGGCGACCTTGCCGGCAAGCTCGAGCCGATACTGGTTGACGTCGGTGATCACCACGTGGCGCGCGCCGACATGACGGGCGATGGCAGCGGCCATGATGCCGATCGGCCCGGCGCCGGTGACGAGCACGTCTTCGCCGACGAGGTCGAATGAGAGCGCCGTGTGCACGGCATTGCCGAGCGGGTCGAGGATCGCGCCGAGCTCGTCATCGACGTCGTCGGGAAGCGGCACCGCATTGAAGGCGGGGATCTTCACATAGTTGGCGAAGGCGCCGGGGATGTTGACGCCGATGCCGCGGGTCTCGGGGTCGAGGTGATATCGCCCGCCGCGTGAGGCGCGGCTGCGCATGCCGATCACATGCCCCTCGCCCGACACGCGTTGCCCAGGCTTCAGTCCGCGTACGCTCGAGCCGACCTCGACGATCGCGCCGGCATATTCGTGGCCGACGATCATCGGCACGGGAATCGTCTTCTTGGCCCAGTCGTCCCAGTTCCAGATGTGGATATCGGTGCCGCAGATGCCGGTCTTCGCCACCTTCACCAGGATTTCGTCGGGCCCGATCTCCGGCACCGGCTCGTTCTCCAGCCACAGGCCCGGCTCGGACTTGGCCTTGACCAGCGCCTTCATGTCATTGCGCATGTCCATCTTCCCAGGGGTTCAGGACCGGGACACCCATTACAGCAAAGTCACGGACATTACGTGTTACGACCGTCAGCCGATGCTCTAGCGCCGTCGCAGCGATCATCGCGTCGCGTTGCGGTCGGCGATCAGGAACGTGGAGAGGCGCACAGATCAGGCTCGTCTCGATGCTGAACGGTAGGACTCGTCCTGCGAATTCCACCAGCACCGTGTGACGTATCCATGTCCAGAGCGCGTTGCCCTGCACTTCGTCCTTCCGCCTGAGCGACAAAGCCCCAACTTCCAACTCAAGGACTGTTATCGAAGAGAGAAACTGCGCGGGTTCGGCGATTGACGACGCCCAGCGCACCACTCGCGAATTGGCACGATCCGGACGCCTGAGCTCGGAGATAACATTCGTGTCGAGCAAGAACATCAGTCGTCACTGAAATCGGGGATGCGCAATCCCCAATCATCGCTGAGGCGCGGGAACTCGAAATCAAAGTCGGCCTCGGGTCGATCATCCGCCAGCATCTCCACCAGGCTTTTCCCACGCCCGGAAAGGTGTTTGTAGTCCTCGTATTTCATCAGCACGAATGCCGGTTTCCCACGGTCGGTGATCGTGACCGGACCTTCCTCAGCGGCGCGTTTGGCCTTGCCGACGTCCTGATTGAACTCGCGGCTGCTGATCGTCGCGATGCTTGGTGCAAGCGAAGGGGGTGCGTCTTCACGGAACCCAGGCACCCCGTGCTCGCCCTTCCCGGAACGGGATGCGGATGCTCCTTCCGACCGATCCTTTGGACCCGGAATCCGCGCCAAACCAACAATCCTCGATCCTTGTAGTTACAATACTACATTGGCTCTTCTGCGCGCTAAGTCAAGGCGCAATCAGACGATTCCGAGTTCCCGCCCCGCGTCCCTGAAAGCCTGGATGGCGAAATCGACGTCAGCCTCGGAAAGCGCGGCGGAAATTTGCGTGCGGATGCGCGCCTTCCCCTTCGGCACCACCGGAAAGAAGAAGCCGGCGACATAGACGCCGCGCTGGTCGAGTGCCGCCGCCATCTCCTGCGCGCGGCGCGCCTCGTGCAGCATTACCGGGATGATCGGCGTCTTGCCGGCCAGGCATTCGAATCCGGCCGCCTCAAGCCCTTCGCGAAAGCGGGCGACGAGCTTCATCAGGTGCGCGCGACGCTCGTCGGACTGTTCCGCGATGTCGATGGCTTTCAGCGACCCCGCGGCGACCGGCGGGGCGAGCGAATTTGAGAAGAGATAGGGCCGGGCGCGCTGGCGCAGCATGTCGATCACGGCTTGCGGTGCGGCAACGAAGCCACCCATGCCGCCGCCGAGCGTCTTGCCGAGCGTTCCGGTGACGATCTGCACCCGGTCGCCCGCGCCGGTGAGCGCCGGCGAGCCGCGTCCACCCTCGCCAAGGTGCCCATGGGCATGACAATCGTCGACCAGGACGAATGCGCTATGGCGCTCGGCGAGATCGCAAATCTCGGGAAGCTTCGCGACATAGCCATCCATGGAAAACACGCCGTCGGTGGCGATCACCTTGAAGCGTGCACCGTCGGCCTCCGCCTGCTTCAGCTGCGTTTCGAGGTCGCCCATATCGGAATTGGCGAAGCGGTAGCGCTTCGCCTTGCAGAGGCGGATGCCGTCGATGATCGAGGCGTGGTTGAGGGCATCGGAGATGATGGCGTCCTCCGGCCCGAGCAGCGGCTCGAACACGCCGCCGTTCGCGTCGAAACAGGCGGCGAAGAGGATCGCGTCGTCCTTTCCGAGCCAGCGCGCGATACGCTCCTCCAGTTGGCGGTGGAGAGTCTGTGCACCGCAGATGAAGCGCACCGACGCCATGCCGAAGCCGAATTCGTCGAGCGCCGCGCGGGCCGCCTCGATGACATCCGGGTGGTCGGCGAGGCCGAGATAGTTGTTGGCGCAAAGATTGAGCATCTCGCGCTCACCGCCTTGCGCGCGCGGGTCCTTAATGCGGATGTGCGCCGATTGCGGCGTCGTGATCAGCCGCTCGCGCTTCAAGAGACCGTCGGCCTCGATCGTCGAAAGCTCGGCAGAAAGATGCGCAATGAAGGGATGCGTCACGACAGGGCCTCCGGAACCGGCGGATAGACATGAACGCCCCCGTTCGGGTCTTCGACGACGTGGCCACCGTCCTGCGCGGTCGAAACATAATCCGGGCCGACCGGGATCTTGCCGCGGCCGCCGGGAATGTCGAGCACGTAGGTCGGCTGGCATAGACCCGAGACGGCGCCGCGGAGGTGGCGCATCAGCGCGCGACCGTCGTCGAGCGACGTGCGGAAATGCGCCGTGCCCGGCGCGAGGTCGCCGTGGTGGAGATAGTAGGGCTTCACGCGGTTCTCGACGAAGGCGCGCATCAATGCGGCAAGCGTTTCGGGGTCGTCGTTGACGCCGTTCAGGAGCACAGTCTGACTCACAAGCGGAATGCCGGAATCAGCAAGCCGCGCGAGCGCTGCCCGGCCGGCCGGGGTGAATTCGCGCGGATGGTTCGCGTGGATGGCAAGCCAGGTCGTCACGCCCTTCGCCTTCAGGGCCGCAACCAGCGCCGCGTCGACGCGCTCGGGTGCAACGAGCGGCACGCGCGTGTGCCAGCGGAGTACCTTCAAATGCGGGATGGCTGCGATCTTTTGCGACACCGCTGCGAGGCGCCGGGCGCTCAGAACGAGCGGGTCGCCGCCGCTGACGATCACCTCCCAGATTTCCGGATGCGCGGCGACGTAGGCGAGCGCCGTGTCGATCGCCTTTTCGGATAGATGCGCGGGCCGGCCCGGGCCGACCGTCTCGCGGCGGAAGCAGAAGCGGCAATAGACGGCGCAGATATTCGCAAGTTTTAGGAGAACGCGGTCGGGGTACCGGTGAATAAGCCCGGGCACGGCTTCATGCGCGCCGTCGCCAATCGGATCGGCGCGCTCCTCCGGCTGCCGATCGAGCTCCGCCGGATCGGGCAGGAACTGCGCGGGCGATCGGGTCGTGCGGATCGGCGGCGTCGATCAACTCCGCCATCGCCGGCGTGATCGCCACGGCATAGCGCGCGGCGACGCGCTCAAGGTCGTCAAGGCGTGCGAGATCGGAGGCCTTGGCCGGAAGGAGCTCCGCATCAACGATGTCGGCCGCGCTTCGCAGCGTTCGAACCATGCTCATGGCGATGCATCCTCCTCCGGCATCGGCGTCCAGATCACGTCTTCGATGCGGCCCGCTCCGGTCGCAAGCATCACGAGTCGGTCGAGACCGAGGGCCGCTCCGCTTGCCGGCGGCATCAAGGCAAGCGCGGCGAGAAACTCCTCGTCGATCGGATAGCGCTCGCCATAGATGCGCTCCTTCTCCGCCATGTCGGCTTCGAACCGGCGGCGCTGCTCGACCGGATCGGTCAGTTCGCCGAAGGCGTTGGCGAGCTCTACGCCACAGGCATAGAGCTCGAAACGCTCGCAAAGGCGCGGGTCGGACGGCTTACGCCGGGCGAGCGCGGCCTCGCTCGCCGGATAATCGTAGAGGATCGTCGCGCGCCCGAGTCCGAGCTGCGGCTCGATCCGCTCGCTCAGAATCTTGCTGAAAAGGTCGGACCAGGTGTCGTCCGCGGCCACGCGGATGCCCGCGACTTGCGCCTCATGCGCCAGCCGATCGCGGTCCGGCTGCGCCTTCGGATCAGCGGGCAGCGTCGCCATCAGCTCGATACCGGCAAAGCGGGCGAAGGCCTCGGCGACGGTGGTCCGCTCGGGCTCGGCGAAGGGATCCGCCTCGCGCCCGCGAAAGCGCAACGTTTTCGCATCCGCAGCCTGTGCCGCCTCGGCGAGGATCGCAGCGCAGTCCGCCATCACGCGCTCGTAGCTCTCGTGCGCGCGATACCATTCAACGAGCGTGAACTCGGGGTGATGCAGTGCGCTCCGCTCGCGGTTCCGGAAGACGCGTGCGAAATCGACGATGCGTTCCTCGCCTGCGGCGAGGAGCTTCTTCATGGCGAATTCCGGCGAGGTGTGGAGATAAAGCCGGCTTCGCTCCCTGTCGGTCCCGACGAGGTCGGTCGCGAAGGCATGAAGGTGCGTCTCGTTGCCGGGCGAGACCTGCAGGGCGCCCGCCTCGACCTCGAAGAATCCCTCCGCCTCGAACCAGCGCCGGAGCCCTGCCACGATTCGCCCCCGGGCGGCGAGATACGGGCGGCGCGCGGCATGCGCTTCCGGTGACCACCAGGCGCTTGTGGGGACGGAATGCGGCGCTTTCGCAAGGAGGCTGTTCATCGGCATGCGGATCGGCTAGCTGCGCAGGCGAAACGCGGCATGGCCGCAGCAATCGCCGCAAGAGGTTCAAACGTGAAGGTCATCGCAAGCTCGGTGCGCAAGGGCAATATCCTCGAAGTCGAAGGGCAGCTTTACAGCGTGCTTTCCGCCGAGAGCTTTTTTCCGGGAAAGGGCACGCCGACGACGCAGGTCGAGATGCGCCGGCTTTCCGACGGCGTGAAGACCGTGCAGCGCTATAAGACCACCGAACAGGTCGAACGCGCCTACGTGGAAGATCGCGAGCACACCTACCTCTACCAGGACGGCGACAACTACATCTTCATGAACCCGGAAAGCTACGAGCAGATCCCCGTCCCCGCTGACGTCATCGGCGACCAGGCGGCGTATCTGCAGGAGGGTATGCCCTGCATGATCTCGCTTTTTGAGGGAAATGCAGTCTCGACAGAACTGCCGCAGAAGGTGACGCTCGAAGTGACCGAGACAGAGCCAACCGTGAAGGGGCAGACCGCCTCCTCCTCCTACAAGCCGGCAATTCTCTCGAACGGCGCGCGCACCATGGTCCCGCCGCATATTGCGGTCGGCACGAGGATCGTGGTGATGACCGCAGACGGCAGCTACGTGGAGCGGGCCAAGGATTAAGCATGGCTCTCTGGACGCGAAAGCGGCGTTTCAGTCCGCAGCCCTCCATGCGCTCGGAGCCTTCCCCGTCACGCGCATGAACTCGCGATTGAAGTTGGACTTCGTGTTGAAGCCGCTTGCCAGCATGGCGGCGGTCACGTTGTCGCCGGCCGCTAAGCGCTCGCACGCATTCGCGATCCGAAAATTGTTGATGAACCGGGAGATGTTCTCCCCCGTGCGCCGGTTGATGGTCGCCGAAAGCGCCTTGATCGGGACATGCAGGCGGCGGGCCGTGCGCGCCAGCGTCAGGTCGGAGTCGAGATAGAGCCGCTCGTCGTCCATCAGCCGGCTGAGCCGCTGCATCAATGCATCATCCTCGGCGCTGTCGTAGGGCGCAGCCGATGCGGGCTCTGGGATGGCAGGCTCGAGCTCTCCGACCAGGTCTTTCGACATAATGAGCAGCCCGATGCTGAGCAAAGCCACCGAGGAGAGGATGCTGACGATCCACGGCTGCAACAGGCGCATGTCGAGAGCGACGGCCAATGCGATCAGCGCGTCGCTGACGGCTGAGAGGATCAGTGCCAATCCGACCGCGCACCAGATTAGGCTTGGCACGCGGCCTGTCTCCAGCCGGACGAGCGGCAGGCCGCCGGCGCTTCGCCCGAGCGTCACAAGGATTGCGGTGCCATAGGCGAGAAAGATAGCCGGCACGACGATATCGAGTGTCGCGGGTGCAAAGGCGACGCAGAAGGCAGTGAACGCCGGTACGGCCAAATGCAGCGGGTCCGTGCGCGGATCGACGGGGCGGAAGGCGCTTGTCTGAAAGGCAACCCAGGCAACCGGCGGAATGATGGTTGCAGTGACCGGCTGCAGCGGAAGCAGGGCCGTCAGCCCGTAATACTGCACGAGCGAGATCACCACGCCCTGCAGCGCGCAGAAGAAGAGCAGCGCGGAAAAGAGCTTCGGGTAGCCCCCCGCCAGGCGCGTGTGCAGGAATAGAAAGCCCAGCACGAGCGCCACGATCATCGGTACCGGCAGGGCGAGCATCACGGGTCCTTCTGCGTCTCCCGGTCCAAAAGCTCCGAAATCCGGTTCGGCGCGACCTGAAACCGGTTCGAGGACGCGGAAAATCGCGACCTGCCTACGCATGGGGCATCCAAACAGAACGGAGCCCTGAGATGAGAACGATGCTTCTTGCCACCGGCCTCGCGACCCTCCTCGGAACGGCGGCGGCCGCCGAGCCGATTGCCGGATATGACCGGCTGACGGTCACGGCCGCGCATCGCCCCGAGCCCTTGGCAGCCTCGGTCTGGTACCCGGTCGGCACCCCCACCTATCGCGGGCTGATCGGCGACAATGCTGTCTTCAAAGGCACGCCCGCCTATGTCGGCGCGGCGGTCGCCGACGGAAAATATCCCTTGTTCGTGCTGTCGCATGGATCGGGTGGCAATATGGACACGATCTCCTGGCTGTCGTCGAGGCTCGCCTTGCACGGCGCGATGGTTCTGGCGGTCAATCATCCCGGCAGCACATCGGGCGATTCCTCGCCGCGGCGCTCGCTTCGCCTGGACGAGCGGGCGGCCGACTTGCGCGCAGCACTCGACCAGCTCCTGGCCGATCCGACGTTTGCGCCGCATGTCGACCAGTCGCGCATCATCTCGCTCGGATTCTCGCTCGGCGGCGCGACGGCGCTCAATCTGGCGGGGCTGCAGTTCGATCGGCAGGCTTACGCCGATTATTGCCGGGAGTGCGGTGACGCCGCCGCGGACTGCGTCTTCTTCGCCAAGGGCGGCGTCGATCTCGGCAACCTGCCGGAAGGGTTTGCGGCGGACATGCGCGATCCGCGTATCGACGCCGCCGTCGCGATCGACGCCGGCTTTACCTATGCGGCCACCGACGACAGCGTGACGGCGACGACGACGCCGGTGCTTCTGATCAATCTCGGCGAAGAAACACGCTTTTCCGCCGCCGATGTGAGCGCCAAGGGGAGCGACCTCGTGGAACGTCTGCCAAACGCGCGCTACGCCGTGGTGGCGCCCGGGCACCACTTCACCTTCCTGGCCGAGTGCAAGCCGGAGGGCCCGGCCATCCTCATCGAGGAAGCCGACGATCCGGTCTGCGACGATCCCGAAGGAACGGATCGCGCGCGGGCCCATGAAGCGATCTTCGAAGCGATCGCGGACTTCCTGGAGCATCTCTGAGAAACACGAAGCGCTCGACAGCTTGGGCCGATGCTCCGGTTCGTAGGAAGCACCGCCCGCTCAAGCAAAAGGCCCGCGACGCTGCCGCGGGCCTTGGATGTTTCGACGAAAGTGAAGGCGCTATTCCTCCGCCTTCTCCTCTTCGCTCTCCGGTTCCTCGTCGTCGGTCTGCTGCTTCTTCAAGGCGGCGCCGAGGATATCGCCGAGCGAGGCGCCGGAATCGGTCGAGCCGTACTGGGCCACGGCCTCCTTTTCCTCGGCGATCTCGAGCGCCTTGATGGAGAGCGATATCTTTCTGTTCTTCTTGTCGATGTTGGTGACGCGGGCATCGACCTTCTCGCCGGGAGCGAAACGATCGGGCCGCTGCTCGGAGCGCTCGCGCGATAGCTCCGCGCGACGGATGAAAGCGGTCATGTCGGAATCGGCGATCTTCACCTCGATGCCGGAATCCATGACCTGCGTCACCTCGCCGGTAACGATAGCGCCCTTCTTGAGGCCGCTGACGGCCTCCATCGGATCGCCGCCGACCTGCTTGATGCCGAGCGAGATGCGCTCCTTCTCGATATCGACGTCGAGCACCTTGGCTTTGACGACGTCGCCCTTCTTGTAGTCCTCCATCGCCTCCTCGCCGGAACGGTTCCAGTCGAGGTCGGAGAGGTGGACCATGCCGTCGACGTCGTTTTCGAGCCCGAGGAAAAGGCCGAACTCGGTCTTGTTCTTCACCTCGCCTTCGATGACGGAGCCGACCGGATGCTTCTCCGCGAACTCCTCCCACGGATTGCGCATGGTCTGCTTCAGGCCGAGCGAGACGCGCCGCTTGGCGGCGTCGACCTCGAGGATCACCACCTCCACCTCCTGCGAGGTTGAGACGATCTTGCCCGGGTGGACGTTCTTCTTCGTCCAGCTCATCTCGGAGACGTGGATCAGGCCCTCGATGCCGGGCTCCAGCTCCACGAAGGCGCCGTAGTCGGTGATGTTGGTGACGCGGCCTGTGAAGCGGGCGCCGATCGGGTATTTGGCCTCGATGCCCTCCCACGGATCCGCCTCAAGCTGCTTCATGCCGAGCGAGATGCGGAAAGTCTCCGGGTTGATGCGGACGATCTGCACCTTCACCGTCTCGCCGATATTCAGAATCTCCGAGGGATGATTGACGCGCCGCCACGCCATGTCGGTGACGTGTAGCAGGCCATCGATGCCGCCGAGATCGACGAACGCGCCGTACTCGGTGATGTTCTTGACGACGCCATCGACGACCTGGCCTTCGTGCAGCCGCTGCACCAGCTCCGAGCGCTGCTCGGCGAGCGTGTCTTCAAGCACCGAGCGGCGCGAGACGACGATGTTGCCGCGTCGCTTATCCATCTTGAGGATGCGGAAAGGCTGCGGCGAATTCATCAGGGGGCCGACGTCGCGCACCGGGCGCACGTCCACTTGGCTGCGCGGCAGGAAAGCGACGGCGCCGTCGAGATCGACGGTGAAGCCGCCCTTCACCTGATTGAAGATCTGACCGGTGACGGTCTCGTTCTTCTCAAAACTCTCTTCGAGCCTGACCCAGCTTTCCTCGCGTCGCGCCTTCTCGCGGCTGAGCATCGCCTCGCCGAGCGCGTTCTCGACGCGCTCCAAATAGACTTCGACCTCGTCGCCAGGCTTAAGCTCGCCGTCGCGTCCGCGGACGCCGAATTCCTTGAGCGGCACCCGCCCCTCGACCTTCAAGCCGACGTCGATGATGGCGACGTCCTTCTCGATCGCTATGACCGTGCCCTTGACGACGGACCCTTCGGCAAGATCGCTCGTGGCGAACAACTCCTCCAAAAGAGCGGCAAAATCCTCCCTGGTGGGTTGCATCTCAGCTACTTGCATCAAAACTCCTGACAGCGGGGACTTGGCGGTCCCCTGCCCTGCGCCGGGCGTTAGCGTTGCGTTTGTCACCTTCTGCCTTTCCCTCGTCGAGAGGGCCGGCGCACCGTGAGGCCGAAAGCGACGATCTTGGTTCCTGGAGGCGGCGTTGCCGGCGAATGAAAGAGAAGCGCACCCCAAGAGAGGGCGCGCCCTTCATTCTCTCGCGATCTTGCGGCCCACGAAATCGACAGCCGCCCGGAACGCGGCTTCTATATCCAAATCGGTTGTATCGAGCAAGTAAGCGTCCGGGGCGGGTCTGAGCGGCGAATCCGTGCGCGCCATGTCGCGCTGGTCCCGCCGCTTGAGGTCTGCAAGAACCTCCGCCTCGGAGATATCGGAACCCGCCTCGCGCATTTCAAGCGACCGGCGCTGCGCGCGCGTTTCCGGCGAGGCGGTGACGTAGAGCTTCGCCGGCGCATCCGGAAAAACCACCGTCCCGATGTCGCGCCCGTCGAGCACGGCGCCCGGTGGCGTTGCGGCGAACGCCTGCTGCTTCTCGCGAAGCGCCGTCCGAAGCCGTGGCAGGACGGCGACCCGCGAAGCTGCCTCGCCAATGGCGTGGCTCGCGAGCCGTTTGGCGTCGAGCGTGTCAAGATCGAGCGTCGCGGCCGCGGCGACCGCGGCGTCCTCGTCGTCTAGATCGGCACCGGTCGCAAGCAGCCGGTCGGCGACCGCGCGGTAGGTCAGGCCGGTGTCGAGATGGCGAAGCCCGAAATGGCGCGCGAGCCGCCGTGCGAGCGTGCCCTTGCCGCTCGCCGCCGGACCGTCGATGGCAACGACGGGGACGCCTGTCACGCCGCTTCCGCGCCGTCGGCGAAGCCGGCGCCGAGCCGCTTCAGAAGCTCCACAAAACTCGGGAAGGAGGTGGCGATCGTCGCGCTGTCGTCGACGGTCACGGGCCGCTCGGCGGCAAGCCCCATGACAAGGAAGCTCATCGCGATGCGGTGGTCGAGATGCGTCGGCACGGTGCCGCCGCCCTTCACCTTCCCGCCTTCGACGACGAGGCTTGCCTTGCCCTCGCGGCATTCCACACCGTTCGCTTCGAGTCCGCGTGCGACGGCGGCCAAACGATCGGACTCTTTGACGCGCAGTTCTTCCAGGCCTTCCATCACCGTGCGCCCCTCGGCAAACGCAGCAGCGACGGCGAGCACTGGATATTCGTCGATCATCGAAGGCGCGCGCTCGGGTGGAACCGCGATGCCCTTGAGCTTCGAAGCGCGCACGTGCACGTCGCCGATCGTCTCTCCGCCGGAGAGCCGTTCGTTCTCGATCTGAAGGTCAGCGCCCATCTCCTTCAACGTGGTCATGAGGCCGGTCCGGGCGGGATTGAGCAGGACATTCTCGATCGTGACATCCGAGCCGTCGACGAGAAGCCCGGCGACGATCAGGAAAGCGGCGGAGCTCGGATCGGCAGGAACGGTGACGGCCTGCGGCCTGAGGTCGGGCCGGCCGACGAGGCGGATCACTGTCGCGCCGTCCGCGCCACGCGCCGTCGAAACGTCGGCGCCAAAACCCTTCAGCATGCGCTCGGTGTGATCGCGCGTGGCGACCGGCTCGATCACCGTCGTCACGCCTTCGATGTTGAGCCCAGCGAGGAGCACCGCCGACTTCACCTGCGCGGAGGGCACCGGCACGCGGTACTCGATCGGCGTCATCCTCGCGCCTGCCTTGATGGAAAGCGGCAGGCGATCGCCGGTGCGCGCGACGACCTCCGCGCCCATCTTGCGCAGCGGCTCGAGCACGCGGCCCATCGGCCGCTTCGACAGCGAAGGATCGCCGACGAAAGTCGACGCGAAGGGATGCGCGCCGGCGATCCCGATCGTGAGCCGCACGCCTGTTCCGGCATTGCCGAAATCGATCGCGCTTTCCGGCTCCTTAAGCCGTCCGGTTCCAAGCCCCGCAACGCGCCAGGTGCCGTCGCGACCTTTTTCGACGGTCGCCCCGTAGGCGCGCATGGCGGCGGCCGTCGCCATCACGTCTTCCGATTCAAGCAGGCCGGAAATTTTGGTCTCGCCTTCGGCGAGGGCGCCGAACATCAGCGCACGATGCGAGATCGACTTGTCGCCCGGGACGGCGACGCGGCCGCGGAGCGGCCCGGAGGGCAGCGCGCTCAAGGGTTTTTTGAAAGCGTGCGTCATCTCTCCGGCATGAAAGTTGCGAGCCCGGCCAGGCGGGGCCTTAGAAACGGCGGGTTGGTAGCACAGCCCCCATCCGAGGTCACCATTTCCGCGGGCGGCGGAGCCGGCTTCCGGCGGGCGAAAGAAGGTGTTTGACAGGGGTATGACCCGTCGCTAGGCACGCGGCGCGTTCAACGAAGAGGCTGAAGACACGTGGCGAAACCTGAACTCGGCACGAAGCGCACCTGTCCCTCCTGCGGCACCAAATACTACGACCTGAACCGTAGCCCGATCGTTTGCCCAAGTTGCGGCACCGTTTTCGAAGTGGCGGCCCCGGCACGAGCCGCCGAGCGCAAGCCCGAACCGGCGCCCAAGGCGGAGGCGCAGCCGGTCGCCGAGGTCGTGCGCGAACCGGATGTCGTCTCGCTCGAAGAGGTCGAGGAGGAGGTTGTGCCCGTCGGCCCGGACGCCGACGAGGAAGAGGAAGTGGCGGATATCCCCGACGCTGAGATCGAAGTCGAAGCCGACGAGACCGTGCCCGATCCCTTCCTTGAGGAAGAGGAAGAAGAGGGCGATGACGTCGCGGGTCTTCTCGATGTCGACGAGGAGGACGAAGAGGAGCGCTGAGGCGCTCGCAGAGCGGCGCGGAGCGCTACGCCCGATCGAAACGAAGCGCGGATAAGTCCGCGCGGTCCCGATTCGGACTCTGGTCCAAAGAAGGCTTATCTTACCAAAACCGCTTCAGAGCGACTGCCTTGCATGAAGTCTCCCTGCGCTCCTTTCGGAGCTTCGGGAGAGACTCCTACGCCTTCGGCTTCGAGTGTTGATTTGAGCGCTCGATGTGGCCTGCCACCCGAAGCCAGAGGCGCAGGGTGGTGGAGCCGAGCGGGATCGAACCGCTGACCTCGTGAATGCCATTCACGCGCTCTCCCAACTGAGCTACGGCCCCGTCCAGATATCGCGGCGCTGGGTTTTCCCGCGGGCGGGGTTAACTAGGCGGCGCCCGGCCGAAATGCAAGGCGAAACCCCAGGCCCAGCCGCCCGCCGCCTCCACCTTGAAGCGCCTTTCGCGGGCTCCCATATTTCTCCCGAACCGAGCGGATGCCGCTTCTTGGGTCCGGTCGGGCGAAGTCGCTTCAGGAAGAGGACTTTGCACCAGATGACGCGCACACTTGCTTTTTCGAGTCCCCTCCTCCTCGGGTTCGAGGACATCGAACGCCTCTTGGACCGCGTGTCGAAGACGGCCGATGGTTACCCGCCTTATAATATCGAGCGGATCGCGGCAAACGGCGCCGCACCGGCCCGCATCGTGATCACGCTCGCGGTCGCCGGCTTCGACCCTAACGATATTGAAGTGACTGTGGAGGACAATGAGCTTAGCGTCGGTGGACGGCAGTCGGACAATGACGACCGCGACTATCTGCATCGAGGCATCGCGGCGCGGCAATTCCGACGCACGTTCGTTCTGGCGGACGGCATCGAGGTGAAGAGCGCAGAGCTTAGGGACGGATTGCTATCGATCGAGTTGGTGCGGCCCGAGGCCGCGCGCACCGTGAAGCGTATCCCGATCACGTCCCGCGGCTGAACGATGGAGCGAGAGATGATGACCAGCAACGAGACCGCCAAGACGATGCCGCAGGACGCATTCGCCGCGCTCGGCGGCGGCCAGATCGCTTACCTCAGGCCGGTGCGCTCGGAAGACGTAAAGACGCTCTTCCCGCAGGCACCCGAGCTTTCGCCGGGCTTGCATCTTTGGGCGCTTCTCTCCGCCGCCGGCCAACCGATCATGCTGACCAACTCGAAGGCCGCGGCGATCGCGAGCGCCCACGAAAACGACCTTGAGACGGTGAGCGTGCACTAGGACGAGACCCACAACGTCGTCATGCCCGGACTTGATCCGGGCATCCATTCCGGAACAACGATGACATCCGCGGCGTCACGGAATGGATTGCCGGGTCAAGCCCGGCAATGACGACAAAGGTGGATTGAAACGGGGCCTTCGGGCCCCTTTTCATTTTCGGCGCTCCAAGGCTTGCACCGTAACCTTCCCTCAAGGGGGAGGTTAAGCGAAGCGCCGGCTTCGGTTCAGGCAGCGTGCGAGGCGGCGGCGGGCGTCGCCAGGATCGCGTAGATGGCGTCAGCGTTTTCCGCACCGCGCAGCTTCTCCGCCATCTCCGGGTCGCGCAGCACGCGCGCCACACGCGCCAACGCCTTCAAATGGTCGGCGCCGGCGCTCTCCGGCGCGAGCAGCACAAACACAAGATCGACCGGCTGATCGTCGACGGAATCGAATTCCACCGGTCGCGCAAGCCGCGCGAACACGCCAAAGAGCCGGTCGAGCGCGGCGGATTTTCCATGCGGGATGGCGACCCCCTGCCCCACCCCGGTCGAGCCCAGGCGCTCGCGCTGCAACAAGGTGTCGAATATCTCGCGCTCCGGCAACCCGGTCAGACGCGCGGCGATCGCGGAGACCTCCTGCAGCACCTGTTTCTTCGATTGAACGTGCAGCAAAGGCAGCACGGCTTCCGAGGTCAGGAGATCGCTGAGATCCATCACACTTCCCTAGAAATCACGCCGGGCGCACAAGGCGCAGGCGCCGCCTCAATGGTCCTTGAGTCGGCGCTTGTAGCGCCGGAGCCGCTTGGCGAGCCGCTCCGCCGCCTGGTCGAAGCTCAGATGCGCGTCCGGATCGGACCCGTGGACCTCCAATATCACGCCGGTGTCGAGATGCAGCGCGAGCTCGGTTTCGAACACGTGTCCGCTCTTCGATACAGTGATCTGCCCGGAGAAGCCGCGGTCGAAATATTTCTGCACGGTGCCGGTCACGGTCTCGTCGATGCGGGAACGAAGCGCCTGTCCAATATCGAAGTTCTTGCCGGCAATCCTTAGACTCATTTCTTGCTTCCGACGGCCGGATCGTTAAGCGCGGCGGACCTGTACGCGCCTCCTTCGGTTGAGTCAAACCGAATTGGATCGCAGGCGCGCGGACGGCGCGATCGGCGGACGCGAGGTCGCTCAGGAAGCCTGTTTGAGCCGGCGCTCGCGGCGGCGCTCGACCGAGGAACCGATGCGCATGATCTCGCGGTACTTGGCGACCGTGCGGCGCGCGATGTCGACTCCCTCGCGCGAGAGGATCGCAACGATGGCATCGTCGGAGAGCACGGCATCGGGCAACTCCTCCAGGATCAGCTTGCGTATCCGATGCTTCACGGCCTCCGCCGAGTGGGCCTCGCTTCCGGAGGTGGCGGCGATCGAGCCGGTGAAGAAATAACGGAACTCGAAAATGCCGCGCGGCGTCGCGATGGTCTTGTTCGCCGCCGCACGGCTGACCGTCGACTCGTGGATGCCGAGCGTGTCGGCGACCATGCGCAGATTGAGCGGCTTCAGATAAGCGACGCCGTCGCGCAGGAAGCCGTCCTGGCGCCGTACGATCTCGGTCGCGACCTTGAGCACCGTGCGGGCACGCTGATCGAGACTCTTTTCCAGCCAGCTCGCCTTCTGCAGGCAGTCGGTCAGGTACTTCTTCTCCGTGTCGCCGCAAAGCTGCCGGGCGACCTTGGCGTAGTAGGTGCGGTTCACGAGAAGTCGCGGCAGCACCTCGTCGTTCAGCTCCACGATCCAGCCGCCGCGTGGCGCAGAGCGAACGAAGACGTCGGGCACGAGCGTGCGCACCGGCTCATGCGTGAAGGCAAGACCGGGCTTCGGATCGAGCGTGCGCAACTCGCCGACGAGCGCCTCGATGCCGTCACGCCCGACGCCGCAAAGCGCCGCGAGCTCTGCACGGTCGCCCGCCGCCAGGCGGTCGAGATTTGCAAGCAGCGTCCGCATTGCCGGTGAGAGCCGATTGCGCTCGACCAGCTGCAGCTCAAGGCATTCGGCGAGCGAGCGTGCGAACGTACCGGTCGGCGCGAAGCCCTGGCAGAGACGAAGCACGCGCTCGACAGCATTTGTTACGGCGCCGAGTCGCGAGGCGACCGACTCAAGCGCAACCGTCAGATAGCCGGCCGCATCGAGCGTGGCGAGGAGCGCAAGCGCTATCACCCGGTCGGAGGGAGCATGCGCGAACACCGCGTCGATGGTGCGCGACAGCAACGCCTCGAGGCTTTCCGTGGCGGCCAGGTTCTGGTCGATCCCAAGTTCATTGAAGCCCGCGCCGCCAACGGCACCGCGTGTGGCGAAAGACGAACCGAGGTTGACCGATGGCCCGGCATCGTCGGGGAAGACATCGACCGGCTCGACATCGAGGTCGTCTCCGACGGGCTCCGCGGAAGCGTCGGTTTCGGCCGTCGCCGTCTCGGGGTCGACGGCGTCCGGGCCGTTGGCGTCGCCTTCGGCGGATTCCAGCAGCGGATTTTGCTCAAGCTCGCTCGCCACGAAGCGTTCGAGCTCCAGCCCCGACATCTGCAGGAGCCGGATCGCCTGCATGAGCTGCGGCGTAATGACGAGGGACTGGGTCTGCCGAAGTTGGAGTTTGGCCGTAAGAACCATGACGCTGCCCCGCCCGACGGGCTCAGGGCTTCACCGGCCTCTTCACGAACCCGTCATATTGCACTGCAACTTACCGCGCCGTGCGCAGGAGTCAAAGCCTGAAGCGCTCGCCGAGATAAACGCGCCTCACGTCGGCGTTGCTGACGATTTCCTCCGGCGTCCCCTCGCTCATCACCCGCCCGGCGTGGAGGATATAGGCGCGGTCGATAAGACCGAGCGTCTCGCGCACGTTGTGGTCGGTGATGAGGACGCCGATGCCGCGCCGCTTCAGGTGGCGGACGAGGCCCTGGATGTCTGCGACCGCGATCGGGTCGATACCGGCGAGCGGCTCGTCGAGCAGCATGAAGACCGGGCGCGAGGCAAGCGCGCGGGCAATTTCGCAGCGGCGGCGCTCGCCGCCCGAAAGCGAGATCGAAGGTGCCTTCCTGAGGTGCATGATGTGGAATTCCTCGAGCAGCGCGTCGAGGTCGGATTCCCTGAGCGCGCGATCCGGCTCCACGATCTCAAGCACGGCGCGGATGTTGTCCTCGACCGACAGGCCGCGGAAGATCGAAGCTTCCTGCGGCAGATATCCAACGCCGAGACGGGCGCGCTGGTACATCGGCAGATGCGTGATGTCGAAGCCGTCGAGCTCGATGCGACCGCCGTCGGCGCGGATCAGCCCCGTGATCATGTAGAAGACGGTCGTCTTGCCCGCGCCGTTCGGGCCGAGGAGGCCGACAACTTCGCCGCGACGCAGCGCGAGCGATACGTCGTCGACCACAACGCGCCCCTTGAATGAGCGCCTGAGCCCGCGCGCGACGAGCCAACCCTCGCCTGGATTGATGGCGGACTCCGGTTCTTGAAGATCGGCTGCTTCGTGCTTGTTCAAGAAGCGATCCTTTGCAAGGGCACGATCATTTCGTGCCCGGAGCGCCATTCGAGCCCGGGGTGCTGCTGGAGGGCGTTATCAAGGTCTGAACGCGGCCGCCTTCGACGCGTCCCTCCTTGGTCGCCAAGTTCACCACCAGCCGCTCGCCGTGGACGACGTTGTCCCCTTGCGTCAGCAGCACGTTGCCGGTCATCGTGACGAGATCCTGAGCCACATTGAAGACGGCCCGGTCGGCGCTCGCGACCTGATTGCCGGTGTGCACGGTAACGCCCGGCCCCGCTTCGATCCGCGACACCTGCGAACCCGCGACGGTGGTACCGGCCGCTGTCGCACCGCTATTGGTCGTCGCCTCGCCTTTATAGAAGACGCGCAGCTCGGGCGCCTCCAACAACGTTTCGCCTTGCAGCACGCGCACGTGGCCACTGTAGATCGCGAGCTTGTCGGCATCGTGCACCTCGAGCCGGTCGGCCTCGATCTGTATCGGGGTATTCGAGTCGCTGTTGAAGCCGGCAAAGGCTGCGCCGAAGTTCTGTGCACCTGCGGTGCGCGCCGCGAGCATGCACACGAGCGAGACCGCGAGCCGAGTCCCGATCCGCATCGCGCAGCCTACTCCGCTTCGGGCGCAGCCGCGGTGGGCGTGCGCTTCGGCGGCATCAACACTGTGCGCACATCGCCCTCGAGCACGATCACCTTGCCGCCGTCGGTGGAGGAGAAGCGTTTGCCCGTCACCCGGCTGCCGCCGTACTCGATGGTAACCGGATTGTCGGTGACCAGGGTGCCGGCCGAAAGGTCGACGTCGGCATCGGTCAAACGCACGGAGTAACCATTCGGCGTGTCGGCGGTTACCGCCCCGAGGAGCTTGATCATTCCGTTGCTGTGATCGTAGTCGGCGGCTTCGGCGTTGATGGTCGTTGTCGTCCCGTTCGCCGTCTCGATCTTCGCCTCGATATCCTCAAGGCGCACCTGGTTGGGATTGGTCAGGGGCTGAATGGCACGGGTCGCGACGATCGAATACTCGCGGTGATGATGATCGAAACCCGTCAGATGCGGGCGGTCCATGATAATGGAATTGCGGGTGACGCTGAGCCGCAGCGCGTCGAGATCAAGGGCAGCCGGGAACGCAAACCGGGTGATGACGACAAAGCCCGCGACCGCCCCGAGAGCAACAACAGGCAGCAACGTGCGCAGCACGCGCACCCAGCGGCTGTGCCGCCGCGCCGCGGCAAACGCCCTCACGCGCGTCGCGCGATCGACGGTCGCTGCCTGCCAGGGCGCCGAAAGGGCCATATTCAATTCCGTCATACAAATACGGTTTGGGCGCGAGAGTGTGGTGATTTGCGGGCGCCCGCAAGCCCGGCGGCGCCCGGCGCCGGGTCAGGAATGGGCGAAAATATCCTCGTTATCCCATCCCAGGAGGTCGAGCTCGACGCGCACCGGCACGAAACGGAAGCAGGATTCGGCGAGCTCCAGCCGCCCTTCGCGAACGAGTCGCGCCTCCAGCGCCGCCTTGATCGCGTGGAGGTGCAGTACGTCGGAGGCCGCATATTCGACCTGCGCCTCCGTCAGCGCCTCCGCGCCCCAATCGGAAGATTGCTGCTGCTTGGAAATCTCCAATCCGAGGACCTCGCGCGTCAGCTCTTTCAGTCCATGCCGGTCGGTATAGGTGCGCACGAGTCGTGAAGCGATCTTAGTGCACCAAACCGGCGCTACCGCGATACCGAGAGAGTGTTTCAGCATCGCGACGTCGAAACGCGCGAAGTGGAAGATCTTGACGATCGCAGGGTCGGTGAAAAGCTGGCCCAGATTGGGAGCGCTCGTCTGGCCTTTGGCAATGTGAACAACGTCGACGCTGCCGTCACCCGGCGACAGCTGCACCACGCATAGCCGGTCGCGGCCGGGCTTCAGTCCCATCGCCTCGGTGTCGACCGCGACCGCGCCGCGATAGGCGGAGAGGTCGGGCAGGTCGCCGTCGTGCACACGGATGTTCGCCAGCGGGACTCCTCCTCGATCAACTCGCTCCGCAATGCTGCCGGACGACGCCCGGCCGCGGGCGGCCTGAGTAACGATACGCCTTTGATTCCAAATCGGTTATCAGGCGCGCCAAACCTTCGCAAGAGAAGCGGGCCGGCGCCCCGCCGCAAATGCATGCGTCGGCGGCGACGCGCGCTTCCGTCGCCCGCGCCGGCCGGCTCCCTCAATCGAAGAGGCTCGACACGGATTTCTCAAGCGCGGTGCGGCTCACCGCTTCGCCGAGGAGCGGCGCGATCGAGACGATGCGGATGTTGCGCGCCGAGAGCACCGCGCTGGTCGGCTCGATCGAATCGGTGATCACAAGTTCCGTCAGCTTTGACGCCGTTATGCGGGCGACGGCGCCGCCCGAAAGCACGCCGTGCGTGATGTAGGCAGCGACGGACGTGGCGCCCTGATTGAGCAGCTCCTCCGCGGCGTTGCAGAGCGTTCCGCCGGAATCAACGATGTCGTCGACGAGGAGGCACGCGCGCCCTTCCACCTCGCCGATAATGTTCATCACCTCCGACTCGCCCGGCCGCTCACGGCGCTTGTCGACGATCGCAAGCGGCGCGTCGATGCGCTTGGCGACGATGCGCGCCCGCACCACACCGCCGACGTCGGGCGAAACCACCATGAGATGGTTGTGGTCGTAGCGCTCGGCGATATCGCGGGTGAAGACCGGGGCGGCAAACAGGTTGTCGGTCGGGATGTCGAAGAAGCCCTGGATCTGCCCGGCATGGAGGTCGACGGTGAGCACGCGGTCGGCGCCGGCCTTGGTGATCATGTTGGCCACGAGCTTGGCCGAGATCGGCGTCCTCGCCAGCGACTTCCGGTCCTGCCTGGCGTAGCCGTAATAGGGGATGACCGCCGTGATCCGGCGCGCCGATGCGCGACGTAGCGCATCGACGATGATCAAGAGCTCCATGACGTTGTCGTTCGCCGGAAAGCTCGTCGACTGCACGACGAAGACGTCCTCGCCGCGCACGTTCTCCTGGATCTCGACGAATATCTCCTGGTCGGCGAAGCGGCGGACGGCGGCCTGCGCGAGATCGATATTGAGATAGTGGGCGATCGCCCGGGCGAGGGTCTCGTTGGAGTTCCCGGCGACGATCTTCATGTCTTAAGACAATCCCCGCGGGAGCGCCCAGCCGGCCCCTTGTCGGAGCGCCCTCGACCCGCGCGGGGCGCGCGGGGGCCTTTTAGCAACGGCACAAAAGCTTCACAACCGGGCGGAGCCGCAATCCTCAACAGCAGCTTAGCTTTTCGCTAGCGCAGCGGAATCTCCGTGCCGTGCCGCGACAGCGGCTCCGGCGCATCGTCGGTGGTGAGATAGGTGCGGCCGAGACACATGGCGGCCTTGGCGTCGGAATCCATCAGGATCATGTGGGCGAAAAGCACCATGCCGGGCTGAATGACGGCCGGATTGGCACGAAAAAACATGGGCCAATCCATCCATGACGGCGCATAGCGGGCCCCAAGCGAATAGCCGCAGGCGTTCAAGCGATGGCGCGTCATGCCGTGCGCCTCCATCACTGCGGCATGGGCGTCGAACACCTCGCCGAAGGTGCGTCCCGGCCGCATCGCCTCCTCGCATGCTTGAAGCGCCTCGACGCATGCCGCATGCAGCTCAAGATGACGCGGGCTCGGGCGCCCGACGATCACTGTCCGCATCAGCGCCACATGGTAGAGCCGATAGGTCCCGGCGAATTCGAGCGTGAGCTGGTCGCTCGCATCGAGCTTTCGCCGTCCGCTCTTGATGCGGCAAAGGAGGGCGTCCTCGCCCGAACCGATGATGAAGGGGTTCGCCGGATAGTCGCCGCCGCCCTTGAAGACGGCGCTCTGCATCGCGGCGAGGATTTCGCCCTCGTCGGCGCCCGGGCGGATCAGCGCGAGCGCGGCGTCGAGTGCATCGTCGGCAAGCACGGCAGCACGGCGGACGTAGGCGAGTTCCGAGTCGCTCTTCACTGCGCGAAGCGCGGGAACGATATCTGAGGCATCTTCAAGCGTGCCGAAGCTCCGAAGCGCCTCGTCGAGAGCGCGCCCGTTTGCAGCGGTAAGCCCCTGCGTGTCGTATTCAATGCCGATCCTCTTACCGAGGAGGCCCAAGTCGTTCAGGAGGTCGCGAAGCTGAATAGCCGGACCGGCGCCTGCCTCGTCGGCCCACACGACGACGTTCTCGATCAGCGAAGTGTGGCGCGCCTGGCGAAGATCGGCGGAGCGGGTCAGGAGCGTGAAGACGCCATCGCGCGTGAAGACGAGGCACTGGAAGAAGCAGTAGCCGAACGTGTCGTAGCCGGTCAGCCAGTAGTGGCTTTCCGGCGCGAACATGAGAAGCGCATCGAGCCGGCGCCTCGCCATTTCCTCGATGACGCGCGTCCGCCGCGCTTCGAACTCCGCCGCTTCGAAATGCAGCGCCACCTTAATCTCCGAGGAGCGTGATCGCCGAGAGCAGCCGCCCGTAGTCCGGCTCGCCGCGATGCGTGGCGCGACGATAGGAATAGAAGCGAGCCTCGTCGGCATAAGTGCAAAGACCGAGATTGCCGACTGTTGCGAGCCCGGCCGCTTCGAGCCGCGCGACGATGTAAGCGGGAAGGTCGAACATCGAATGGTCGGCGCGTGACGATGGACGGAAGAAGCGGGTGTTGGAGGCTTCCGCCTCGAGAAAACGCGCGGAAAATTCTGGCCCGACCTCATAAGCATCGGCTGAGATCGTCGGCCCGAGCACGGCGACGATCTTTTCGCGCGCCGCACCGAGGCGCTCCATCGACACGATCGTCGATTCGAGGATGCCGATGAATGCGCCCTTCCATCCGGCATGTGCCGCCGCGACGACGCGCGCCTCCGGTTCGGCGAAGAGCACCGGCCCGCAATCCGCCGCCCCGGCGCCGAGGGCGATCCCTGGGCGGTTGGTAACGACGGCGTCGGCCTTCGGGCCGCGGCCGGGAGTCCAGACGGCCTCGACGATGACTGCGTCGGCGCTGTGCACCTGATGCGGCGTCGCCAAATTGTCCGGCGCGGCTCCGATGTGGCGCGCCGCGCGGGCGCGGTTCTCCAGCACCGCTTCGCGTGAATCGTTCGAGCCGATACCGGTGTTGAGGCCACGATAGATCCCGGTCGACACACCGCCTTCGCGCGTGAAGAAAGCGTGTGCGACGCCGGGAAGCTTCAGCTGCGGCGCTTCGATCGGCTTCAGTTCCAACGCGGTTCCGTGCATCGGCGCGAGCTACGCCCGCGCCGCCAATCAAGTCAAATGGCGCAGTGAAACCGCGAAGTCAGCGCGCTGCCGGAAAGGGCGGCGGCGCGACGCCGGGCCGGGTCAGCGCAAACGCCTTGAACAGATTTCCCATCGCAGCCGGACCGGCGAGCCGTTCGACCGCAGCGTCAAGCGCGGCACGCCCGGCCGCGTCGCTGTTCGCGGAAAGCCTCTCGGCGCGCGCAAGAAGACCGAGCGCCATCAGGAATTCGCCCTGCGGCATCGGCCCGTGCACGGCGGCGCCTTCGGCTGCCGCACTTCGCGCGAGCGCGGCAAAATCGACGTGCGCCGTCAGATCGGAAGCACCGGGCGCGGCGAGCGGATCGGCAAAGCGATGCCCGCGGACAGCCTGCAAAGTGTCGCCTACCGCTGTTTCGGCGTGGCCGTAATCGAAGATCAAGGCGGCACCATTTGCCCCGATAATGCGGCGGGCGATCTCTCCGACGATCGCCTCGGCGGCCGGACGGACTTCGAAGATGGCGCTTTCCGGTGCATAGGGACCGGAATTGAGCGTGCCCGGACCGATACCAAAAGCGAGCTTCCCGCTGTCGTCGAGGCCGACGACACGCTCGCGCCAAGCATTGTTGCTGCGCACGAACTGCCGGATCGGCAAGGCGTCGAAGAACTCGTTGGCGACGAGAAGAAGCGGTCCTGCCGGCACGTCGAAGAATGAGTTGTGCCAGGTAAGGCGAATGTCGGAGCCGGCGAGCGTCGTAGCCTGACGCGCCTTCAGGACCGGACTCGTCTCGACCAGATGCACCGTGACGGCTTCGTGGAAATCGCGCGCCTTGGCCGCCACGCGAAGAACGTCGGCCATCAGCGTGCCGCGGCCTGGGCCGAGTTCGACGAGCCGCGCCGGCGTCGGCGCGCCGATCATCCGCCATACATGCACAAGCCAGGCGCCGACGATCTCGCCGAACATCTGGCTCACCTCCGGCGCGGTCACGAAATCACCCTCGGGGCCGAACGGATCGCGCGTCGCGTAGTAGCCGTGCTCCGGATCGCTCAGACAAAGCGCCATGTAGTCGGCGACGCGCATCGGGCCGTTCGCCTCGATGAGAAGCCTTATCTTTTTCGCGAGCGGCGTATCGCTCACGCTTTGCGTCGCAAGGCGAAGACGATTGCGCCCACTCCGACGAGCACCATCGGGATCGACAAGATCATGCCCATGGTGAGGCCGCCGGCGATGAAGCCGAGCTGCACGTCGGGCTCGCGCACGTTTTCAACTGCGATCCGCGCGAGGCCGTATCCGGCGATGAAGGCGCCGCCGGTCAGTCCGGGCCTCTTAAGGCTCAAGAAGCGGTGCGTGAGGATACGGAGCACGATGAAGAGGAGAATGCCTTCGAGCCCCGCCTCGTAGAGTTGGCTCGGGTGGCGCGGAAGAGGTCCCCCGTTTGGGAACACCATCCCCCAGGGAACGTCCGTCGTGCGCCCCCAGAGCTCGCCGTTGACGAAGTTCGCGATCCGCCCGAAGAAGAGCCCAAAGGTCACGGAGGCGGCGCAGACGTCGAAAAGCGAAAGCATCGGGATTTTGCGCCGGAGTGCAAAGATCGTCATGGCGAGGATGGTGCCGGCAAGCCCTCCGTGAAACGACATCCCCCCTTCCCAAAGTCGGAAAAAGCCGATCGGATCGTCGAGGAAGTGGCCCGGCTGATAGAAAAGCGCGTAACCGATGCGGCCGCCGCCGACGATGCCAACGACGAGCCAGAGCAGAAAATCGTCGATGTCGGCGAGCGTCATCGGCGCCGGCCCGCCCCACAGGCGGTCGTTCGACACAAGCCGGCGCGCATACCACCAGCCGAGCAGGATTCCGGCGAAATAGGCGAGCCCGTACCAGCGGATCGCGAACGGCCCGATCGAGATCGCGACCGGGTCGATCTGCGGATAGGGGATGACGAGCATGGCGTGGTTCAAGCGGGAATGGACGCGGCGGAGGCGGCGGACCTTCGCCCCCAAGGCCGGGCCGGGTCAACCCGCCGCCTTGCGCCCCCGGTGGCGAAGCATATATGCCATGAAGCTATGTTAGCGTTCGGCCCGCGCGGCCCCCGATTTCGCCTGCTTTTCGGCCCGCAAGGCAACGCAGGCGCCCCGGAGGAGGTGACATGACCCAGACCTCAAGCCGGCTGCTCGACGAATTCGCCAAGCTTATGACCGATATGGCAGGCGTCGCCCAAGGCGTGCGCCGCGAGGTGGAGACGGCGGTGAAAAGCCAAGCCGAACGCTTCGTCGGCGAGATGGAGCTTGTGCAGCGCGAGGAGTTCGAGGCGGTGCGCGAGATGGCGGTGAAGGCGCGCGAGGAGAACGAGGCCTTGAAAAAGCGGGTTGCCGCACTCGAGGCGCATCTGAACCGCACAGCTCCAACTGCCGAGGACGAACCGGTGAAACGTGGCGCGCGCAAGCGGACCGGCGAGTCCGCCGAGAGTGAAATCTGATCGCCGGCTTTGTTTCCCCGTGGAAAAGCTGTCTCCGACTCTGGCGGCGCTTCCAGAGCGGACTCGCATACCTATAGTGAGGTTGAAAGAGATTCGGGTTTGCTCCGACACTTCAATGCGTAACGGAAGGCGATCCGGGCGGTTCATCTCGAAGTGCCCGGCCGCCTTCGCCGATTCGCGCGGACGGCGTCGCGTCAGAGTCGTTTGGTGTTCCCTTGGGTAAACGACGCGAGGACATGGACATGAGTCTGGTCGACATAGAACTCCCCGCCTCCGCCAACCCGGTTGACCTGATCGAGCAGATCGCGGCGTCGCACGACTGGGCGTTCGATCGCTCCGGCGACGACGAGATCACCATCTCCGTTACCGGCGCGTTCTGCGACTACAATCTTTCGATGTCCTGGATGGGCGCGCTCGAGGCGCTGCACCTCGCCTGCGCCTTCGACTTCAAGATCAACGAGCGGCGCAAGAACGACGTGATGCGTTTGCTGGCGCTGGTCAACGAACAGCTTTGGCTCGGGCATTTCGACCTGTGGCAGGCCGAAGGCGTCATCATGTATCGAAACGCCCTGCTTCTGACCGAGGGGATGGAGGCTGGCGCCGGGCAGCTTGAGGCCATGCTCGCGGCCGCGGTCGAAGCATGCGAGCGCTACTACCAGGCCTTCCAGTTTGTGATTTGGGCCGGTAAGACACCGGAGGAAGCGCTTTCCGCCGTGCTCTTCGAGACGCACGGCGAAGCCTGATCTCGATGATTCCCGGAGCCCAGCCGCTGCTGCTTGTCGGCGCCGGCAAAATGGGCGGCGCCATGCTGGAACGCTGGCTCGCGAACCGGCTTGACGCCGCGGAGGTCACGATCCTCGATCCCTATCTCGAGGGCGACCGCTGGTCGGAACTCGCCAGGAAGGGCACAGCGACCGCGACCAGCGTCGCCGGAGCAAGCGACCGCGCCTACAAAATCATGGTGCTTGCGGTGAAACCGCAATCGATGACGGAAGCGCTTTCCGAAGTGCGCGCGCTTGCCGCACCCGACACGACGATCCTCTCGATTGCCGCCGGCGTGCGACTTTCGACGCTTACAGCCGCCTTCCCCGCCGGGCAGGCGATCGTCCGCGCCATGCCCAACACACCGGCGCAGGTCGGCATGAGCATGACCGTCGCCGTTCCGAACCCGCACGTCACGGAGATCGAGCGTAGCGCTGTCGACGCCCTGCTTGCCGCAATCGGCGAGATCGCCTGGATCGATGACGAGACGTTGCTTGACGCGGTGACCGCCGTCTCCGGCTCGGGGCCGGCCTACGTGTTCCTACTCGCCGAAAGCCTCGCGGAGGCGGCGCGGCAAGCAGGTCTTCCGAAAGACCTCGCCGCACGGCTCGCGCGCCAGACGGTGGCTGGGGCCGGCGCCCTCCTCGCGACGAGCCCGCTGCCGCCCGACGTGCTTCGAAAGAACGTCACTTCGCCCGGCGGAACGACGGAAGCCGCGCTCAAGGTACTGATGGGCGAGGCCGGGTTCGCCCCGCTGCTTCTACGCGCGGTCGCGGCCGCGAAGGCGCGGTCAGTCGAACTCGGCTGAACTTCCCCTTAGCCGAGGTCGATATCGTCGGGGCCACGCGGCTTGCTTGCGCCCGCGATCTCTTTCGCCGTCTTGAGGAGAAGCTCAGCGATGCGTCGTTGTTCCTCCACCGACGAGTCGAGCTTGGCGGCAAGCGCCGCCTTGATCGCACGCCGCGCCGCGTTCAGCTCCGGAACAACCTCGGGAATATCGCGGTCGCGCGGCTCTTCCCCGCGCTCGAAGAAATTCCGCGCCTGTGCAAGGCGGGCGCCGATCCATTCGATGCGCGAGAGGATCGCGTCCGCCTGGACTCGGTTTTCTTCGAGATAAGCGCGGCCAGCGTCGGTGATGGCATAGATCTTCTTGTTGCCGTCCGCCGAGGAGACGGTGTGTCCCGCCTCTTCGAGGAAGGTGAGCGTCGGATAGATGACGCCGGGGCTTGGGCTGTAGAAGCCGCCTGAGCGCTCCTCCAGCGCCTTGATGATCTCGTAGCCGTGCCGCGGGCTCTCCGCTACGAGGCTCAGCACGATCAGGCGAAGCTCGCCGTCGCCGACGAAGCGTCCGAACGGAAAACCGCCGCGGCCGCCTCCCGCGCCGGGGCGGAAGCCGCCGAAGCCACGGAAACCGCCGCGGCGGCCGCGGCCTGCTAAGTAACGATCGTCGCCTCCGTGATGAGCAGGAATTATGAATGCATTTATATCTCCAAAGATATCGTAAGATATATCTCTGCCTAAAGCATTTCCGTCTATATCGCAAGCTATATCTTACGATACTTCCGGTAGATGCCGACTCCCGTGATTCGCCTCGCGCCCCGGCGCCGATTATTCTGATCGGGAGGATTGGCCGAACGGAGCGTCTGTTGCCCAAGCCGAAGACACGCGACCGCATCGTCGACGCACTGATGGCGCTCGCCACCGAGGGCTCCTGGGAAGATGTCACGCTCGGCGCGATTTCGGAGCGCGCCGGCGTCCCGCTTGCCGAACTCCGCGCGGAATTCGACGGACGGCTCGCGATCCTCGCCGACTACATCCGCCGGATCGACGAACAGGTGCTGAAGGGAGTCGATTCGGAGCTTGCCGACGAGGCGCCGCGCGAGCGGCTCTTCGACATCCTCTTTGCGCGCTTCGAGGCGCACGCGCCGCACAAGGGGGCGCTCCGCACCATCGCGAGGGCTGCACTCGCCGATCCGCTCTTGGCGCTCGCGCTGAACCGCCTTGTCACCCAGTCGATGGCCTGGATGCTCGCGGCGGCGGGGATTCCGGCGACCGGGCGGCGCGGACTCCTACGGGCGCAGGGGCTCGCGCTCGTCTGGGCGCGGGTGATGCGCACCTATCTCGACGATAACGATCCCGGCCTCGCCCGCACCATGGCGGCGCTCGACAAGCGGCTCCGCGAAGCGGAGCGCGTGGCGATGCGTCTCGACTGGCTCGATCGCATCGTCGAGCAGACGGGGCCGATCCGCGCCGCCGACGCAACGAACCTGCGGCCGACGACCTCTCCGAAGGTCACCCGACGTGAGCGCGGTGGCGGAGCCGATTGCGTTCGATGATTATCTGAAGGTGGACATTCGGGTCGGGCGGATCGTCGAAGCTTCGCCCTTCCCGGAAGCGCACAAGCCGGCGCTGAAGCTCGTCATCGATTTCGGGCCTGAGCTCGGCCGCAAGAAATCCTCCGCGCAGATCGCCAAGCATTACGAGCCCGCTTCCTTGGTCGGTCGGCTCGTGCTCGCGGTGGTGAATTTTCCGCCGCGGCAGATCGGACCGTTCATGTCGGAAGTGCTGACGCTCGGCGTGCCCGACGACGCCGGCGAGGTGGTGCTGATCGAGCCGACGATCGACGTGCCGCTCGGGGGACGGATGTTCTAGAGGGGCCCTTAACCTCCCCCTTGAGGGGAGGTCGGAGTTTTCAAGCCACTTGGCGCAGAAAACTCCGGGAGGGGGTGGAGGCTCCGCTGGTGACCCCCTCCCGAAGTCTCGGTCCGCGTTCCGCGTCCCGAGAACTTCGACCTCCCCTCAAGGGGGAGGTTAGGCCGGGATCATCAGCACGGCGCGCACGCCACCGAGCGGGCTTTCCGCGAGGATCACGTCGCCGCCGTGGCTCATAGCGATGTCGCGCGTGATGGCGAGGCCGAGGCCGCTCCCGCCGGAATCGACGTTGCGTCCGGAATCGAGCCTGTAGAAGGGGCGAAACACCGCCTCGCGCTCCTCCGGCGGGATGCCGGGCCCGTTGTCGTCGATGGTGACCGTCAGCCATCCGTCGGCGTGGCGCGCCTTCACGACGATATGGTCGCCGTGCTTGCCGGCATTTCCGACGAGGTTGCCGACGCAGCGACGGAAGCCGAGCGCACGGAGTAGCGCGCGCGGCTCACCGTCGAAATTCATCTCGACCGCATCGCCGTCGCGCCGCGCCGTTTCCGCGATCTCTTCAAGCACCGTGGGGATGTCGACCATCTCCGTCGTTTCGCCGGCATCACCCTGGGCGAAGGCGAGATAGTCCTCAAGCATGCGGCTCATCTCGTCGACGTCGGCGCGGAGCGCCTCCGTGTCGGGCGTATCGCCGAGCATGGCGAGCTCGAGCTTGAAGCGGGTGAGCACGGTCCTGAGATCGTGGCTCACCCCGGACAGCATCGTCGTGCGCTGCTCGACCTGCCGCTCGATCCGCTCGCGCATGTCGACGAAGGCCTGCGCCGCCTGTCGCACCTCGCGCGCGCCACGCGGACGGAATTCGGCGACCGGGCGGCCTTTGCCGAACTGCTCCGCCGCCTGCGCAAGGTTCAGGATAGGCTTGATCTGGTTCCTGAGGAAAAGCAGCGCGATCGTCAGAAGCACGAGCGACGTTCCGACCATCCAGAACAGAAAAATCTGCGAGTTCGACGCGTAAGCCTGGCTGCGCGGGGCGAACACACGAAGCACGTGATCGCCGAGGTCGACGCGGATCTCCACCATGTCGGAATTGCCGAGCGTATCGATCCAGAACGGGTGGTCGATGCGCCGTCCGATCTCGCGCGTCAGCGTCGAATCGAGCAGCGAGAAGAACGGCCGCGGGCCGGGTTCCGGCAGCGGCGACGGCGGCAGAACCGAGATCGTGAGGCCGTAGGTCTCGGCCGCAACGCGTGTGATGTCGGAGAAGCGCGCGTCCTGCGGATAGGTATCGATCACGTCGATGATCGCCGCGATGTCGCGAACGACGGCGCTCGACAGCCGGCGGGTCACCGTCTGCCAATGCCGCTCCATGAAGACGTAGGCGACGACCGCCTGCAGGATCAGGATCGGCAGCACGACGATCAGGATCGAGCGAACGTAGAGGCCTTTCGGCATGCGGTCGCGAATCGCGAGCCCGAACCTCGCAAGACCGAGCTGCCGCCAGTGCTCGGCGGCGGCAATCCCCCAGCCCTTCGCAAGCTCGCCGAACTGGCGGAGCGGTTGCGGCAGGCGGAGGCGCGCGCCGATGTCGCCGATCAAGGCCATGGCTGCATCCTTCCGACGCGAAACCTAGTCCACCAGGAGCCGGTAGCCAATTCCGCGCGCCGTCTGCAGGTGGACCGGATTCGACGGGTCGTCCTCGATCTTGCGACGCAAGCGGTTGATCTGCACGTCGACCGCGCGCTCGCCGCCGCCGTTGGAGACCTTCAGAAACTCGTGGCGCTTGACGGTTTCGCCAGGTCGCGCCGCGAAGATGCGCAAAAGGTCACGCTCGCGGTCGGTGATGCGCACGACGTCGCTTCCGCGCTTCAATTCCCCACGCTCGATATTGAAGGTGAACGGGCCGAAGCGGATCGCCTCGATCGGGGCGCGCTCGGGCTTGGCGCCGCGCCGCAGGATGCTGTTGATCCGAAGAAGCAGCTCGCGCGGCTCGAACGGCTTCGCCAGATAATCGTCGGCGCCGACCTCAAGCCCGCGGATGCGGCTCGGCACTTCCGTGCGCGCCGTCAGGATGAGGATCGGGACGGAGGAGCCTTGCCTCAACGCCTCGGTGAATTCGAGACCGGTTTCGCCCGGCATCATCACGTCGACGACGAGAAGATCGAAGGCGATGTTGGCGATCTGGCGGCGCGCCTCCGCGGCGGACGCTGCGGCGCTGACGCGAAAGCCGTTGGCGCCGAGGAAGCGCGTCAGAAGCGTCCTGATCCGCATGTCGTCGTCGACGACGAGGAGATGCGGAGCGTCATCGGAGGGTTGCGGTCCGTTAGGGTGCGACGGCGCCTTCACCGCTCGGGCTCCTTGTCGACGAGCCGCGCCGCCTTGGCGCGCTCGGGCGCGTCGATCATCCCGAAGAGGAAGGCGGTCACTGTGGCGCGGGCGTCGGGACCGAGTCCCGCAAGCGCCGCCTTGATGCGATGCTCCTGCGGTGCGGAGAGGCTGGCGGAGAGCGCCTGGCCCGCGGGCGTCGCGTAGAGCAGTCGCTGACGGCGATCCTCCAGTCCGGTGCGCTGCTCGATGAAGCCGGAATCGACGAGCTCCTTCAGAACGCGCGCCAGGCTCTGCTTGGTGATCTTCAGGATGTCGAGGAGGTCGGCGACCGTCAGGCCGGGGTTGCGGTCGACGAAGTGGAGGACGCGGTGGTGCGCGCGGCCGAAGTCCGACCGCGCGAGGATCGCGTCTGGATCAGATATGAAATCGCGGTAGGCGAAAAACAGAAGCTCGATCAGGTCTACGACGGTCTCGTCGGCCGGAGCCGGAGCCCGCCGCGCGGCGAGCGAGCGATTTATGTCAGCCATATTGACATATCTTACGATCTTGCTATCCTGTGACGGCAGGCTCAGACGAGCCTCGGTCGTCGTCTTCGACTTGTGCAAGAATTGTACGAATGGCGCAATCGTGCCGCATCGGGAAGGCATATCAAGTCAGACGGCGCGGTAAGCGTCGCAGCCCTGGAGGACAAGATTATGGCGGGCGTTCCCTTCGATCAGATGACCGGCAAGATCTGGTTCAACGGAGCCTTTGTCGATTGGGCAGAGGCGAAGATCCACGTGCTGACGCACGGCTTGCATTACGCGAGCTGCGTGTTCGAGGGCGAGCGCGCCTATGGCGGCGAGATCTTCAAGCTGCGGCAGCACACCGAGCGCCTGTTCAACAGCGCACGGCTCCTCGACTTCGCGATCCCCTATTCGGTGGAAGAGATCGACGCGGTGTGCCGCGAGCTTCTCGTCCTGAACAATCTTTCCGACGCCTATGTGCGCCCGGCCGCCTGGCGCGGCAGCGAGATGATGGGAGTCTCCGCCCAGAAGAACCGTATCAACGTCGCAATCGCCGTGTGGGACTGGCCGTCCTATTTCAGTCCGGCTGAGCGGCTGAAAGGCATCCGCCTCGACATCTCCGAATGGCGTCGCCCCGACCCGCGCACCATCCCCGCAAAGTCGAAGGCGGCCGGTCTCTACATGATCTGCACGCTCTCCAAGCACGCCGCGGAGCGCAAGGGCTATGCCGACGCGCTGATGTTCGACTGGCGTGGCCGCGTCGCCGAGGCAACCGGCGCCAACATCTTCTTCGTCAAGGACGGCAAGCTGCACACGCCCGATCCGGACGCCTTCCTGGACGGCATCACCCGGCAGACGGTGATCGAGCTTGCCCGCGCGCGCGGCATCGAGGTGATCGAGCGAGCCATCCAGCCGGATGAGATGGCATCCTTCGAGCAGTGCTTCCTGACCGGCACGGCCGCCGAAGTGACGCCGGTCTCCGAGATCGGCCCCCACAAGTTTTCAGTCGGCGAAATCACCAAGACGCTGATGGAAGACTACATGGCGGCGGTTAACCCGGCCGCCCCGGTCGCCGTCAAGAAGGTTGCGGCACGCTGAGCTTCCGGCCCGGCCCCGCTAGGAAGCGGGGCCGTTCCCCTCTTTTGGGCATGATCTGATCCGAAAACCGGTTTCCACTTTTCGGGATCATGCTCTAAGCGGAGGCACATGAGCACCACCATCGACAGCAAGGACGCGCTTCGGCGCGTCTACAAGTCGCCGCAACCGCGCTCGCTCGCCAAGGCGATCAGCCGGCTCGACCGCCATTGCCTGCGCTTCCTGGAGCTGTCGCCGCTCCTCGTGCTTGCTACCTCGGGCGCAGGCGGCGGCGATGTCTCGCCGCGCGGAGGACCGGCCGGCTTCGTCAAGGCGCTCGACGACAAGACCCTGGTCATCCCGGATTTTCCCGGCAACAATCGGCTCGACTCGCTTGAGAACATTCTAGAGAACAGCCGCGTCGGGCTGCTCTTCCTGGTGCCCGGCGTGGATGAGACGCTGCGCGTCAACGGCCGCGCCACGCTCGACATCGATCCCGAACTTCGCGCCATGGGCACGGTCAACGGAAAGCTCCCGATCGCCGTCATCCGCGTCGCGGTCGAACAGGCCTATCTGCATTGCGGCAAAGCGCTGATGCGCTCCGCCCTTTGGGACCCGACGAAGCACGTGGACCGCGCGACGCTCCCCTCGATAGGCGAGATGATCCGCGACCAGGTCAACTGGGCGACGGCAGAGACACAGGACGAGATGCTGGTGCGCTACAAGGAGACGCTTTACTAGCGGCCGGCGACGTTGGCTGAGACGATCGAAATCCGCAGCTCGCCTGCGAAACTCCTCGGGGTGATCGCCGGAGCCATCCTTTTGACGCTCGTCTCCGCCTTGATCGCGGCCCGGATTCTGCCTGGCGTCGAGCCTGGAAGCTTCCAGCAGTTCGTCGGCTATTGCGGGCTTGTCTTTTTCGGATTTTGCACGCTGGCGGGAATCTGGATGCTCTTCACCGCACGAGGCCCGATCGTCACCATCAGCTCGGAGGGCATCCGCGACACGCGCATCACCAGCGACATCATTCCGTGGAAAGCCGTGCAAAAGATTTCGACCTGGCGGCTTCAGCGACAAAAGGCGATGGTGCTGGCGATCGATCCGGCGGTCGAAGAGCGGCTCAATCTGTCGCGGATGGTGCGCATGACCCGAAAGGCCAATATCGCGCTTGGCGCCGACGGCCTCTGTGTGACCGCTCAGGGCATCAAGATCGACTACGACACGCTTCTGTCGACGAGCCTCAAATACTGGAAGGCTGCCACGGGAGGATAAGAGACGCCGTTTCCCGATCTAGCGCCATTTCTCCGCGGCGCTGTCATCCGTCTCCTTCGCCGCAACCCAGTCGCCTTCCGTGCCGTCGGCGCGGTGCTCCTTCTTCCAGAAGGGCGCGCGGGTCTTGAGATAATCCATCAGGAACGAGGCGGCCTCGAAGGCGGCCTGACGATGCTCGGAGGCAGCGAGCACCAGAACGATCGGCTCACCGGGTGTCATCTTTCCGGTGCGGTGCACCACCGTCAGCCCGAGGAGCGGCCAGCGCGCCGAAGCCTCGCGTGCGATGCGAGTGATCTCCTCCTCGGCCATGCCGGAATAGTGTTCAAGCTCAAGCGCCGCGAGTGTCTCGCCCTCGTCGCGGCAATACCCGGTGAAGGCGACGACAGCGCCGATATCGGTACGGCCCGCCGTCAACCGGCGCGATTCCTCCGCGAGATCGAAGCTCTCGCGCCGCACGCGGATGTTCGGGTTCCAGGGCTTCATCAAACGCCCTTCGGGCGCTCAGCCACCGGTCATCGGCGGGAAGAAGGCGATCTCGCGCGCGCCATTGAGCGGCGTGTCGTGCTCAACGTGCTCCTGATCGATCGCCGCGCGGATCACCGTCGGCTCAGCGAAGGCAGCGGCGTAGCCCTCGTCGCGCCCGGACAGCCAGGCGATCAGGTCGGCGACGCTTGCGACATCCGCCGGCGGATCGATCTCCTCCTCCGCGTGACCGACGCGCTCGCGAACCCAGGCGAAGTAGCGGACCTTCATGTCATTCGCTCACAAGGTGCTTCAGGCCGGCGCGGAAATAATCGTAACCGGTATAGAGGGTCACGATCGCTGCCACCCAGAAGAACGTCAATCCGAGATTGATGAGGACGCCGCTCTTCGCGCCCTGCAGCGCCGGCGCGATGAGCAGCGCGGCGATCGCAATGAGCTGCATCGTCGTCTTCCATTTGGCGAGCCGTGTCACCGGCACGCTGACATGCAATTCGGCCAGGAATTCACGCAGCCCGGAGACGAAAATCTCGCGCATCAAGACGATGATCGCCGCCCAGATCGACCAGTGCGCCAGCGTGTCGTCGGCAACCAGAATCAGGATCGAGACGGCGACGAGCAGCTTGTCGGCGATCGGGTCGAGCATGCGGCCGAGTGTTGATTGCTGCTTCCAGGCGCGCGCCAGGTAGCCATCGAAATAGTCGGTGATGCTCGCTGCAACGAAGATCAGGAAGGCTGACCAATAGCCCCAGTTTCCGGGGAAATAGAAGGTCGCACCAACAAGCGGCGCGGCCGCAATCCGACCGTAGGTCAGGATGTTGGGCAGATTGAGCGCCCCAAGCTCGACCGGCCGCCGGATTTCGTCGCCCGTCTGGACCGTCATGTCGCCACCTTGGAATTCCGTGGTGATTGCGTCAATTGGCCGGCTTTGCAAGCCTTAAGCTCAGCCGACCGCTTAGGGCCGATTTGAGACGAAAGCACGACGGACGGTGCCGTTTTTCCGTGCAAGTCACGGAACTTGCTCGTGGAAATGGTCGTAGATCGCCTCCGCCACCGCCCGCGAGACGCCCGCAACCGCCATCAGGTCCTCAACTCCGGCACGACTGACGGCCTTCGCGGTGCCGAAATGGCGAAGCAGCGCACGCTTGCGGCTCGGCCCGATCCCGGCGATTTCGTCGAGCGGGTTCTGGTGCATCTCCTTGCGGCGCCGGGCACGATGCGAGCCGATGGCAAAGCGGTGCGCCTCGTCGCGGAGCCGCTCGACAAAATAGAGCACCGGATCGCGGTGCGGCAGCATGAAGGGCTCGCGGCCGGCCGTGAAGAAGGTCTCGCGGCCGGCATCGCGGTCGCGGCCCTTGGCGATCGAGACGATCGGGACGTCTTCGATGCCGATCTCCGCAAGCACGGCGGCGGCGGCACCGAGCTGCGCCTTGCCGCCGTCGACGAGGACGAGATCGGGCCAAGGCCCAAGCGCGTCGCTCTCTCCGCTCGCTTCGCCGCGCGGCCCGGCCTCCTTCAAGAGGCGCGAAAAGCGACGGTGCATCACTTCGCGCATCATGCCCGTGTCGTCGCCCGGCGTGATGTCGTCGGCGCGGATGTTGAACTTGCGATAGTGGTTCTTGGCAAATCCCTCCGGCCCGGCAACGATCATCGCGCCAACTGCGTTCGTCCCCATGACGTGGCTGTTGTCATAGACTTCTATCCGCCGCGGCGGCGCCGGCAATCCAAATGCCTCGGCGAGCCCTGCGAGAAGCCGCGCCTGACTTGCCGTGTCGGCGATCCTGCGCGCCAGCGCCTCGCGCGCATTGGCCGCTGCGTGCTCGACGAGCTCCCGCTTCTCGCCGCGCTGCGGCACCAAGATCGTTATCCTGCGGCCGGCGCGCTCGGAGAGCGCCGCTTCGAGCAACGCACGCTCCGAAAAATCGTGCGAGACGAGCACCAGCTTCGGCGTCGGCTTGTCGTCGTAGAACTGCGCCAGAAAGGCTTCGAGAACGGCACCGGCGTCGAGACTCTTGTCGGCCTTCGGGAAATAGGCTCGGTTCCCCCAGTTCTGTCCGGTGCGGAAGAAGAAGACCTGGATCGACCAGTAGCCGCCGTCCTGGTGTACGGCGACGACATCGGCCTCCTCCACGCCGTGCGGGTTGATGCCCTGGTGCGACTGGATGTGAGAGAGCGCCGCGAGCCGGTCGCGATAGAGCGCTGCGCTCTCGAAATCGAGCGCCGTCGAGGCGGTCTCCATCGCTTCCGCAAGCTCGGCGCGCACCTGCCGGCTCTCGCCGGAGAGAAACGCATTCGCCTCGGCGACGAGCCGGCCATAGTCATCGAGCGCAATCTCGCCGGTGCAAGGAGCCGAGCAGCGCTTGATCTGATAGAGGAGGCACGGCCGCGTGCGGCTCTGATAGACGGCGTCTGAGCAGGTGCGGATCAGGAATGCCCGCTGCAACGTGTTGACGGTGCGCCCGACGGCGCCGGCAGAGGCGAATGGGCCGAAATAGCTTCCCTTCCGCCGCCGCGCGCCGCGATGCTTCATGATCGCCGGCGCTTCGTGGTCCTCGGCGATCAGGATGTAGGGAAACGACTTGTCGTCGCGGAAATTGACGTTGAAGCGTGGGCGCAGGCGCTTGATCAGGTTCGCTTCGAGAAGCAGCGCCTCGATCTCCGTGCGCGTGCGAACGAAGTCCATCGTGACCGTCGCGCGGATCATGCG
Source organism: uncultured Alphaproteobacteria bacterium (assembly GCA_963720705.1). Classification (GTDB taxonomy): domain Bacteria; phylum Pseudomonadota; class Alphaproteobacteria; order Rhizobiales; family Afifellaceae; genus DASWJZ01. Next base: position 182,723 of record CAVRGJ010000006.1, read on the forward strand.
AGCGATGCGGCTCGACTGGCCGAGGAGCCGCGTGTAGCTCACCACGCGCTTCTTCAGGCTGCGCGCTTTGCCGACGTAGAGAACATCACCCTTCGCGTCGATCATGCGGTAGACGCCGGGCGCGTTCGGCAGGTTTTTCACCGCCGCCGCGATCACCTCATGGCCGGGCGCTGCCGGTGCCGTCGCTTCCCAGTCAAGGTCGAGCCGCGGCGCCGCCTCCGGGCCAACGTCCTCCGCCAGCGGCGGGATGTCGGACGCGGAGGCCCGGCGTTCGTCTTCGGGCGCTTCGCCGGCGTCGGCCTCGGGTGGAGAATTCGCGTTCAGGGCTTTCTCTCTTGCATGGTGACGCCGACGGAATCGACGTCGTGATAGATGTCGGGCTTGCGCACGGATACTTTCGCACGAAGCACCTGCGGGCGAGCCATCAGGCCGTTCAGGATCGCCCTGCAGAGCGTCTCCTGCAAATTGAAATGGCCGCTCCGGGCGATCGCCGCAACGTCCCTGCGCACCGCGTCATAGTCGAGGACGGAGGCCGCCTCGTCGTGAAGCTCGACCGGTATCTGGCAATCGTATTCGAGGTCGATCAGAACGCGCTGCGGCGCGGCCTTTTCCACCGCGAGCAGGCCGATGCTCACCTGCTCCGATATGGCGCGAAAGAAGTAGGTAGCAATCTCGCTCATTAGAGCGTCCTCATCGCGGCGCTTTGCCGACGATTTCAGGCGTCTCCCATCCGATGTGCTGGCCGGAATCGAGCAGGAGCAGCTGGCCGGTGATCGACGGCGTCTCGACCAGGAAGCGGATGGCGCGGCCGAAATCGGCCGGATCGACGGGCCGCTTGAGCGGGATGCCACCGATCTCCTTGGTCATGCCCTGGTCGGCGGCGTAGGGGTTCGCGAAGGTCGGGCCGGGTCCGATGCCGTTCACGCGGATCCGCGGCGCGAGCGCCTGTGCGAGCGTCTGCGTCGCCGCCCAAAGCGCCGCTTTGGTCAGCGTGTAGGAGGGCATTTCGGGCGTAAGCTTCAGCACGCGTTGGTCGATCATGTTGACGATGTTGCCGTCCGATCCCCCTGGAAGCTGCGCGGCGAAGGCTTCGGCGAGGAAGACCGGCGCACGCAGATTGATGTCGAATTGGGTCCGCCAGACGCCAATGTCGAGCCCCCCGTAACGGTCTTTCAGAAAGACCGAGGCGTTGTTGACGAGGAGCGTCAGCGGCCCAAGCGCTGCGCGCGCGGCCGGCACGAGGCCGGCGACAGCATTGGCGTCAGAGAGATCGCCGTGAACGACGGCCGCCTGCCCTCCCGCCGCCCTGATCTCGCCGGCAAGCGTATTCGCTTCATCGACCGACCTGTTGCAGTGAATCGCGACCGCAAAGCCGTGCGCCGCAAGATCGCGCACGATCGCCGCGCCGATCCTCTTGGCGCTTCCGGTTACGAGTGCGGTGCGAGGCTCGCTCATCGCTCGAATCATCGGCCCGGGTGGCGAAGGGCCAGCTTTGCACGCCGGTCCCGGTTTGTCGCAGGGGCGGGCTCTCGGGGCTAGCCCGCGAACCGCCTGATCGCCACCACCGCGTTGGTCCCGCCGAAGGCAAAGGCATTGCTGATTGCCGCACGGATCGGACGCTCCCGCGCCGCCCCGGGCGTCACATCGAGGTCGCACTCCGGGTCGAGCTCCTCGATATTGACGGTGGGCGGGACAATGCCGGCGCGGATCGCCTCCACGACGGCGATCATCTCCAATGCGCCGCTCGCGCCAAGCGCATGTCCGTGCATCGATTTCGTCGACGAGATCGAGAGCGCCTCGGCGTGATCCCCAAACACCGACTTGATGACCTTGATCTCGGTGATGTCGTTGGCGACCGTGCCGGTGCCGTGCGCGTTCACGTAGTCGATCGAATTGGGCGAGAGACCGGCGTCCGCGAGGCAGGCGCGGATGGCGGCCGAAGGGCCTTCGACGTTCGGCGCAACGAGGTCCGCCGCGTCGGCGCTCATACCCACGCCGGCCACCTCCGCCAGGATTTCGGCGCCGCGCGCCTTGGCGTGGTCCGCGCTTTCGAGCACGGCAATGCCGGAGGCTTCGGCAAGCACGAGACCTTTGCGGTTCTTGTCGAACGGCCGGCACGTGTCGGGCGCCAGCACGCGAAGCGCGTCCCACGCCTTCAGGATTCCGTAGACGAGCGGCGCTTCCGTGCCGCCAGCGAGCGCGACGTCAACTGCGCCGCTGCGGATCAGGGAGACTGCACTTGCGATCGCGTGGTTGGAGGATGAGCACGCGGAGGAGACCGCGAAGACCGGCCCGCGGACTCCATACGCCATGCTGATCTGGCTCGCCGGCGCCCCCGGCATGACGCGCGGAACGGTGAAGACATTGGTGCGCTTCGCGCCCTCCAGGAACACGCGGCGATAGCTATCCTCGATCGCCTCCCAGCCCGCGACCCCGACTCCGACGACGCAGGCGGTCCGGTCCCCCGTCTCACCGGAAAGATCGAGCCCCGCCTGCGTGAGCGCCTGGCCCGCCGCCACCAGCGCCAACACGCTGAACCGGTCGAGCATCGCAAGCCGGCGTGAATCGACGAGCGTCGAGGGATCCGGCGGCGGTATCGCTCCGCCGATCGAGACTTTCAGATCAAAAGGCGCGGAGACGTCGATCGGTCCAATTCCGCAGCGGCCTTCTTTCAGGGCCGACCAGAAGGCGTCGACGGAGTGGCCGAGGGCCGAGACGCAGCCGAGGCCGGTGACGACAACGCGGCGATCATCGACGGTCACGCGGCGCCGAGGCCCAGCTTCTGCCCAAGAGCCACAATATCGCCGACGGTCTTGATGGACTGCGAAGCTTCGTTGGCGTCGAGCGGTATCGTGATGTCGTATTCGTCCTCGATGGTCATGATGATCTCGACGAGATCGAGCGAGCTGACGCCGAGCTCGTCGAGCGACGCCTCCATCCGGACCGTCGATCGATCGATCTTCGCCTGCTTCGCGATCGCCTCCGTGACAACCGCCTCAACCGAACCCGCCATCACCACCTCAGTCAAAAGTCTTTCCGCCCAGCCGCCGGCGGGCGATCGCCGGGATCGGCGGGACGCTTGCGTGATCCCTGCGTGTCGAGAAACTTTCGCAGGCGGCGCATGAGCTTCAGGTTCTCCATCGCCTCTTCGCGCGGCACCGCAGGAATGCCGAGATAGACGGCGCCCGCCGGCACGTTCGAGCCGACCGCGGAGCCGCCGCCAAGCACGGCACCGGCCCCGATGGTCAGATGGTCCGCCACCGCGACACGGCCGCCAAGCACCGCCCGATCGCCGATGACGACGCTGCCGGCGAGCGCCACTTGGCCGCAGAGCAGGCAGTCCATGCCTATTTGCACGTTGTGTCCGATCATGACGAGGTCGTCGATCTTGGTGCCGGAGCCGATGCGCGTCGGCCGGAGCGTTCCGCGGTCGATCGAGGTCAGCGCGCCGATCTCCACATCGTCGCCGATATCCACGCCGGCAAGCGAATGTATCTTTAGGAGCGGATTGCGAGCCGTAGCCGGCGCCCCGCCGTTCGAGTAGCCGCGTGCTGCCTCCACCCCGCCCGGCGAGGTCGGGATAAAGCCGAATCCGTCTGCGCCGACCGAGGCATTGTTGTGAATCACGGCGCGGTCGCCGACGTGGCAGTTCATGCCGATCCGCACACCGGGATAGATCAGGCAATCCTCCCCGACGACGGCGCCCTCTGCCACGGTCGCCTGGGAGAGCAGGACGGTGCGCGCACCGATCGATGCTCCCGGCCCAACCACGGTGAAGGGGCCGATCGAGGCGTCGGGGCCGATCGCTGCGTCGGGCGCGACGACGGAGGTCGGATGGATGCCCGGGGTCGATGCCGGCCTCAGCTGGAAAAGCTGCGTGGCCTCGGCGAACGCAGTTCGCGAAATCGGAGCAAGCAGGACGGTGCGAAAACGCCCATCGGGAATGTCGCTTCCCTCCGCGACGAGCACGATCTCTGCACGCGTATCAGCCAAGGTGCGGAGCACATCCTGGGTCAGCGCCACGGCGAGATCGCCACGACCGCGCGCTTCTGCAGGATGGACTGCGCGCGTCACGTCCGCATCGGCGTCTCCAACAATGCGGGCGGCTAGGGCCGCTGCGACGGCGCTTGCTTTCAAAAGGGGCTCCGATCGGAATGGTTGGGATTAGTGGAGCGAGCCGCCCGCCGCAACGAGAATCGCCCACCCCTCAAGCGAATCGCTGGCCGGCCGGTCGCGGCACCGTTGCCATGCTGGAGCGGCTATCCCCTACACGCCTTCGCGCTCCATTAAGCATTGTGGCGCAAGTGCGGGTTTCTTCAGCGAAAATTCTTTGTTTTTCCAAGATTTTGGCCCGTCGATACCAAACTGCGGACCGATCTCGCGGCAATGGAACATGCGCGAGCAAATCGCATTCTTCTGACCGCGACAGAGGGGCCTATCTGGAGGTCTATGATGCGTCTAAGTGTCCTGCTCGGAGCGGCCGCGACGGCGTTTTTGTCGGCTCCGGCTCTTGCCGCCGATCTTACCTCACCCGAGCCGCTGCCGACCCCGCAGGTGGTCGAAGCTACGCCAGCCAACAATTGGACCGGGTTCTACCTCGGCGCGCTCGGCGGCTTCGGCTGGGGAAATGACGCCACATCCACGGCTGGCAGCATCAGCGCCGACGGTTTCGACACCGGCGGCTATGCCGGCGCCAACTGGCAATGGGGGAACTTCGTGGTCGGCGCCGAAGGCGACTTCTTGTTCCCCTGGCGCGACGGGTCGAGCGGCGGCGTCTCCGTCGATCAGGGTGTGAACGGATCGTTGCGCGCCCGCGCCGGCATCGCGCTCGACCGCTTCCTTCTCTACGGAACCGCCGGCGCGGCGATGACCGATCTGCAGCTTTCCGGCGGTGGGATAAGCGACGACCAGGCGCTCCTGGGCTGGACCGCCGGCGCCGGCATCGAAGGCATGCTCACCAACAACCTCACTGCCCGCTTCGAGTACCGCTTCACCGACTACCAGGACAAGACGTTCGCCATCGGCGGCGGGCCGATAAACAGCGATCTCACGACGCACACGATCCATGGCGGCATCGGCCTCAAGTTCTGAGGCCGCCGCAATCGCGATTTTGGCAGAAGCCCGGGCCGCCGCACCCGGGCTTCTTCCTTTCTTATCGACGGACGAGCGCCTTGCGGAAATGGACGGCGCGTTCGACTTCGTCGAAGCCAAGCGCTGCATGGGCGTCGGCGCTGGCACGATTGGCGATCCGCGCATCTGACGCGATCTCGGTGTACCCGCCTGCGGCTCCCCAGGCTTCCGCTGCCGCGATCAGCGCCCGCCCCACACCTTTGCGGCGCGCCTTCGGTGCGACGTACCAGCCCTCGACATAGGGCACCGGCGACGAGCTGCAGCCATCCGCGTGCGACCGCAAAGAAAGCTCCACGAAGCCGGCAAGGTCGCCCCCCGGCGCCTCCGCGACGAACACCGCGTCAATCAGGTACGGGCGAGTGAAGAATACGGCGGCTTCCCGCGCGAGCTCTTCGGCATCCGCCTCGGGCCACAAGGCGCTGCGCATTGCGGCCCACGCGTCAATGTCGCGCGCTTCGAGCGCCCGAACGCGCATTCTTCAGGCCGCGTCGCGCATTTTGGGCTTGTAGCGGCGCGGCGGTTCGGCTGCGCCGTCGGAACCGGTGATAAGGCGCGTGCCCCGCTCGAAGGTGAGATAGCTCCACGCCCAGCTGAGTGCCACGACGAGACGGCTCCTGAAGCCTATCAGTCCGTAAATGTGCACGACCGACCAAAGCAGCCAGGCAAGGAGCCCGGTGAACTTCAGCCCATTGATCTCGGCGACTGCGCGGCTTCGCCCGATGGTCGCCAACAGGCCCGGATCGCGATAGCGGAAGGGTTGAAGCACGTTGCCGCGCGCCCGCCACTCAAGCAGCTTGGCGATGTATTTGCCCTCCTGTTGAGCAACGGTCGCAACGCCCGGCAACACCCCGCCGTTCTCATCCGTCACATGCGCGGTGTCGCCGATCACGAAGACGTTCGGATAGCCCGGAACGGAGAGGTCTGGACTCACGATCACCCGGCCAGCGCGGTCGGTCTCCGCGCCGAGCCAATTGCCGGCCGGAGAGGCGCGCACGCCCGCCGCCCAGATCATGGTGCGGCTCTCAATCCACTCCTCCCCCAGCGCAATGCCGTGCGCGTCGCATTCAGTCACGGCGCGGTTCAGGATGACCTCCACGCCAAGCGATTCCAGGGCCTTCTTGGCGTAGTCGGAAAGCGACGGATTGAAGGTTGCGAGGAGCCGCGGTCCGGCTTCGACGAGCACGATGCGGGCGTCGCGCGGATCGATCGAGCGGAAGTCCGCGGCAAGCGCCTTCTTGGAAAGCTCGGCGATGGCGCCGGCCATCTCAACGCCTGTCGCGCCGCCGCCGACAATGGCGAAAGTCAGGAGCCGCCGCCGCTCCGCTTCATCCGTCTCCGTCTCGGCGCGCTCAAACGCGATCAGGATGCGACGGCGGATCTCGGTCGCGTCTTCGATCTTTTTCAGACCGGGCGCTGCGTCTTCCCACTCGTCATGCCCGAAATAAGCGTGGCGCGCGCCGGTCGCGATGATCAGATGGTCGTAGGGAAGCGTGCCGCGATCGGTCATCACCGTCTGCTCTTTCGGGTCGATGCCGGTGACCTTGGCGAGATGCACGCTGATATTGCTGCCGCGCAGGATGCCGCGGATCGGCGCGGCGATGTCGGCGGGCGAGAGCCCGGCCGTCGCGACCTGGTAAAGGAGGGGCTGGAACAGGTGATAATTGTGGCGGTCGACGACCGTCACGCTGAAGGGCGCGCCGGAAAGCGCCTTCGCCGCGGTGAGGCCACCAAATCCCGCTCCGACGATCACGACGCGCGGAAGCGATGGCTGTGAAGGCGAATGGGACATGCTCGTGCTCCACCGAATTCGAGTGGCTTATCTTTTCCGAGCCGCGCCCCGTTCAGAAATATAGTTTGCCTATGGGGTCGATGCGAGGGGCCTATGGCGCCTATTTCATGTCGAGCGCCGTGGTTCCCGCCCAATCCGCCGGCGGCGCCTCGCGGCAGAAGCGCTCGCAGCGTTCCGCCATGAGCTGAGCGGCCTTGTCGCCCGGATGAGCCGCGAGCACCTCTTTGAAGAGCTCTTCGGCGCGCCCGAACGCGCGCGCACGGTATTCGCTGAGCGCCGTCCCGTAGAGCTTCGCCCATGCCGGCGCCGGCCCGTCCTCCGCAAGGCCGATCAGCTCGAATATGGCGATGCCTTCGGCGCGGCCATAGACGGCGATCTTATCAAGCTCGCGCACGACGATGCTGTCGCCGGCCGCGCGCCGCGTCGCCTCGCCGATGATGATCGTCGTGCCGAAAATCTTGTTGGCGCTCTCAAGCCGGCTCGCGATGTTCACGGTATCGCCGATCGCGGTGTAGTTCAGCCTGTTGTCGGAGCCGATATTGCCGACCAGCGCGCGCCCCGAATTGACCCCGATCCGCATTCTGAGCGGCCGCCCGTAATCGTCGAAGATGCGCGCGGCGATCAGCGCGCGCTCGCAGGCAAGCGCCGCCCGGCAGGCGGCTGCCGCATGCTCCGGGTTCTCCCCCGGCGCGCCCCAGAACGCCATCACCGCATCGCCGATAAACTTGTCGACCGTGCCGCGATGCTCGCTGATCGTGCGCGACAGAAGATCGAGATAGCTGCCGAGCAACGGCACGATCTTGTCGCCGAGCCGCTCGGAGAGCCCGGTGAAGCCGGCGATGTCGGCGAAGAAGACGGAGATGTCGCGGTTGGCCCCGCCCGGCCGCGCCTCGACGCCCTCGGCAACGAGTATGCGCACAAGGTCGTTCGGAAGATATTTCGCGAACGCGGAAAGCCCCGTAGCCATGCGCGATATCGCATCCGACAGAGCGTTGATTTCGGCGAGCCGTGAGGAATGTCTCTTCACCTGTGAAAGCTCGAAGCGTTCGACGTGTTGAAGCTCGCCGGCGACCCGCGCGAGCGGAGCGGCGATCATCTGCCGCGCCAGCACGATGGAAAGCGCCGCGAAGGCGAGAAGCGCCACGCCGAGGCCGATCGCGAGCCGCCGCGTGGTCGCCTCGATCGGGCCGAGGAATTCCTCCTCCGGCAACACGGTGGCAAGCACCCAGTCGGAGAAGGCAAGCGGCGTCAGCGTCACCGCGTAGGCTTTGTTGTCGACCACGTGCCGCATGGAGGTCGTCGCGTTGACCGCCATGTCGGGTCCTTCGAGCGCGTGCTTGAGCGCGCCCTGGGCGATCGGCAGGAGCGGCTGGTTGGCGAGGCTAATCGGGGTCGCCTCGTCGGCCATGGCGTCGGGCACGGCGATGATGCCCTCCTTGCCGGAAAGGATGAAGGCGGAGCCGGTGCGGCCGACCGCAAGCCCGGATAAGAAGCGCGACAGGCGTTCGTATTCGATCATGATTGCAAGCACGCCGACCTTCGTCACGTAGACCTGCACGGGGCCGGAATAAGCGAGCGCCGGATGCGTTCCGTCCGGATGCACGGTGATGTAGGTCCAGCGCGGCAGGTCGAGATCGAAGCCGAACTTGTACCAGGGCTGATCGGTGGCAACGAAATCCGACGGCTCGAATGTCCGCTCCTCGAACTCGATGTCGCCGACCACCACCTTGTAGCGATCGATCCGCCGCTGCCGCTTGCCGTCCATGACGGAGACTTCCGACATCTCGATCTCTTCGTCCCCGAGCTTGCGGGCAGAGAAGAAGTCGCCGTTCGGCCAGCCGAACACGATGCGCGACAACGAGCCTTGCGATTGCAGCTCGGAAAGGAAGACGAACTCGCGCTTGTCTGCTTCGCGGCTGTCGAGAACGTTCTGGTAGAAAAGCGTGCGGATGGCGGCATGGGCGGCGCGCGCCTGGGCGGCGATCTGTTCGATCTCCTTCTCCACCGTGCTGACGATCTGCGAGTTGATGGTGTCGACCAGCGCCCGGCTGTTGGCCTCCGCGGTGCGCGACCAAAGCGCGTGCACGGAAACGGCCGCGACGACGATCGCGCCGAGCACGAAGAGCGAGAGGGCGAGGCGGATGCCGATGCGCAAGCGACAGTCTCCGATAGCGTAACGATCATCGTCCGGGGGCGCCCGCCATGCCAGCGGAAACGCAATAGCCGAGCGCTATCAGATCGATGGATCACCGGCATTTCAACAATCGGCGCGCCTATGGTGATGTCACGTCACGCCGGCGATCCGGCGCAGGATTTTGGGAGATTCAAATGTCGCCGATTGCGCTCTTGGACAGCGGCCGCGCTCTTGCCGAGCGCATTCCGCAGAGCTTTCTTTCACTCGTTGCCCGCGTGGCGGTCGCTAACGTCTTCTGGACATCGGGTCAGACCAAAGTCGACGGCTTTCTGCACATCTCCAACTCGACCTTCTATCTCTTCCGCGAAGAGTACAAGGTTCCGCTACTCCCGCCCGACCTTGCCGCCTACATGTCGACGATCTCAGAGCACGTTTTCCCCGTGCTCCTGATCGTCGGGCTTGCCTCGCGCCTCTCGGCACTGGCGCTCCTCGGCATGACGCTGGTCATTCAGACCTTCGTCTATCCGAGTGGCTGGCCGGAGCACATTTTCTGGGCGACGGCGCTTCTCCTCATCATCGCGCGCGGGCCGGGCGCCGTCTCTCTCGACCATCTGATCTGGAGGAAGAGCGGCCAAGGGCTCGCCTACGCCCACTAGGCAAGGACGACGAAACGAAGCCCTAGTCCGGCGAGCGCCGAAAGCAGAAGCACGGGCACGACGCCGACATGGAAACGGATGAGCGCGATCGCCGCCGCCGCGGCGATCAGCGCGGCCGCGAGATCGAAGTGCACTGCATCCGGAATAGGGATGGAGAATGGCCCGAATCTCCATTCTCCGACCGTCCCGAACAGGACGTGCAGCCCGAACCATAGCGCCAGATTTGCGATGACGCCGACGACTGCGGCCGTCACCGCGGCGAGCGCACCGCCGATCCGCCGGTTGTCGCGCAGCGTCTCTACGAAAGGCGCGCCGGCGAAGATGAAAAGGAACGATGGCGCGAAGATCACCCAGAGCGTGACGAAAGCACCGATAGTACCGGCGAGAAGTGGGTCGAGACTTGCTCCGCCGCGCGCTCCGGCAAGAAAGCCGACAAAGATCAACACGAGGATGAGCGGACCAGGCGTCGTTTCGGCGAGGCCAAGGCCGGTCAGCATCTCGTCTGGCCTGAGCCAGTGATAGGTCTCGACTGCCTGTTGCGCGACATAAGAGAGCGCCGCGTAGGCACCGCCGAATGTGACGATCGCCACCTTCGAGAAGAAGAGCGCCTCCTGCGTGAAGACATTGAGGCCGCCGAGCCCTGCTGCAAGGATGGCGACCGGCCCAAGCCAAACCGCGCCCCAGACGACGGCGGATTTCGCTGCCGTACGGGCTTGATGGGAAGCGCCAGCTCCGACGGGACGACCGGATTCTCGCGCCGGCGTCGACCCGCGCCGGGAAAGAACGAACCCGACGAGCGCCGCAGCGAAAACGATCAGCGGAAACGGCGCCTTCAGGAATGCGATCGCAATGAAAGCGCCGATTGCAACCAAAACCGACGCCGCACCCTTCAGCGCCCGCTTTGCGACTCGAATCAACGCCTCGGCGACGATCGCCAGCACTGCGGCCTTCAGCCCGAAGAAGAGGCCTTCGACGAGTGCGAGATGCCCGAAACGCTCGTAGGCGATGCTGAGCGCGAGAAGCACAAAGAAGCCCGGGAGGACGAATAGCGTGCCGGCAGCGATGCCGCCGCGCACGCCGTGAAGCAGCCAGCCGACATAGGTCGCAAGCTGCTGCGCCTCCGGCCCGGGCAGCAGCATGCAATAGTTCAACGCATGCAAGAAGCGCGTCTCGTCGATCCAGCGTCTCTCCTCAACGAAGACGCGGTGCATCAACGCGATCTGGCCGGCGGGGCCGCCAAAATTAACGAGCCCGATCTTGGCAAAGACGCGAAGCGCTTCGTCGAAGGTCGGCGTTGCCGAACTCGACGGAGGCCGGGGCTGTTCCCGCGCTCATTTCTTCGGCTTCGCCAAGGGCCAGTTGTGCGTCTCTTCGGTCGCGTCGCGGCACCAGCGATAGAAGGCATCGTAGAGCGTGAGCCCCGCATCGAGCTGCGCGAGATCGTCGGCGAACATGCGCGACAGTCCGAGCGACGCGGCAAGGAGCCCCGGCGCTTCCGGCGCAAGCTCGGGCCTAGCAGTATCGGCGCCGCGAACGATCGCCGCGAGGCGCTTGAGCGGCCCGGTCGCCAGCCCGAGCTCTTCGATCATGACGTCAAACGTGCACAGGTCCCCGCGATGCGACCAGAACACGCCCTCGACGTCGAAAGGCGTGGCGGCGAAGCGCTCAGCGACCGCCGGGACTTCCGACGGCGCGACAAACAGAAACACGGAGTTCGGATCGACGAAGCGGCGGATGAGCCAAGGGCAGGCAATGCGATCGATCTTCGGCCGCTCCCTCGTTACCCAGACTGTACGCCCGCAGGCATCGCGCGGCGGAAGCATCTTCCCCGGCACGAGCGGAAGGTTCGCCCCGGCCCACGCCAAAAACCCTCCGTCGAGGGTCTCGGCTGAAATGCCCCCGCCGCGGAGCCACGCGGCAACGCCATGGCTGAGTTTCAGGCCCTTCTGGCAGACGACGACGGCAGTTCGCCCGGCAAATTCAGGTGACCAGCGCCACGGCTCGACCGAGGCCCGACGAAGAGAGGCGGGAACCAGCCTGGGGTCGGCGGCGAAATCGTCATCATCGCGGACATCGATAATGACCGGGCAACCGGGCGTGCCGACGAGGCGGGCGAGCTTTTCATGCGAAATGGTATTGATCGACGACATGCTGCGTCCTCCGGGTAAGCGGGACGCGATTCTTCGGCATGTCGCCTCGTGGGGAGATCGCTTTCCCCATGCGGGCATCTAGGCCGAACGTCGGCGCCATTGTCAATCCGCCGCCGTGCGGAGGTAGCGCTCCACGATATTTGCGTTTTTCCGCGCCCTCCCCTATAAGCCGCCCCGGCGTCGGCACCCTTGGAGGCCGCGCCAAAGCGTGGCCGCGATCGACGCGGCCTTTTCGCTTTCTCGCTACAAAGATCAGGAGTGCGACTTATGGCTCAGACGAGCGTTCTGAAGGCCGAGGCGCGCGACCGGGTCGGCAAGGGGGCCGCCCGTGCTGTGCGCCGCGAGGATAAAGTTCCGGCCGTCATCTACGGCGACAAGAAGCCGCCGATGCCGATCAGCCTCAACCAGCGCGAGATGACGCACCGGCTTCACGCCGGCGGCTTTCTGACCCACCTCGTCGAGATCGAGGTCAGCGGCGAGAAGATCCGCGTCATTCCGAAGGACTACCAGCTCGATCCGGTGCGCGATTTCCTGATCCACGTCGACTTCCTGCGGGTCGGCGAGGGCGCGCGGCTGACGCTCGATGTCCCCGTGCACTTCATCAATCACGCGGATTCGCCCGGCCTGAAGCGCGGCGGCGTCCTGAACGTCGTTCGCCACGCGATCGAGCTGATTGTCCCCGCCGAAGCAATCCCGGAGTCGCTGACGGTCGACCTGACAGGGCTCGACATCGGCGATTCCGTGCATATCTCCGCGGTGCCCCTGCCGGAGGGCGTGAGCCCGACCATCCGAGGGCGAGACTTCACCGTCGCCACCATCGCCGGCGCTGCCTCGGCAATACCGGAGGTCGAGGAGGGTGGTGCTGCGCCTGTCGCCGCGGAGGGAGCAGAGGGCGAAGTCAAGGCCGAGGGCGAGGTCAAGGCCGAGGGCGAGGCCGCACCGAAGCCGAAGGCCGAAGACGAAGGCAAGGGCAAGGGCCGCGGCTGAGCCCGCCCCTCATCTTGAGCCGTCGGGCCTGATGCGGGCCCGCGGCGCGCGGATCGCGGGGATTGTCGGATGCTTCTGATCGCGGGTCTTGGCAATCCCGGCCGCCGCTACGCCGGCAACCGCCACAACATCGGCTTCATGGCGGTGGACGAAATCCACCGCCTGCACCGCTTCGCCCCATGGCGCGCGCGCTTTGAGGGCGAGATATCGGAAGGCCTGCTCGGCGGTCAGAAGACGCTGGTGCTGAAGCCGGCCACCTACATGAACGAATCCGGCCGCTCCGTCGCGCAGGCGATGCGCTTCTACAAGCTCACGCCGGCCGACGTTGTCGTCATCTACGACGAGCTCGACCTGCCTCCCGGCAAGCTCCGCATGAAGCAGGGCGGCAGTGCTGCCGGTCACAAAGGCCTGAAGTCGATCGAGGCGCATATCGGACAGAATTTCCGCCGCATGCGGATCGGCATCGGGCATCCGGGCGCGAAGGAGCTGGTGAACGGCTACGTGCTCCACGATTTCGCGCGTGCCGACCGCGAGTGGATCAATCCGCTGCTTGCGGCGATCGCCGAAAACGCCGCGCTCCTCGTCACCGGCGACGACGCGACCTTCATGAACCGCGTGCACCTTGCGACGGCGAGCGAGGAAGAGCCGGCGGCGCCCGAACGAACGGCGGCCGGCGACTCCCCGCCCCCGGATCGCCCAAAGGCAAAGAGCATCGCCGGCCCGTTCTCCGGACTGAAGAAGCTTTTCGGCCGCTAAGATGGGTTTCCGCTGCGGCATCGTCGGCCTGCCGAATGTGGGCAAGTCGACCCTTTTCAATGCGCTGACCAGGACGGCGGCCGCGCAGGCGGCGAACTATCCGTTCTGCACGATCGAGCCGAATACCGGCGAGGTCGCGGTGCCCGACCCGCGTCTCGACAAGCTCGCCGTGCTCGGGAAATCAGCGTCCATCGTGCCGACGCGGCTTTCCTTCGTCGATATTGCCGGGCTGGTGCGCGGCGCCTCGAAGGGCGAAGGGCTCGGCAACCAGTTCCTCGCCAACATCCGCGAAGTGGACGCCATCGCGCACGTCGTCCGATGCTTTGAGGACCCCGACGTCACCCATGTGGCGGGCGCGATCGATCCGCGCGCCGACATCGAGACCGTCGAGACGGAACTGATGCTCGCCGACCTGGAGAGCCTGGAGCGGCGCATCGAGCCCTTGCGCAAGAAGGCGACCGGCAAGGACAAGGAGGCACTCGCCGTCCTCCCGGTCATGGAGACGGCGCTTGAACTCCTGCGTGAGGGCAAGCCCGCGCGGCTCGCCTGGGTCGCCGATACCGAGAAGGCGGCGCTGAAGGCGCTCAACCTGCTCACCTCCAAGCGCATGCTCTATGTCTGCAATGTCGACGAGGCTTCCGCCGCCACCGGCAACGATTATTCGCGGCGGGTCGAGACAATGGTGGCAGAGCAGGCCAAGCATCACGGACCGCCGCCAGAGCATGCCACGGCGGCAGCGGGCGCCTGGCCGAAGCCGCCGGGCGTGGTCGTCATCTCCGCCGCGATCGAGGCGGAGATCGCGCAGCTCCCGGAGGCCGAGCAGCGCGACTATCTGGAGGCAATGGGGCTCGAGGAGCCCGGCCTCGACCGCCTGATCCGCGCCGGCTACGAGCTCCTCGACCTCGTTACCTTCTTCACCGTCGGCCCAAAGGAAGCGCGCGCCTGGACTGTAACGCGCGGCACACGGGCGCCGCAGGCCGCCGGCGCGATCCACACCGACTTCGAGAAGGGGTTCATCCGCGCGCAGACGATCGCCTACGGGGATTTTGTCGCGAACGGCGGCGAAGTCGGCGCGAAGGAGGCCGGCAAGGCCCGCGACGAGGGCAAGGACTATGTGGTCCAGGACGGCGACGTGATGCTCTTCAAGTTCAATGTCTGAGCCGGAGAGCCGCGGGTTTCCCGGATGCTTGCAAAGGCGCGCCGCCGACGCCTATCTGTCGGCCGGAAAAATCGGGTGAGGCCATGCCGCTTCGCTATTTCGAGGATTTCTCGGCCGGCCAGGAATACCCCTTCGGCCCGCACACGGTGACGCGGGCGGAGATCGTGGCGTTTGCGGCGGAGTTCGACCCGCAGCCTTTCCACCTCGACGAGCGCGCCGCAGCCGACTCGATGCTCGGCGGGCTCGCGGCCTCCGGTTGGCACACTTGTGCGCTCTTCATGCGCATGGTGGCGCTCGGCTGGCTGAACGACAGCGCCTCGATGGGGTCGCCCGGAATCGACAGCTTGAAGTGGCGACGTCCGGTTCGGCCCGGCGACGTGCTCTCCGGCCGCTCGATCGTGCTCGGCACGCGTGCATCGAACAGCAAACCGGACCGCGGCTTCCTGCAGATGCGCCATGAAGTGATGAACGGCCGCAACGAGATCGTGATGCTGATCGAGCACTCGATCATGATGGGGCGGCGAGGCTAGAGATGCATTTCTTCGAGGATTTGGAAGTTGGCGCCCGCGACGAGATCGGCGCGCATACCTTTACCGCCGAGGAGATCAAGCGTTTCGCAGAAGCCTTCGATCCGCAGCCGTTCCACCTCGATGAAGATGCCGCCGAGAAGAGCCACTTCGGCGGACTCCTTGCCTCCGGCTGGCACACGCAGGCCGTCTGGATGAAGCTCAACGTGCGCCATTGGCAGAGACAACGGAGCGCGCGCGAGGCCGCCGGTCTGCCGATCGCCCGCGTCGGCCCCTCCCCCGGCTTCGACGAGCTGAAATGGCTGAGGCCGGTCTACGCCGGCGACACGATCACCTTCGTCAATGAAGTGGTCGCCAAGAAGCTCAGCCGCTCGATGCCCGGCTGGGGCCTCGTCACTTTCAAGATGACCGGCCGCAACCAGTCGGGCGCGGAGGCGATCTCCTTCGTCGGCCACGTCTTCGTGGAAAGTCGCGACAAGCCGGCACCCGAAGACAACTGAGCGCCACGCGACGAGACGGCGCGCCGCTCAGGAACGGCCGCGCTTACTGCGCGGGCGGGCCCTTCCAGGCAGGCAGCGCATCGATCTTCAGCTTCCGCCGCTCGTCCGGCGATTTCTTGTAGTCGCCCATGAACGGCGCCGACTCGAACGACCCGTATTCGGGGTTGGCGATAAAGATCCAATCGTGGCCGATATGCGCCATGTTCTTCTCAAGCGACGCCAGCCGATCGGCTTCCGAGCCGGCATAGTCGTCGCTGAAGTCGCCGTAATTGTCGCCAATGTTAAGCAGGATGCGATAGTCCTTGGCGATGAAGGCGCGGCGCGTGCCCTTCTTCGAGGTCCAGTCCTCCTTCTCCTTCGCCATCAGGAAAGTGTCGACGTTGCCGCCCATCGGAAAGCCGAGCGCCTCCATGTTCTTGCGCGTCGCATCTTCCTGGTCGGCGGTCCGATTGGTCACGTAGAACACCTTCACGCCCTTCGAGTCGGCATATTTGGTGAATTCTACTGCGCCCGGCACGGCCTTCGCCTCGGCGTCCTGCACCCACGCGCCCCAGGTTTTGCCTGAAAAGTCCTTGCCGGCGACGACGAGCCAGGATTCGTAACCGCCGTTGTCGATCGCCGTCTCGTCGGCGTCGAGGATGACCGCCGGCGGCAGATCCTGATAAGCGCCGGTCTGCTCGCTCGCCGCGGTCCAGTTCTTGTCGGCGAGCGCCTCGTCGAGCCGCATTTTCGCGAGCTGATAGAGGGCCAGCGTATTGGCCTTGTACTCGACCGAGTTCGACACCCAAAGGGTGGCGTCAAGGTCGTCGTTCTGCGGTACCGATTCCTGCGCGAACGCGGATGGCGCCGCAACGGAGAGCCCCGCGGAGAGCACGGCGGCGAACATCAATCCCTGCGATTTCATCTGACGGCCTCCGTTCTGTGACACCCCCGTGAAGCTAAATCTCGCCCGCGCGGCTGTCACGCGTCGATCGGACGCACGCGATCCCGCCGACGCCGTCGTCGTTGCGAGGCAAGATTCAGTGCCCGGGAAATTCGACCAGCGCACGGACAGGGACGCCGAGCGCTTCGATCTTCTTCTTACCGCCGAGATCAGGCAGGTCGATGACAAAGACCGCGGCCACGACGTCGGCACCGATCTCCTTCAACAGCTTCACGGCCGCCTCGGCGGTGCCGCCGGTGGCGATCAGATCGTCGACCAGGATCGTCTTCTCGCCCGGGCGGATACTGTCGCGGTGCATCTCCATCTCGTCGAGGCCGTATTCGAGCGAATAGGCAATCCTCACAGTCTCATGCGGGAGCTTGCCGCGCTTGCGGATCGGCACGAAGCCGGCGGAGAGCTGGTGCGCCACCGCTCCGCCGATGATGAAGCCGCGCGCCTCGATGCCGGCGACCTTATCGATCTTCGAGCCCGCCCAGGGATGCACCAGCTCGTCGACGGCACGGCGGAAAGCGCGCGGATCGCCGAGCAGCGTGGTGATATCGCGGAAGAGGATTCCCGCCTTCGGATAGTCGGGGATGGTACGGATCGCCGCTTGCAGATCCATGGCCGCAGATGCCATCGCCGAGAGCCCTCCCTTACGCCGCGCCGGCCGTGTTCGTGAAATTCCTAGCGTGTGGCGGGTCGGCCGCAAAGCGGCACGTGCGATCGGATCACCGGCCGAGTTCGGACATCCCTTGCAGCCCGGAGACGGGCCCGACATGGGCGTAGCCGAGCACCGTCACGACGGCGATGAGCACGACTACGAAGACCAGCCCCGCGACGATGCCGGCAGGAATTTGCCGATACCAGCGGATCGAATCCTCCACCCTGCGTGCCGCCTGCTCGAAGCGCTCGGTGACTGCGCCCTTCTCGATCAGCGGCTTTTCGGCATCGGAGACTGTCTTCGCGTAAGCGTCGATCATGTCGCGCGCGGCGGTGCGGTAGCGGAGCTGCTGCCCAAGCGTCAGCACCGAGGCGGTGAACGCCTTGACGTGGTCGCTCTGCGGCGCGCTGCCGTGTTGCTCCAGCCAGCCGATGTAGAAGTCGCGCTTGTCCTTCTTATAGAGCGCGTAGGCGATCAGGCCGATCAGGTCCTCGTCGCCGGAAACGAGCTGTTCGTAGGCGCGATTGACCTCACCGGTCTCGGAGACGAAATTCATATTTGCCGCTTCCGTTCGGAATGATAGAGCCGGAGAGCCTTGCGGGCCAATTCAAGCGCCTTCAGGTGGATGTCGTTGCGCACGACCACGCGCGGGTGCTCCTCGCCCGTGCCACCAAGCGCGGCGAGGAAGACGCTATCGGCCGACGCCGCCCGGCGCGTCTTCTCGCGCTGCCGCTCGCGGCTAAGATTGTTGCTGCCAGCCATCGATCTCCGCCCGTTTGTCCGGACCGCTGATCATAAGCCGGCGTGCGGGGTCCGCCTAGCCCCGTCAGCGTCCGAGAATGCGCCCGGCGACGGCGTCGAGTTTCTTTAAAAGCGCGGGATCCCGGGCTTCCGGAGCGGTCATGACCGCGAATTCGAGAGCCTTGTCGGAGCCGATCGGGCAACTCTCGTGCTCGCGCGGGAAGTCGCGGATGAGCCTAAGCAGAAGCTGCTGCACGCGCGCCTGGTTCTCGTGCATGACGCGGATCACCTCTTTCACGTCGACCGGCGCGTGCTCGTGGTGCCAGCTGTCGTAGTCGGTCACCATGGCGATCGTCGCATAGGAAATCTCCGCCTCGCGCGCGAGCTTTGCCTCCGGCATGTTGGTCATGCCGATCACGTCGCAGCTCCAGGAACGGTAGAGCCGGCTCTCCGCGAGCGTGGAGAATTGCGGACCCTCCATCACAATGTAGGTGCCGCCGCGGTGGCAGGCGATCCGCTCCGCCTCGGCGGCGCGCGCGATCCGCTCGGCAAGCAACGGGCTGACCGGCTGCGCCATGGAGACGTGCGCGACAACGCCCTCGCCGAAGAAGCTCTTCTCGCGCGCAAAGGTCCGATCGATGAACTGATCGACGATCACGAACTCGCCGGGTGCGAAATCCTCGCGCAGCGACCCGACCGCCGAGACGGAGACGATGTCCGTCACTCCCGCCCGCTTCATCGCATCGATATTGGCGCGGTAGTTGATGCGCGTAGGCGAATAGCGATGCCCGCGACCGTGGCGCGGCAGGAAGCGGAGTTTCAGCCCGCCAAGCTCGGCGAAGAGGATCGAGTCGGACGGCGGCCCCCAGGGACCTTCGACCTCGATCCATTCGGACCGCTCGAGACCCGGCAGGTCATAAAGCCCCGACCCTCCGATGATGCCCAGCACCGCTTCCATCGAGCCCTCGAACGTCGGTTGCAGCCGAGCGGATTCCGGTTGGACCGAGACCGCATGCTCCGCTTAGACGCCTTGTCGGCGCGGAACGCTAATGGGCGACGTCCGCCCAGACCTTCTTCTTCGTGTAGTAGACGAGGCCGGCGAAGATAACCAAGAAGATCATCACGCTGAGGCCCATCGCCTTGCGCTCAACAAGGTGCGGCTCCGCCGCCCACATCAAGAACGCCGCTACGTCCTTGGCATACTGGTCGACCGTCTGAGGTACATCGTTTTCCGGGCTCTCGTCCTGGTTCTGCGCGTAGGTCACCTGCCCGTCGGAGAGCGGCGGCGGCATGGCAAGCGTCGGCCCGGAGATGAAGTAGGGATTATAGTAGCTGCCGTCCGGCACCTTGAAGCCGGGAGGTGCGTCCTGGAAGCCGGTCAGCAGCGAGTAGATATAGTCCGCGCCGGCCAACTCTTCGTATTGCGTGACGAAATCGAAGAGGAAGGTCGGAAATCCGCGCTCCACCGCCCGCGCCTTGGCGACAAGCGAAAGGTCCGGCGGATTGGCGCCCGGGAATGGCGGCGCCGGCGGAAAGACGTCGGACGGGCGGCCGGGCCGCTCGCCGGATTCGACCGATGTATCCGGGATCGTCGCCTCCGCGGCGAGCGCCTTCACGGCTTCCTCGCTGAAATGCGGGCCGGTCTCCGAGGCGAGCGTACGGAAGGCTACCATGCTCAGCGAATGGCAGCTCGAGCAGACCTCGTGATAGATCTGAAAACCGCGCTGCAATTGCTGCGGATCGTATTTGCCGAACGGTCCTGAGAACGTCCATTCGACGTAGCGCGGATCCTTGAGCGGGTAGTGCGGCGTGGCGTTCGCCTGCGCCTCTTGCGCGCGCGATGGCGCGGCAAAGGCAAGCGTCACTACCACGGCTGCGGCGAGACGGGTGATCGCGGTCTTCATTGGCCTTGCCCCCGCCCCCACTAGCCGCGTGTCTCAGGCGCGGCGGCACTCGCCGCAGGCTGCCCGCCGCCGCCCTCGGCCTGCGGCAGCACCGCCTCGGCGATCGAAGCCGGGCGCGGTCGCGGCGTCTCGAACAGGCCGAGCAGCGGCATCAGCACCAGGAAATGGATGAAGTAGTAGGCGGTCAGGATGCGGGCCGCGATCACGTAGCCGCCTTCCGGCGGCTGCGAGCCGAGATAGCCGAGACCGATCGCTACGACGACCAGGATCCAGAAGAACTGGCGATAGAGCGGCCGGTAGTTCGCCGAGCGCACGCGCGACGTGTCGAGCCACGGCACCAGGAAGAGCACCGCGATCGAGCCGAACATCATGATGACCCCGAGCAGCTTGTTCGGGATAGCCCTCAGGATCGCGTAGAACGGCAACAGGTACCATTCCGGCACGATATGCGGCGGCGTCGCGAGCGGGTTCGCCTTCGTGTAGTTGTCGAAATGCCCGAGATAGTTCGGGATATAGAACACCAGGTAGGCGAAGAGGATGACGAAGAGCACCATCGAGAAGGCGTCCTTCATCGTCGCGTGCGGCGTGAACGGAACCACGTCCTGCTTCGACTTGACCTCCACGCCGGTCGGATTCGTCTGCCCGGTGACGTGCAGCGCCCAAACGTGGAGAACCACCACGCCCGCGATCATGAACGGCAGCAGATAGTGGAGCGAGAAGAAGCGATTCAGCGTCGCATCGCCGACGGCGAAACCGCCCCATAGCCACGTCGTGATCAACTCGCCGATGAGTGGGATGGCGGAGAAGAGGTTGGTGATGACCGTCGCGCCCCAAAAACTCATCTGCCCCCAGGGCAGCACGTAGCCCATGAAAGCCGTCGCCATCATGAGGAGAAGGATGATCACCCCGAGAATCCACAAGACCTCGCGCGGCGCCTTGTAGGAACCGTAGTAGAGTCCGCGGAAGATGTGGACGTAGGCGGCGAGGAAGAACATCGAGGCGCCGTTCGAGTGGATGTAGCGCAAGAGCCACCCGTAGTTCACGTCGCGCATGATCTTTTCGACCGACTCGAACGCCATGTCGGCGCTCGCCACGTAGTGCATGGCAAGCACGACTCCGGTGACGATCTGAACGGCGAGCATGAAGGCAAGGATGCCGCCGAACGTGTACCAGTAGTTCAGGTTGCGCGGGACCGGGTAGGCGACGAAGCTGTCGTACATGAGCCGCGTCGCCGGCAGGCGGTCGTCGAGCCATTTTCCGAATCCGGACTTCGGCTCATAGCGGGGAAAGTAGTCGTGCATTGCAGGCCTCGCTCAAGCCTCAGCCGATGCGGACGATCGTATCGGTCGTAAATGTGTACTGCGGGATGTGCATGTTCTCAGGCGCAGGCCCGCGGCGGATGCGGCCTGCCGTGTCGTACTGCGAGCCGTGGCACGGGCAGAACCAGCCGCCGTACTCGCCCTGCTCGCCGAGCGGAATGCATCCGAGATGGGTGCAGACCTTGATCATCACCATCCACGCCTCTTTGCCCGGAACAGTCCGGTTGGCGTCTGTCGCCGGCGCGTCGGAGGGAAGATTGGCGTTACGCGCGATCGGGTCCTTCAGCTCGTCGAGCGAAACCGACTGCGCCTCCTGCATCTCCTTGTCGGTCCGATAGCGGATCACAACGGGCCTGCCGCGCCAACTCACGGTGATCGCCTGCCCCTGCTCGATCGCCGAGGTGTCGACCTCGATGGAGCCGAGCGCGAGCGCCGCGGCATCCGGGTTCATCTGGTCGATGAAGGGCCAGATCGCGGCAGCGGTGCCGACCGCGGCAAATGCTCCGGTTGCGATCAGCAGGAAATCCCGCCGCGCGACGCCGTCGGACTCGCCGTGTCCGGCTCCGGGCGCCGCGATGGAATGGGTCGTGTCAGCCAAATCGCGCCTCTCGCATTGGGACGGCGTGACAACCCACGGCCGCCCACCTCACTAAAGCAGCACGGCAGCCAGGCCGTCACCCCCGGAATCCAGCCAATCGGGCCGACCGCCTTTTGTCATCGTCCTTTGAGAGTGTCCAGTCAGGCGCCCCGGCGACGGCAACTTGTCGCAAGGCGGCCGCATTCTCGGACCCCCGGGTTTCCGGGCAGAAGCGGCGCCGCGATCTGCCGGCGCATGGCGCTACACCTTTTCGGCGCTTCGTGAGAAAACTATCGCCGTGAGTGTCGTTTCAGGGCGGAAGTCGGCGCCCGGGAGGCATTTGCCGATGAGCAAGCAGACCATCGACGCTTTGAATCGCTGGATCGCCGAGTGGGTCCGTGTGGTCCGGCGCGACTCCATCCCGAAAGAGGCCGAGCGTCTTGCAACCGAGTTCGCCGCATACGCGACAGACGCCGGCATCGATCTCGACCGCCTTGAGGAAGAGATCGAGCAGGACATCGTAAGCCGAATGGAGGAAGCTCTGGAAGAAGTGGCCGACGCGGACGACCTGCTCCGCGACGCCGAATGAGCCCGCTCTCGGCTCAGGCTATCTTCAGCGCTCGATCCTGCGCAGCAAGGAAGCCGCCCGACTGGCGCTCCCACAGCCGATGATAGAGGCCGCGGGCGCGCAACAGCGCCTCGTGCGTCCCCTCCTCCACGATGCGGCCCTCGTCCAAGACGACCAGGCGGTCGAGCGCGGCGATCGTGGAAAGCCGGTGAGCGATCGCGATCACCGTCTTGCCGCGCATCAGGTCTTTGAGGCTCTCCTGGATCGCGGCCTCCACCTCCGAATCGAGCGCCGCCGTGGCCTCGTCGAGCACCAGGATCGGCGCGTCCTTCAGGATGACGCGGGCGATCGCGATCCGCTGCCGCTGACCGCCGGAGAGCTTGACGCCGCGCTCGCCGACATGGGCGGCGTAATCGGTCCGCCCACGCGGGTCGACGAGGCTCGCGATGAATCCGTCGGCGCGGGCCACGGCCGCCGCCTCGCGCATTGCCGCCTCGTCGGCGTCGGGGCGCCCGTAGAGGATGTTGTCGCTGACCGAGCGATGTAGAAGCGAGGTGTCCTGCGTGACCATGCCGATCGCGGCGCGCAGCGAATCCTGCGTCACGCCTGCGATATCCTGTCCGTCGATCAGGATGCGGCCGTCGGGGAGCGGATAGAAGCGCAGGAGCAGGTTGACGAGCGTCGACTTGCCGGCGCCCGAAGGTCCGACGAGCCCGACCTTCTCGCCCGGGCGGATGAAGAGCGAGAGATCGCGGATGACGTGCGAGCCCTCGCCGTAGCGGAAATTGATGTCCTCGAAGGCGATCGCGCCCTTTGTCACGATGAGCGGCGCTGCCCCCGGCGGATCGATCAGCGTGTTCGCGCGGGCGATCGTCTCCATGCCGTTCTCGATCGTGCCGGTGTTCTCGAAGAGCGACGTGATCGAGCGCAGCACCCAGCCCGACATCTGGTTCAGCCTAAGCGTCAGCGCGTTCGCCGCGGTGACCGCGCCGAGCGAAATCTCGCCCCGCGTCCACAGCCAGATGGAAAGCGCCGCGAGGGCGAAAATGAAGACGGAGTTCAGGATAGTCAAAGTGGCGGTCAGTGTGGTGATGGCGCGGTTCATGGCGCGCGCCGCACCGAGTTGGCGCTCGAACGCCACCCGGCCGAACGCCTCCTCGCGCTCCGCATGCGCAAAGAGCTTCACCGACATGATGTTGGTGAAGCCGTCGACCACGCGGCCGGTAAGGCCGGAATTCGCCTCCGACATGGCGCGCGAGCGCACGCGGACCGGCGGGACGAGGGTGACGACGACGACGGCGTAGGCGGCGAGCCAGGCGACGAGCGGCAGCATCAGCCGCCAGTCGAAACCCACGAACATCGTGACCGTGCCGAGCAGATAGACGATCAAGTACCAGACGCCGTCGATGACGTTCACGACGCTTTCGCGCAGCGCCATGCCCGTCTGCATCACCTTCTGGCTGATGCGGCCGGCATAGTCGTTCTGGAAGAAACCGAGGCTCTGCCTGAGCACGTAGCGATAGCTGCGCCAGCGCACGAGCGCGGAAAGGCTCGGCCCGATCGACAGGTTGACGAGCCCGCGCGACCAGACGACGAAGAACGGCCGCGCGATGAGCACGACGACGCCCATGCCGACGAGAAGCCAGAAATTGTCGGAGACGAACCCTTCCCGCCCCGAGGCCGCCATGCGGTCGACCAGCGACCCGAGAAAGCCAAACATCAGAAGCTCGGTCACCGAGGCGACGAGCGAGACGGCGAGCGTCGTGAGGATGAGCCCGCGCGCCGGCAGCAGGAAATAGCGGTATGTGGCGATGAGCGCGTCCGGCGGCTGCTCGACCGGCACCGGCTCGAGCGGGTCGATCCAGTGCTCCAGCCCGCCGTAGCTCAGAAATCGCCTTAGAATCGCGGCCAACACTTGCTCCGGGCACTTCATTCGCGCGAGCCGGCAAGGCGGGCGGCGAGTTCGTGATTTTCTCCCATCATCTAGCAATCGCCAGCGCATTTTTCGAGGCGTGCGTGACTTCCTCTGCCTGAGGCAGCCGCGGACGCTGCCGCTTTGGCCCGACGACCGCGCTATGAGCGACCGTTCGGCGTTTGCCATTAAGCCCGGCCGCGCCGCGGAGAACCGCAAGAACGGGGATGACGCCGCGCCGACATCGTGCCAGTTAGACCGCCGGCTTGCTGGTGCCTGCGGGCGCGCTGGCGTCACGGGGCTGAAGTATGACCGAGCGGAAGGGGCCCACTTTGTCGGTGGTGGTGCCGGTGCGAAATGAAGCAGGGAACGTCACACCCCTCGTTGCGGAGATCGCCGCGGCGCTGGAGAGTCGGTGGGACTTCGAGGCGATCTTCGTGAACGACGGGTCGACCGACACGACCGCCGAAGAGCTCCGCGGCCTGATGAAGGACCGGCCATGGCTGCGCCAGCTCTCGCATGACCGCTCGTGCGGCCAGTCCGCGGCGGTGCGCACGGGTGTCGCCGGCGCCCGCGGCGTGATCGTCGCGACGCTCGACGGCGACGGCCAGAACGATCCCGCGTTCCTTCCGAAGCTCGTCGAGACCCTGGAGGCCGGCGCGCCGCGGCTCGGGCTCGTCGCGGGGCAGCGGCTCGGACGCACCGATACCGGAATGAAGCGCCTTGCTTCGCGCACCGCCAACCGCCTCCTGAACGCGGTGCTCGGCACCGCGACGCGCGACACCGGCTGCAGCCTCAAGGCGTTTCGCCGCGATGTCTTCCTGGCGCTTCCGTATTTCGACGGCCTGCACCGGTTCATGCCCCCGCTCGTGCGCCGCGAGGGTCTTGAGATCGCCTATGTCGATGTCGTCGACCGGCCGCGCCGCTTCGGCAAGTCGCATTATCGCATTTGGGACCGGCTCTGGGTCATCATTGCCGATCTCTTCGGCGTGCGCTGGCTGATCAATCGCCGGAAACGCGTGCCAATTGTCTCGGAGGACGCAGCGAATGCTCGTTGATTTGTCGCGCGCCGTGGGCGGCTACCTTCTCGACGTCATGCATCACATGGATTGGTGGGTCATTGTCGGGTTTGTCGCGCAGATCCTGTTCGGCGCTCGTTTCTTCGTGCAGTGGGTGGCGTCCGAACGCGCGGGCAAGAGCGTCGTCCCCGTCGCCTTCTGGCTTTTCTCGATCAGCGGGGGCGTGCTTCTCTTCACCTACGCGCTCTACCGTCGCGACCCGGTGTTTATCGCCGGGCAGGGCTTCGGCCTATTTGTTTACGTGCGCAACCTGCATCTCATCATGCGCGAGCAGCGGACGGTCGCGACGCCCGCGCCTTGACGTAGACCGCCGCCGTGAACGCGACCCGGCGGCGGCGCGATCTTCGCGAGCAAGGCCTCAGGCCACGCGTCGGAAAGCAATCGCGGCGCCGAGCCAGGACGAGCCCGCGATGATCAGGTCAACCCCGAGGAAGATGCCGAGCACATAGAGGCTTGAGACCGGCCAATGCAGAATGATGACGATGCCGAGCAGCGTCGTGATCATGCCGGAGACGAGCACCCAGCCCCAAGGCGAGGCGCTGCGCATCTGCATTGCAAGGAAGATGCGCGCTATCCCGGCGAAGATCAGGAACACGCCGATGACGAGTGTGATCGCTCCGGCGGCGAGGAGCGGGTTGTAGACGATAAGGAGACCGGCGATCACGTAGAACACGCCGATCAGCACCCACATGAAGAACCGGCTCCAGGCCTTCATCTGAAAGCCGTGGATCATTTCCACGATGCCGGACACGATCATCATCGTGCCGACGATCAGAACGCTGACGACGGTCGCCAGCACCACGCTCATCAAAGCGATGAAGCCGGCGACGATCATGATGACGCCGAGCGCCGCGAACCACCCCCAGCGGCTACGAAGCGCCTCGGGATGGGGCAAAGCATCAGAGGCAAGGACCATGGCACACCTCCGTCCGAGAGCACGAATGCGGCAGGCTCAGATAAGTTCCCGGCTAAGGAACGCATCGGCACGCCGCTTTCCGCAACCAGCAGGATAGTCTAAGCGCGGCCAAATGACGATTGATCCTTTGCCCACGGATCGGGACTTGGACCTCGAGGGACGGAAATCCGCAGCCGCGGACTGGTTTGCTGCGCTGCGTGATGAGATTTGCACCGCTTTCGAGGCCGTGGAGGACGCCCTCCCGAAAACCGCGCCGCTCTCAGACCGCGCGCCCGGCCGCTTCGCGAGAACGCGATGGAAGCGCACCGACCACAGCGGCGCCCCCGGCGGCGGGGGCACGATGTCCCTGATGCACGGCCGCGTCTTCGAAAAGGTCGGCGTCCACGTCTCGACCGTCTTTGGAGAATTCTCGCCGGAGTTCCGTGCGCAGATTCCTGGCGCGGAAGAGGATCCGCGCTTCTGGGCCTCCGGCATCTCGCTGATCGCGCATCCGCAGAACCCGAATGTGCCGGCCGCGCACATGAATACGCGCATGGTGGTCACGACGAAAGCTTGGTTCGGCGGCGGCGGCGACCTGACGCCCGTGCTCGACCGCAGGCGCACGCAGGAAGATCCCGACTCCATCGCCTTCCACGCGGCGATGCGCGAAGCCTGCGAGAAACACCGCCATATCGACTACGAACGCTACAAGGCGTGGTGCGACGAATATTTCTGGCTGAAGCACCGTAACGAGCCGCGCGGCATCGGCGGCATCTTCTACGACTATCTCGATTGCGGCGACTGGGACGCCGACTTCGCCTTCACCAAGGATGTCGGGCGCGCCTTCCGCGACATCTATCCGACGCTCGTCCGCAACAACTTCGCGACGGCGTGGAGCAATGCGGACCGCGACGAGCAGCTCATCCGCCGCGGCCGCTACGTCGAATACAATCTCCTCTACGACCGCGGCACCATCTTCGGGCTCAGAACCGGCGGCAACGTCGACGCGATCCTCTCCTCAATGCCGCCCGTCGTGAAGTGGCCGTGAGACGCCCGGTGCGCTTCGCCTTTGCACCGACGCGGTAGTGCCGAAAACATAGTCCCAGAACCCTGACGTGACGCCGAAATTGGCGGACTCGTCGAAATGGTGGTGAAGCGCATGCTGGCGCTTCAGCCGAAACGCGTAACCGCGGTTCGGAAGCCGCCAATGATGCAGAATGTGGTGCACGCCGATGTACCACCAATAGCCAAGCGTCAGGCCCGTCGTCAGCGCGCTGCCCGTTGTGGGGCCGAAGCCTGCGACGAGGCCGACGCCCACGATCGCCAGCGCCGGCAGGCTGATCCATGCCGGCGTGCCGACCAGGTCTTCGTGGTTTTCGTGGTGCTGCGCATGCATCTCCCTGAGGAGCGGCACGCGATGGAAGACGAATCGGTGCATCAGATATTCAACGAGCGTCCATGCGCCGACGCCCGCAACGGCAGTTAGCGCCCAATCCGGCCAGGCCGAGGCCGGAATATGGGTCACGACCCAGGCAGCTAAGATCGCCGCAAACGCGGGACAGAGAAAAAACTCGCAATAATATCCAAACTTACCCAGCCGCATCGCAACCTTCCCGGACCGTCCCACCGCTCCGGCCAGCAGAAGTCATTCCCCGCCAAAGCGGAAACTCCAACCTGCATGACTTTGCGCTTGAGCACCAGACCCATGCAACCATCTGCGGTCGAGAGCCGCAGGTTGCTGCAATTGCGGTCGCCGCTGCGCCTTCGCGCTCCACGACGAGGACGCCGCCATGTGGTCTGCAGTGCGTCAGAAGCCGATCTTCAACCCGAACGCCGCGGCGATGGTCCCCTGGTAGCCGATGACGCCGCGGCTCTGCTCTCCAGTCTCGCCCGACCGGAAAACCGTGACGTCGTTGATGCGGCGCTCTGCGGAGACGCCGGCGTAGAAACTCACCGGCAGATTCTCGGGGTGCACCTCGACGCCGAGACGAACTCCGGCGCCCAGACCGCCGCCCGATCCATCGAGGCCGACCTGCTGATTGTCGTTGGCGGCGCCGCTGATTTCGAAGCGATCCGTGCCGGAAAAACCGAGGCGATCCAGATATATGGTCGGAGTCGCATAGTACTCGAACTCAAGGGAACCGAGCCGGTAGTCGGGCGTGTAGGCGAATTCCGCCGAGAAGACGGCGCTGACCCGATCGCTCCGAATATCGGTGTCGTAGCTGAACGTCGTCGCAATACTCTGGATATCGCCGGAGAACCCGGTGGTCTGATCGATCCCCGTCCACTGGAAGCCGATCGACGGCGAGATTGAGAAACGCGGCGAAAGCGGCAGTTCCGTCCCGACCGAGAACGTCGCTCCGGTCGCGTCCGAATCGAAGGACGCCTGCATGTCGGTCACGGTATTCGGCGGACCGACCGAGAAACCTGCCGGAGAGGCGCTGCCCGGATCTCCAGTCCCCGGTATCCCGAGCCGGGCCCCGGCCGGGTCAAGCGTGCCGAGCGACTGCCTGTCGGAGTAGGAGCTGTTGAAGAAACTGAACGCGAAGAAGATTCGGTCGCGCGGCGTAGGAGATTGGTCATCGGCAAAACCGAGCCGGCCGCCCGCTTCGAACCCGGTCTCGGTTCCGTCGGGTTGATACTGCACCGCGCCAAGGGTCAGCACGCCGCCGACGTCCAGTGCCAGGAAACTGTGCGCCGCGCCGCTGGCGTGACCGGCTGTTCCGTTGGCAGCGAACTCGAAGTCAATGTTCGGAGGCGGAATCGCGATCTTGTAGCCGACGTTTTCGCCGAACTTGACAACCGGCGCGCCCGGCAACCCGGACGCGCCAGACGGATAGCTGACCGGCTGCGGCTGGCCCGGCTTGGACGGCGTGAATAGAAAGCCGTGCTTTGGAGGTTCCGGCTGCTGAGGTTCAGGACAAGGTACGAATTCGATCGCAGAAATTCGCGCCTTTTCGCGGCCGAGAGATTCCAGATACCTCTCGAGCTGCTTTGCTAGCGTCGGTTCTACCTTCGGCGGAAAGATGTGCCATTGTACGTAAGATGCCTGTTCGTCGAGATACAGAATGAGCGCTTGCTTCCGCTTCTCAAACTCGGCGCGGTCGCACGTCGGCAATTCCTCGAAGTCCTCATCGGCTTCCTTGTAGAAGAAACCGAAATCGCCGGGTGTCATGGACTTTATGGCAGAGGTATCGAGCGGGATGATGGCGCTGTCGGAAAGCTGCGCGCAGGGCTTGTACTCGAGCGCGCGTATTTTGGTAAGTTCGGCACGAAGGATTGCTGCCGCGGCCCGCAACGACGAAGTGATTGAGGCGGCAGCCGGACCGGTACCGGAGGAGCGTTCCAAGGTCTGAGCGATTTGCTCGAGGTCAAGCGTGCTGGCCTTCGTTTGCGCAAAATAGAGCGGGTCGCAGGAATTCTGCGCTTTGGAGAGGTTTTTCTCCGACTGCTCGACGAGAAGCCGCTCTAATGCGATCAGGTGCTCCACCGACCGAGGATCTGAAAATGTCTCCGGCTTCTGCGCGTTCGCAGCCGAGCCAGCCAGCAATCCGAAGACTGCGACAAGCAGCGACACGAACCGAACGACAGACTGCACGGCGCCCCCACCGCACGCAGGCTTCGAGCCGACCAGGCGGCGAACGGAAGTGGTCGCCTGCTTGCTGGTCGCCGGCCTGCGCGGAGCGCCCACGCTAGCGCTCGGTCCGACCGTCCGCGTCACCAGTTCTGGTGACGACACCCTCACGCAAATTGATTGAGGCTTCCGTGCAACACGCAGGTGGCGGCTGGACGCAAAGGCGGCACGCGCTATGCTCGCTTGGGAGAACGCCGACATCAGCCGGCCCATCGTCTTCTCTTGGAGGAGGGATGGCGGAAAGCGATCTGTTCGAGCAGACGGTGGAGTTGATCCGTTCAGCGGGTCTAAGCGGCGACGGCTGGTCCGACGCGCTTGTCGCCACGGCGCGCCTGTTCGGCGCCCTCGGCGCCACACTGGAGGTCTTCCAGAAGCGCTCGTTACGCCTCACCGATTTCCATGTGGCAGGGCTCCCGGAAAAGGCGGAGACCGAATACCTCGACCACTACGCGAAGCACAATCCGCGCGCCGCATTCGCATTCCATCATCTCTCCGAAACGACGCTCTGCGACTACCAGCTGATCGACGAGAGAGCGATGGATCGCGAGGCCTACTACGCGAAGTATCTGACTTCGATCGACCTTCGCTACTTCCTCTCCGGCCAGATCATGAACACGCGCGAGATGCAGGGTGTCATCACAATTCAGCGCTCGCGGCGGCAAGGCCACGTAGAGCGCCGGGACGTCGATCGCATGCTGCGGCTGCTGCCGCACGTTCAGCAGGCTTATGACGTGGCCACGCGACTGAAGCGCGCCGGCGCGGCGCACCGATCCCTCAAGGCGACACTCGATTGGATTGCCGATGGCGTCGCGCTCCTTGGCGCTGACGGCCGCGTTCTTCACGCCAACGAAGCGTTCTGGATAATCGCCGGCCGCGACGACGGCATCCGCGTGGTCAGAAGGCAGATCGAGTTTGCGGCCGCCGACGGACGCAGCCGCTTCGCGCGTGCCTTCGCGGCCGCGGCGCACCTCGACGCGGCGCATGTCGACGCCACCGACTTCGCCGCTGCGCGCGAAGCACCGGCGCCGCCCTACCTTGTTTCGTTGCGTTGGGCCGCGCAGGCGCCAGTCAAACGCCGACCGAGCCACGAGACCGCCGCCATACTCTTTGTGCACGACCCGCTGTCGCGCGAGGCGTCATCGGCGCACGCGCTGCGACTGACGTTCGGCCTGACGGAGGCGGAGGCGGGCCTGGCCAAGGCGCTTCTTTCCGGCCTCTCTCCTGCCGACTACGCGCGCAAACGGTCGCTGAGCCGCAACACCGTCTACACGCATCTGCGCCGGATCAGGGAGAAGACGCGCTGCGCGCGCCTCCCCGAACTGAT
Organism: uncultured Alphaproteobacteria bacterium; assembly: GCA_963720705.1. Taxonomy (GTDB): domain Bacteria; phylum Pseudomonadota; class Alphaproteobacteria; order Rhizobiales; family Afifellaceae; genus DASWJZ01. The sequence continues at coordinate 214,050 of CAVRGJ010000006.1, forward strand.
CCGCAAGCTCAACGACGCTTATCCGGCCGTCCGCGAGAACTGAGGCAACCTGATATCCTCAGCCGCGCAGCAGAGCGTCGCGGCTGAGGCTGAATCCACTTTCGACCCAGCGTGCCTCAAGGTCGCGCAGGCGCTTGCCGATATCGGGCCCCGGCTGCATTCCGGCGGCGACGAGGTCGCTTCCGCTCAAAGGAAAGACCGGCGGCCGCCAGCTTTCGAGAAAGGCCACTTGGGCGCGGAGCGCGGCGACGGAATCGGGGTTGCCCGCCCCGCTTTCGCGCGCAAGGGCATGGCGGATGCGGTCCTCCACCCCCTGCCGGCCAACCCGGTAAAGCGTCTGCGCCAAGCGCGCGTCCGGCATCACCGGGTCGGCCTCCGGTGCATCCGCCCAGGCGTGAAGCCGCGCCGCCTCGGCACGGCTGAGCCTGAGCCGCTCGGCAAGCGCATCGATGCGCGCGCGATGCGGCGGTAAGATCGCCTCCAGGCGGAACAGCGCATCGGGTGCCCAGCCCTCCTGGCGCTCGGCCTCCACGACGCGATGGATAGCGTCGATTCCCCAGCTCTCCGGGATCACCTTCTGGAGAATCTCGGTGGTGCGCATCCAAAGCAGCGCGCGCGCCGGATCGGGGGCCTTGAGAAGCCGCTTCAACTCCGCCCATACGCGTTCGGCCGAAAGCGTTGCCAATCCCGACTTGAGCTTGGCGCACGCTTTGAGGGCATCGGGGTCGGGGCGTCCGTGCCCGTACCAGGCAAAGAAGCGGAAGAAGCGCAGGACGCGGAGATAGTCCTCGCGGATGCGGTCCTCCGCCCTGCCGACAAAGCGCACACGCCCGGCCTTCAGGTCGGCGACGCCGCCGAGCGGATCGAGCACCGCGCCGGCGACATCGCAGTAGAGCGCATTCATGGTGAAGTCGCGCCGCGCAGCGTCTTCCTTCCAGTCGGTCGTGAAACGCACGACGGCATGGCGGCCGTCCGTCTCCACGTCGCGGCGAAGCGTCGTCACCTCGAACGGCTTGCCGTCGACGATCACGGTGACGGTACCGTGCTCGATTCCGGTCGGTACGATCTTCATGCCGGCCGCCTCGGCGCGCGCGATCACTTCCGCCGGCACGAAGATCGTCGCAAGGTCGGCATCGTGGACGACGCGGCCGAGGAGAGCGTCGCGCACCGCGCCGCCGACGATCCGGGTCGCGCGGGACTCTCCGTCGAGCGCAGCAAGGATCGCTGCCACCTGCGGCTCCTTGAGAAGCGGCCAATCGCCGAGCGCCACGCTCACGCTGCCTCTCCCTTGTCGCCGCCGGCGTAGAGGCGCTCATAGAGCACCCGCACCATTCCCGCCGTGATCCCCCAGATGTGGTGGCCTTGATACGGCATCTCGAAGAAGCTGCGCCGCGCCCCCTTCCAAATCCAACTCCCGATCTGATGGTGGGCGGGGTCCATCAGGAAGGAAAGCGGCACCTCGAAAACTCCGGCGACCTCCTGCGGATTGAGCTTCAGCACAAAGCCGGGACTGACCACCGCGATGACCAGTGCGACATGGTAGCCCGAGCCCGTCAGATAGTCGGGTCCGCGGCCGACCGTCTCGATAAACTCGGGCCGAAGTCCGATCTCCTCTTCCGCTTCGCGAAGCGCCGCCGCCTCCGGTCCGGCATCCTCCGGGTCGATCCGGCCGCCGGGAAAGGCGATCTGGCCCGCATGCGAGCGAAGGCTTTCCGTTCGCTCCGTGAAAAGCAGCGTCGCCTCCGGCTCGCGATGGATAACGGGTATCAGCACCGCCGCCGGCCGCCGCTCGATGTTCAGGAGGTCGTCGGCGATCTCCGGATTGAAGACATGGTCGCCGACATGCGGCTCAGGCTCGCGCGAAAGCCGCTCGGCGACGCGGCGGCGAAAATCCTCCGCCGAGAAAGGAAGCGGCTCAACCACGTCCGGAGCCAGGGAAGGCAAAAAACGTGTCGCCAGACCAAACGCCGAGTTGCCCGGCACGCTCCTCGGCGAGCGCGACGAGCTCGAACGCGACGGCGCGTGTGGCAAGCGCCTCAAGTCTCCCGCGCACGGTGAGATAAGGCTTCAGCCCATCGGTCGCCTCTTCTTGCGTGAAGCGCAGCATATGTTCCGCCCCCGCGGCAACGATGTCGCCGACATTGGTGCGGAAGGTGAGCCGCTGCCCGGCGCCCTCTCCTTCTGCCATGACTTCGACCGCCAAGAACGGCGCGTCCTCGACCGCAATACCGACCTTTTCAACGGGGGTCACAAGCACGTGACGGCCGTCCGGCTCACACCTGAGAATCGAGGCAAAGAGACGCACCAGCGCCTCGCGATGAATGGGGCTGCCGCGATAGAACCAGCTCCCGTCGGAGGCGACGCGAAGATCGATCTCGCCGCAATACGGCGGGTCCCAGCGCTCGACAGGGCGAGTCTTCGCCCGTTTGCCGGCTTCAGCGACGAGCCTCGCCAACCCCGACGGCAATCCGACCGGGGCTTCGTCTTGATGTTTTCGCTTCTCGACCATGCGCAATCCCTTGGGAGGCGTTGCTTTACCTATTTTCCTTCCGCCCGCCGGCTGACACAATTCGGACAGGGTAGCGAATCATCTTCCCAACCCCCAGTTATGGATGCCTCACCATGACAGCAATGAGCACCGCCTCCCTCAATCCGGAGAGCATCGTCAAGGAGGCGGAGGCCGTGGCGGGCAAGCTCGCCGACGCGCGCGCGGCGATCGCCGACGTGATCTTCGGCCAGGAGACCGTCGTCGAACTTGCTCTTGCGACCGTCCTTTCCGGCGGCCATGGACTCCTCGTCGGCGTGCCCGGCCTCGCCAAGACGAAGCTTGTCGACACGATGGGCGCGGTGCTCGGGCTGACCGACAACCGCATTCAGTTCACGCCGGACCTGATGCCGTCAGACATCCTCGGTTCGGAAATCCTCGACGAGAGCGCCGACCACCGGCGGAGCTTCCGCTTCGTCAGAGGTCCGGTCTTCGCCCAGCTTCTGATGGCCGACGAGATCAACCGCGCCAGCCCGCGCACGCAGTCGGCGCTCCTGCAAGCGATGCAAGAGCACTTCGTCACGATCGCCGGGCAGCGGCACGACCTGCCGCAACCATTCCACGTCCTTGCCACGCAGAACCCGATCGAGCAGGAGGGCACCTATCCCCTCCCCGAGGCGCAGCTCGACCGCTTCCTGATGCAGATCGACGTCCTCTATCCGAACCTCGATGCCGAGCGCCGCATGCTCTTCGAGACGACCGGCGACGCGGAAGCGAAGGCGCGCGCCGTGCTCAACGCCAGCGAGCTCATGGAGACGCAGCGGCTGGTACGCCGCATGCCGGTCGGCGAGGCGGTGGTGGAAGCGATCCTGAAGCTCGTGCGCGCGCTCCGGCCGGGCGAGGCGGCGCGCGAGATCGGCGAGCAGATCTCGTGGGGACCGGGACCGCGCGCGAGCCAGGCGCTGATGCTGACCGTGCGCGCGCGCGCGCTTCTCGACAAACGCTACGCGCCTTCCCTCGACGACGTGGAGGCGCTCGCAATTCCTGTGCTGCAGCACCGCATGGCGGTCACCTTCGCCGCGCGCGCCGATGGCGTCGGCGTTCGCGACCTGATCCAACGCGCGACGAAGGCCGTTCTCTAGCTCTATGCACGACACCCGTCCGGCAGCCGTCCGCACCCGCGTCGAGACCGCGCGAGCGCTGGCTGCGCGACTGCCCGACCTCCTGGTCGCCGCGCGCCGGATTGCGGCCAACGTTCTCCTCGGCCTGCACGGCCGCCGGCATCCGGGGCCAGGCGAAACCTTCTGGCAGTTCCGCCCCTACGTCGCCGGCAAATCGGCACGACAGATCGACTGGCGTCGCTCGGGCCGCGACGATCATCTCTTCATCCGCGAACGCGAATGGGAAGCCTCGCAGACGGTGTGGCTTTGGACCGACCTCTCGCCGTCGATGGACTTCCGCTCGCGCCTGTCGGAAACCACGAAGCTCGACCGCGCGATGATCCTGATGCTGGCGCTCGCCGACATGCTCGGACGTGGCGGCGAGCGCGTCGGCATCCCCGGGCTTGCCGAACCGCGCATCGGGCGCGACGCCGCGGAGCGGCTGGCGGAAGCGCTCGCGCATGCGAGCCTCGACGCGGACTGGCCGCGCGTCGACCGCGTCGGCCGCTCCGCCGATGTCGTGGTGCTCTCCGATTTCCTCGCCGAGGCGGAGGTGACGCGCGAGCGTCTTCGCGCGCTTGCTGGCCGCGGCGCGAGCATGCACATCCTGCAGATCCTCGACCCCGCCGAAGAGGCGTTCCCCTATGAGGGCCGCCTGGAATTCCGCGATCCGGAAACCGGCATGACCTGGTTGACCGAGCGCGCCGGGAGCCTCCGCGACGACTATCGCGCGCGCCTTGAAGCCCACCGCGAACTGATCCGCGGCTTTGCGCGTCAGGGCGCCTCCTCCTTCGCCGTGCATCACACCGACCGGCCCGCGGCCGAGGGCCTTCTCTTCCTGCAGGCGCGGCTCACAGGAGGCACAGCGAAAGCCGGGGCATTGATGGAGCGGCCGGCGGCATGATCGGCTCGCTCGGCTTCCTGGCTCCATGGATGCTGGTCGCGCTCGCCGCCCTGCCCCTGGTCTGGCTGATCCTGAGGCTGACGCCGCCGCGCCCGCGGCTTGTCGCCTTCCCGCCGACCCGACTCCTGTTCGAACTGAAAGAACGCGAGCGGACGCCCGCGCGCACGCCCTGGTGGCTGACCCTCATCCGCCTCCTCCTCGTGGCCTTCGTGATCCTGGCGCTCTCCGAGCCGGTGCTGAGACCCGACGTGAAAATGACGACCGGGTCGGGGCCGCTTCTCGTCGTTCTCGACAATGGCTGGGACACGGCCCCCGACTTCGCGGCCCGCGTCACCGCCGCCGAGGCGGTGATCGAGGAAGCGAACCGCGACGGCCGCCCCGTCTCTTTCGTCGCCGCTGCCGAACCGCGCGCGGAGACCCTCGCGGCGGAAACCGCAGACGCCGCCAAGCGCCAGCTCGACGCGATCGTCCCGCGGCCTTACCTGCCGGACCGTCGCGCGTTGGCGGACAGGCTGAGCGAGGCGTTCGCGCCTGGCTCCGTCGAAGCGGTGTGGGTCGCCGGCGCCCTCGATGACGGCGGTGGCGCCGCTTTCGCGGCGACGCTTTCGAAGATTGCAGGCGACGGAACCATCCTCCAATCGGCGCGCCCGTTGACCGTCATGCGGCCGCCGGAAAACCGCGCCGACGGCGTTCACGTCCCGATCAACCGCTTCGGCGGCAGCGGCGCCGCCCAGGTCGCCGGTTTCGACCAGGAAGGCCGCCGCATCCTCGAGGGCACCGCCGATCTCGACAAAGACGGCATTGGCGTTGCCCAGATCGCGCTTCCAGCCGAGATTCGGAACGCGCTCGTCCGCTTCACTGTGACCGGTGAATCGAGCGCCGGCGCTGTGCAGCTTCTCGACGGACGTTGGCAACGAAAGGCGATCGGGCTCGTCGCCGGCGAGGGAACCGCCGCGTCGCAGCCGTTGCTTGAACCGCTCACCTACGTTGAACGCGCGCTCGCGCCGACCTCAGACATCCTTCCCTCCGACGCGCCGAGCACGAGCGAGGCGGTGACCGGGCTGATCGACCGCGGCGCCTCGGTCATCGTCTTAACCGAGACAGGCACGCTGGCGCCTGAAACTTCGGACGCGCTTTTGAAATGGGTCGAAAGCGGCGGCACGCTCGTCCGCTTCGCCAGCCCGAATCTCGCCGCGACCACCGTCGATGCGCTCCTGCCCGTGCGACTCAGACAGGGCGAGCGCGCGCTCGGCGGCTCGCTTTCATGGGAGGAGCCGCAGGCGATAGGAAGCTTCCCGGCGAACGGCCCCTTCGCGCATATCACGGTGCCGACAGACGTGCTTGTGAACCGGCAGGTGCTCGCCGACCCCGAAGCGCTGAGGAGTGCCGAAGTGTGGGCGGAGCTTCGCGACGGCACGCCGCTTGTGACCGCGGCGACGCGCGGCAAGGGGCGCATCGTGCTCTTTCACGTGACCGCCGATCCGCGCTGGTCGAACCTGCCGCTCTCGGGCGCCTTCGTGGACATGCTGAACGCGATCGTCGACATGGCCGGAACGGTGTCGAAACCGGCGCCCGACCCTGCCGCCGAAGCTGCGGCGACGCCGAAGGCGGCTGCGCCGTGGCAGCCGATCGACGTGCTCGACGGTTACGGCGATCTTGGTCCGCCGCCGCCCGGCGCCACGCTCGTCGCCGACATCGCCGACGCCAGCCCGAGCGCGGAGACGCCGCCCGGCCTCTACGGCCGCAACGGTACTGTGCAGGCGTTGAACGCGGTCGATACGAAATCCGCTCTTGCGCCGCTTCTCCCGCAATCGATCGGCTGGCGCGGCCGCACCGAGTCGCTTGAGCCGCAACCGTCGACGCCGATCTGGCCCTGGCTGCTCGCCGCCGCGGCAGTGCTTGCGCTCCTCGACGGACTCGCGGTGCTCCTCCTCTCCGGCCGTCTTACGCGCCGCTTCGCAACCGCCGCCGGCGCGGCGCTTGCCTTCGCACTGCTGCTTCCTGCCGCTGACCAAGCGCGCGCCCAAGACGACGCGATGGCCAAGGCGCTCGCCGCGACCACGAAGACGCAGCTCGCCTACGTCGAGACCGGCAATTCCGAGCTCGATGCGACAAGCCTCGCCGGCCTGACCGGGCTCTCGAAATATCTTGCCGATCGCACGGCGCTTGAGCCTGGGGACCCCGCCGCCGTCGACATCGCAAAGGACGAGCTTTCCTTTTACGCGCTCCTCTATTGGCCGATCGATCCCGATCAGCCGACGCCTTCCGCCGAGACCATGGCGAAGGTCGACACCTTCATGAAGAACGGCGGCACCATTCTCTTCGACACGCGCGACGCCGGCGGCTTCAGCGCGAGCGGCGCCGACACGCCGGAAGCGCTGAAGCTCCGTGAGATCCTTGCTTTCGTCGACGTGCCGCCGCTCGAACCGGTACCGCCCGACCACGTCTTGACGAAGGCGTTCTATCTCCTGACGGAATTCCCCGGTCGCTGGGCGAACTCCGAGCTTTGGGTGGAGAGCCTTACCGACGAGCCCAATGACAAGAATCGCCCCGCGCGCGGCGGCGACGGCGTTTCGCCGATCCTTATCACCGGCAACGACCTCGCCGCGGCCTGGGCGATCGACGAGAACGGGCTCTGGCTTTACCCCACGGTGCCGTCCGATCCGCGCCAGCGCGAGCTTGCCTTCCGCGCCGGCGTCAACATCGTGATGTATGCGCTGACCGGCAACTACAAAGCCGACCAAGTGCACGTCCCGGCGTTGCTCGAGCGGCTCGGGCAGTGAGGCGGCGGAAGACATGACCCGGCTCGCCCTCGCCTTCGATCCACTGCTGCCGCTGCCGCTCGTCGCGACGCTCGGCGGCCTCTTCGTCGTCGTGCTCGCGCTCCTTGCCTGGCAGCGAGTGCGCGGCGCATGGCTGCGTGCGCTCGCCTCCGCGCTTCTCGTGCTGGCGCTCGTCAACCCGGTCTTGAAGCGCGAGGAACGCGACCCGCTTCCGGGAATCGTCGCGCTCGTCGTCGACGACAGCGCCAGCCAACGCCTTGGCAATCGCGCCGCGCAGACACAGGCCGCCGTCGACGCCTTGAAGGCGCGGCTCAACGCGCTCGGCGGCTTCGAAGTGCGCGAGGTGCATGCGGCCGACCGCCCCGACGGCGACGGAACGGCGCTTTTCTCCGAACTGACCAAGCTTGTCGACGACGTGCCGCCTTCACAGATCGCAGGCGCGGTTCTCGTCACCGACGGCATCGTCAACGACGTGCCGCAAAGCGCCGCCGCTCTCGGCTTCAACGCGCCGATCCATGCGCTGATCACCGGCGAAGCCGGTGAGCACGATCGCCGCGTCGTGCTCGACCGCGCGCCGCGCTTCGCCATCCTCGGCGAGCCGCAGAGCATTCAGTATCGCGTGCTCGACCCCGACCTCGCACCGGGAACGGCCGTCACCGTGCATCTCAGCGTCGACGGCACCGAGGTGGCGAGCGACTCCGTCACCGTCGGCGACCAGCACGTGATCGACCTGCCGCTGAGCCACGCCGGCCGCACCATCGTCGAACTTGGCGTGGAGCCGGGCAAGAACGAGCTGGCGCTCGAAAACAACGTCGCGGTCGCGGAGATCGACGTGGTGCGCGAGCACCTGCGCGTGCTCCTCGTCTCCGGCGAGCCGCATGCCGGCGAGCGCACGTGGCGCAACGTGTTGAAGTCGGACGCTGCCGTCGACCTCGTGCACTTCACCATTTTGCGGCCGCCGGAAAAGCAGGACGGCACGCCGATCAACGAGCTTTCGCTGATCGCTTTCCCGACGCGCGAGCTCTTCGAGGAGAAGATCAGTCAGTTCGACCTGATCATCTTCGACCGCTATCAAAGTCGCGGCGTGCTGCCGATCGTCTACTACGACAACCTCGCCCGCTACGTGCGCGAGGGCGGCGCGGTACTCGTTGCGGCCGGCCCAGACTACGCCGCCTCCGGCAGCCTTTATCGCACGCCGCTTGGGCCGGTGCTTCCCGCGGTCCCGACCGGCCAGATCATCGAGGAGCCTTATCGCGCCAAGATCAGCGCGGTCGGCATGCGCCATCCCGTCACCCGCGACCTCCCCGGCGCGGCGAGCGATCCGCCGGCCTGGAGCGAGTGGTTCCGGCTGGTCGACACCGACGCGATCGCCGGCGACATCACCATGACGGGGCCCGACGACCGGCCGCTCCTCGTGCTCGCTCACGAGGGCGAAGGCCGTGTCGCGATGCTCCTCTCCGACCATGCCTGGCTTTGGGCGCGCGGCTACGAGGGAGGCGGCCCACACGCGGCGCTGCTTCGCCGCTTGATTCATTGGCTGATGCGCGAGCCGGAACTTGAGGAGGAGGCGCTGACTGCCCACGCGGAAGGCCGCGATCTCGTCGTTGAGCGACAGACCTTGTCGGAAGCCATGCCGCACGTCACGGTCAAGTCGCCGACCGGCGAGAACGAACCGCTGACGCTCAAGCAGGCCGAGCCGGGGCTCTGGCGCGGCGTGATCGAGAATGCGCCTCTCGGCCTGCACCGCGCCGAAGACGGGACCCTCACCGCGCTCGCCCATATCGGCCCCGCCAACCCAGAAGAATTTCAGGACGTGATCTCGACGACGCAGCGGCTGCAGCCGATCGCCGATGCGACCGGCGGCTCGGTGCGCCGCATCGGAAGCGGAGCCGGCGCCGGCGTCTCGATCCCGCGCATCTCCGCCGTGTCGTCGCGCGCACCGGCTTCCGGCCGCGACTGGATCGGCCTCCGCCGCTCCGAAGCGACCGTGCTTCGAAGCATCGACCAGCTGCCGCTCTTCGGCGGGCTGCTCGGGCTCGCGCTCCTCGTCGGCGGCTTCGCCGCGCTCTGGTATCGCGAGGCGCGTTAGCGTCCTCTCAGCCGATGCGCACGGAGAGCTCCTGCTTCGCTGGCAGCGCCGCGTGCTTGGCAACGCCCTTCACCATGCCTTCGAGCCCCTCCGCAGCGCCCGGAACGAGTTCGGCGGCGAGGAGCCGCGCCGGATCGACCGGACCCGGCATCGCAACGCAGTTCGGCGGCAACGGGCGAAAGCCGAAGGGCCAATAATAGGGCTGGTCGCCAACCAGGATCACGAACGGCCAGCCGGCCTTGCGCGCCTCCTCCATCACGTGCCGCATCAGCGCCTTGCCGTAGCCCTGGCCTTTGTGCGGCGGGTCTACGACGAGCGGGCCGAGAAGCAGCCCCATCGCCTCGCCGACGCGGATCGGCGTCATGCGCACCGAGCCGATCAGTGCGCCGTCAGTCTCCGTCAGAAAGGAAAGCGTCGGATCGTGCGGCGCCTCTTCGCGCACGCGAAAAGCGGCGCGCGCATAAGCACCGGGACCGAAGGCGGCGTGCTGCAGGGCATCGATGGCAGCGGCGTCGCTTGGCCGCTCCAGGCGGGTGATCGTGTTCGGGTTCATGGCGGATCCGCGGAGTTTTCTTGAAAGAAGCCGCGGAGCGCCGGAAGAAGGCGCGTCAGCGCGGCGTGATCGGCGCGCGCTTCGTCGGGCGCGCGATCGTCGGCCGTCGTCGCAAGAATCTGCTCACGCTTCTCGTCATGGCGGGCGCGCCTATCACGGTGGAAATCCTTAGGCAAGCAAGAAGGTTCCCGAAAGCCGCCCGCCGGTACGCGTCGCAAGCCTTGTGCTGCCGGCCCCAAGAGGGCATTTCAGTGCGCTCGGAGTGCGCTAATTAGGAGTCTCGCATGGGCAGGCTCATCGACGGCAAATGGGATCCGCGCATGGACCGGCGCAGCGCCGGCGCGCGCTTTGCGCACGCGCCAACCCAGTTCCGCAGCTGGGTGACGGCGGATGGCGCGCCCGGGCCGACCGGCGAGGGCGGCTTCAAAGCGGAGTCAGGCCGCTACCACCTCTACGTCTCGCTCGCCTGTCCGTGGGCGCATCGGACCATCATCTTCCGCAAGCTGAAGAAGCTCACCGAGGCGATCGGCATTTCGATCGTCGAGCCGCACGCGCTGCGCGAAGGGTGGGAATTCAATGAAACCTGGCCCGACCAGCTCTACGGCAGGAAGCGGCTCTACGAGTTCTATGTCGCTGCGAACCCGACCTATAGCGGCCGCGCCTCCGTGCCCATCCTTTGGGACAAGCAGCGCGAGACGATCGTTTCGAATGAATCGGCGGACATCATCCGCATGCTGAACAGCGCGTTCGATGCCTTCGCCGACACGTCACTCGATTTCTATCCCGAGCCGCTCCGCCTTGAGATCGACGCCATCAACGCCGTCGTCTTCGAGAACGTCAACGAGGGTGTCTACAAGGCCGGGTTCGCGCCGAGCCAAGAGGCTTATGAGGAGGCCTTCCGTGCCCTCTTCAACACGCTCGACGAACTCGACCAGCGGCTCGACGGGCAGCGCTTCCTGCTCGGCGATCCACTGACCGAGGCCGACTGGCGGTTCTTCACCACGCTGATCCGCTTCGACGCCGTCTACTACGGGCACTTCAAGTGCAATCGGCGACGAATCGCCGATTACCCGAACCTTTCAGGCTACGTTCGCGACCTCTTCCAGATGCCGGGTGTGAAGGAGACGGTCGATATCGAGCACATCAAGCAGCACTATTATTACAGCCACGAGCGCATCAATCCGACCCGCATCGTGCCGCTCGGCCCGCTCATGATCATCGATGCTCCGCACGACCGCGACCGCTTCCGCGGGACGAACATCCCTGTGCGCTGAGAGCCTACCAATCGGGGGTCGGCGGCGTGCGGCCGAACAGCTCACGGAGCCGCGCCGCCGTGCCGGGACTGACGTCGGGCGGAAGTCGGTCCACGGGAAACCACTCGCAGGCGACGATCTCGTCATTCGGAAGCGTCGCCGCCTCCGCGTCGCGGACAAAGTCGCGGCACACGAAGAGCGCGACATGGTCGCGGGCATCGGCATGGACGTTGCGGTAGATACCGAAAAGCGTGGCGGGCGCGGTGAGCCTCGCGCCGGTTTCCTCGCGCACCTCGCGGTGGAGCGCGTCGACGACGCTCTCACCCGCCTCCACGCCGCCGCCCGGAAAATACCAGCCCGGAACATAGGAGTGCTTCACCAGCAGGACAGAGCCGTCCTTGACGAGCACGGCGCGGACGCCGAACGTCATGCCGCGCACGAGTCGACCGAAGGCGAGATACCCGCGTTGCCAAAAGCGATGATGCGGCTTGAGTGCCATTCCCGAAGCGGACTACCACGCCGCAAGGGCGGCCGGAACCAAAGCGCGGACGATCGACTGCCGCAGCCGCGACGCTAAGCCGATGCCATGTTCCGCCTAGGCCATCTCTCCGACCTCCACCTCGGCGGCGTCCCGAGCCTCCGACTGAAGGACTTCGTTTCGAAGCGCGTCATCGGTTACGCGAACTGGCGCCGCAGCCGGGCGCATGTACTGACGTCGGGCACGCTCGACCGCCTGGTCGCCGACCTTAAGGCGCACAAGCCCGACCATATTGCCGTCACCGGCGACCTCACCAACATCGCGCGGCGCGAGGAGTTCGAGAACGCCAGAGCCTGGCTGGAAGAGCTTGGGCCTCCCGACAAGGTGACCGCCGTTCCCGGCAACCACGACGCCTACGTGCCCGGTGCGCATCGCCGCTACCGCGAGCTTTGGGCGCCGTGGATGCTCGCAGACGATGCGGAGTTCGTCGGCCACACCCTCTTCCCCTTCATGCGCCGCAAGGATGGCGTCGCGCTGATCGGCGTCTCCTCGGCGGTTGCCTCCGCGCCCTTCATGGCGACCGGCCGCGTCGGCGGCGAGCAGACGAAGCGGCTCCGCCGGCTACTCGACGAAGCACGCGTCGAAGGTCTCTTCCGCGTCGTCCTGATCCACCACCCCCCAAAACTCGTCGACCGACGCGATCAATGGCGAAAGCTCACCGACGGCCGCCGCTTCCGTCGCGCGATCGAGCGCTCAGGCGCCGAACTGATCCTGCACGGGCACGACCACATGCGCATGATAACGACGATCAAGGGGGCGAACGGGCTCGTGCCGGTCGTGGGCGTGCCGGCGGCGGGTGCCGCGCCGAGCGCCGGCCTGCGCGCGGGCGGCTACGCGATCCACGAAATCTCCGAAGACGGCGCTGGTTACGCGCTGACCGTGATTCAGCGCGGGTACACGGAAGCTGGCGAAATCGCCGAGACGGCACGCGTTGCCTATTCGATCAATCGACCATGACCCAGGCGTACGCGACGATCAGGAACATGCCCGCGATCATGCCGAGACCGAAGCCGCAGAGCACCCAGATCAGCGAGATGCTGTCTCCCGGGGATCGCCGCGGCGCGGCGAGAAGACCGCGGCGCGAGCGAGCCGCGTTCGCCACCCAGTCGCCCTCGATCGCCTGGTCACGCTCCACGATACGCTCCGCGACGTAGCGCGTCACCGCGTCGGCGATCGTCTCGACATTGGTGCTTTCCGCAAGCGTCGTGCGGCCGAGCCTGGAATCCTTCTGGAACAGGTAATGGCGCTTGTCGCGGCCCATGACGACGAAGCTCGTGGCGTCCACCCAAAAACGCGGCGGCTGCCCGGGAAGGATGCCGACGAGGAACTGGTCGCCATCGGGCGGCAGATCCGCAACGACGCCTTCGAGCGCCTCGCCGAGAAGCTCAAGGCGCGCGATCTCGGCCTCACGGAGCTCGACCACCACGTCGTTCCGCTCGGAGTGCGCAATGCGCACCTCGCGGATTGCGCGCCTAAGCTCTCCCGATCGCCTGGGCCTACCTTCGACCATGACGCCCTGCTATTTCACCCTCGCGAAATTGAGACTAGCAGGTTCAAAGGGCCTGCCGCGAGGGCCCTTTCGTCCCAGGGGCGTTGGGGAGAGGAATGGCGGAACGCGTCAGAAGCACGGACCGGGTGCGGGATGCTGCGGCGGCGGCAGGCCTTGCCATCGAGATCCGCGAAATGCCGCAGAGCACGCGCACTGCCGCGGAGGCGGCGGCGGCTTGCGGCACGTCGGTCGCACAGATCGTGAAATCCCTGATCTTCCAGAAAGCGGAGAGCGGCGAACCGGTGCTGATCCTTGTCTCCGGCCAGAACCGGGTCGACGAAAAGGCGATGAAGGCGGTGGTTGGCGAAGCTCTGAAGCGGATCGACGCGGATCAGGTGCGCGAACTGACCGGATTTGCGATCGGCGGAGTCGCGCCGCTCGGATCGCTGTCGCCGCTTGCGACGTTCATGGACACCGATCTCCTGGCCTTCGAGACCGTCTGGGCGGCGGCCGGAGCGCCACAAGCGGTGTTCGAGATCGACCCGAGTGCGCTCGCGGCTGCGACCGGTGCAGTGATCGTGCGCGTGCGCTAGCGGCTTAGCGCGACGATCGATCGAGCGATCGTGTCCGGTATCTCGAAGGGGAGCATATGGCCGACGCCTTCGAGCACACGCGTTTCAAAGCCGTCGGGCAGCTCCCGAGCTTGACGTGCAGGGAGCACATGGTCCTCTTCTCCCCAAAGGACTGTCTTCGGAATTGTTAGGCGCGCGAGATCGGAGAGCGGGAGGCGCCTCTGCATCGCGCCGTCGAAGAACGTCTCGACGATCGTGACGAGGGCATCGGTCGCGCCTTCGATGCGGCGCTCCTTGGCGATCGACGCGGCGAGCCCGACGGGTGGCCGATGCCCTTCCGAGAAGAATGGAGGAAGGATTGCCGCGATCTCGGCTTCCTCGACTGCGACCGCGTAACGGCGGAGCAACGACGCGTTAATCTCGGCGCCAAAGCCTCCGGGCGAAAGCAGCGTCAACGAGGCCGTTCGGGAAGGCTCGCGCAGCGCGACCAACGCCGCGACCGCACCGCCCATCGAGTGGCCGACGAGATGCGCCTGCGCGATTCCGCGGCGCTCCAGCTCAGCGAGCACGGCCTTCGCCGCGACCGCAGCACTTCCGTGCGGGACGCCGCGCGACCCGGCGTGGCCGGGAAGGTCGAAAGCGATCAGATAGCGCGCGGGATCGATCCGCTTAAGGACGTCGGCCCAAGCCCGATGACTGAGCCCGAAGCCGTGCAGCAACACGACCGGGGCGCCGCCGGCCCCACGCTCAAACCCGGAGAGTTCCGCCACGCTGCCGCCGTTTCTCCTCGCGCCTTGGGTCGCGCCGCGAGGGCCCGGGGTTCAGTTGACGACGACGATCTGCGTGTTCTGCGCGCCGTGTTCCTTTACCAGCTGGAAGAGGATGCGCGCGTTGTCCGGATGCAACCGCACGCAACCGTGCGACGCCGGCCGCCCGAGGTTGCGCACGTACGGTGTGCCGTGGATCGCATAACCGCCGGTGAAAAAGATCGAATACGGCATCGGCGACATTTCGTACTTACGGGAATACCACATCTTGTGCATGCGGATCGGCCTGTAGCTCCCGCGCGGCGTGCGATAGCCGCTTCGCGCGGTGGACACCGCCCACGAATAGAGCACGTTCCCGTCCTCAACGACCGTCATCGTCTGCTTTGAGATATCAATGCGGGCGACCACCCCCGCAGATGCGCCCGTCGTCGCCAGCACGAAGACGAGCGCGGCCAATGCAATTGAACGCATGACGCAACTCCCAGCCCAGGCCGGAAGTATGCCGCGTCAATCCTACACGACAATTACCGAAGATTGTGCAATTGCGCAGGAGTGATCTTTCCTGCCTCAACCGAGTCCGCGTAGCGTCACAGACCTTTTGCGCTTGCTACATCGACAGGTGAATGTCGTTCAGATCGTCTCCGATCTTGTGGAAGATGTTGCTCAGCTCCTGGCTGTCCGGCGCATTGAAATAGAGCTTCGTACCGTCCGTATCCGCCGAAGCGCAGTCGCGCATCAGGTTCTCGGCGGTGGTGTCGATCGGCCCGAACGTGATCGTGTAGAGCCGGATCCCGGCATTCTTGGCATTGGTACAGAGCGTCGTGGTCTTGCTGTTGAGGACATCGGTAGCCCGGGAGTCGGTTGGGATTGAATCGACGTTCACGTTTTGCAGCCGATAGTAATAATGTTGCCCGCTCACGACGCGGTTGCCGCGTAGCGCCGGATATCCGAAGGCTGAATAGGTCGATTTATTGTCGTCCCCCGGATAGTTGCTGTTCGTAACCGAGATCGACGGGGAGTTGGCGCCGTCGGAGAGCAGGATCAGCGCTTTCACCGTCTTGTCGTAGTACTGGTCGCTCGGGCCGACGCCTTCGGTAAAAGGCTCATCATGCGAGAGAACGTGCCAACCCCATACCAGGCCGGCAGGAATGAACGTTCCCGTCGCGCCTTGCGGCTGCATGGCGCTGATCGCGTTGCTGATGTCCGTCTTGCTCGTTGTCAGCGGGGTTATCGGCCGCGGACAGCCGCGGTTCGGGCCGTAAGTGTACTGATACGAGGTGTCCTTTTTGCCCGATTGCCACGACACCTGCGAAGAACTGGACTTGTTGTATTTGGTCAGGCTCGCTTGCCGCGCCGAGAAACTGCCGCTGACTCCATCACTCAGGTAGTTGTTCCAGTCGCTAGTCGAGTCGGGCTCGTCGGGCCAGAACATCGGGACGAACAGCGTGTCCGGATTGCTCGTGTCGGGAGGGGTATCTAGGGTGTCGTATGGCTCAGCACGCATCTCCACGCAGCCCGCCCAGGAGATGCCGAGCTTGCCGTACATCCACTTGGGGCCGATATATTTGCAGTTCGACCCGGACGTGCAGCCGGTCGTGTTGTTCGAGAAGTTGAACTTCTCGAAATTCAGACCGGCGTAGAAGGCGTTTCCTTGGTTCGACCAGTCGATCCACGAGGGCGGGCTCGACGTGTCGACACCGACGTTCACGGCGCCTTCGAAGGGCACGAGCGCAATCTTCAGCTGCGGATCGCCGGTCGTGTTCATCTGATCCATCAGGTAGTTGACCAACGTAGTGGCAGCGCACTTAAGCCCAGACATCCGATCGCTGCCGGACGCGCAAGGGTTTGAGCCCGCAGAATCGGTCATCGACCCGGTATTGTCGAAAACCAGCGCCAGCTCGACTCGGTTGGACGCGTTCACGACCTCGGCGACGATATCAGTCGCCATTGTGGAGAGGCCGCCGCCCGACTTCGTGAGCTTACCAAGCGGCAAGAAGATCGTCTTCATGCTGCCGTTGGCGGTAACATGGAAGCCGTTGGTGATCTTGGTGACGGTAACGTTTGAAACAGTGAACTGGCTGTCGGCGACGTTGAAGGCCGATAGGTAGTTGTTGACGAAAGTTGTCGCCTGGGCGGCCGTGTAGTCGTCGTGCTGCTTGGCAAGCGCCAGTGCGGCTGAATCGACGGCGTTCGAAAGCTCCGTCTTGTAGCGCTCGTAACGCGCGAGATCGACCGCCCCGCCCATGATGAGCATGAGCGGTATCGCCGAAGCTCCGAAGATAACGAAGACATTCCCCCGCTCGTCGCGCCTCAACCGGCGTACGGCATCGCAGAGAAAGCGGAACATAGGGCAGCCTCAGGCAAACCTTTTCGCCCTAAGCACATATGTAAAAAGATGAACTTTATACTTTACGAAGATGGTTAACAGTTTAAAGCCTAAAGAATTGTCTAACATCTCTTACTAAACGAAAGCCGTCAATCACGCGTTTTGATCCTTTTCGGCCGCTGTCTCGGCGCTTGGTGGAATTAACAAATCGAAGCTGCCGACGAATGTTTGCGGCGAAACCTTGAACAAGCCAGCGACAACGCCGAGCGAACCAGTGAGCCGACCGCCAGTTGATCGAAGCCGGAAAGCCGGGCAAAGCTCCGCCTCTCGTCATCCTGCCGAAAAGCTCTTCCGGGAAGCGAATGCCTGATCTCTCCCCCGTGCGCCGCGCGCGCTTTGCGGTGGCTGCTGTCTTTCTCGCGAACGGCATCATCATGGGCACCTGGGCAGCGCACATTCCGCTCGTGGAGGAGCGCCTGGCGATCAGCCATTCGACGCTCGGGCTCGCGCTCTTCTCCATGGCGCTCGGCGCGCTCTTGGCTATGCCGGTGACCGGTCCGACCGTCGCCCGCTTCGGCAGCGCGCTCGTCACACGCGTCGCGACGCTGGCGCTTTTCGCCGCGTTCCTGCTGCCGATCCTGGCGTCCGGGCCGTTAACTCTGGCGGCGGCGCTTTTCGTGTTCGGCGCGACGAACGGCATCATGGATGTGGCGATGAACGCGCACGCGGTGGCGGTCGAACGGCGGCTCAAGCGGCCTGTCATGTCGTCCTTCCACGGTATGTGGAGCCTCGGCGGGCTCGTCGGCTCGGGCATCGCCGCGCTCCTCCTTCCGGCACTCTCCCCACTTGCCGAGGCGGGAACGACGGTTGCCGCCGGGATAGCGCTTGCCGCAGTCGCCCTCTTCTTCCTGCTGCCGGCAGTGGCCGATGGCGGCGTCCAGGGCACAGCGCTCGCCTGGCCGAGCCGCGCGACACTCGGGCTCGGCGTCCTGTGTTTCCTCACTATGAGCAGCGAGGGCGCGGTCATCGACTGGGCGGCGCTGCATCTGAAGGGCAGCCTCAAGCTCGGCGCCGGGCTTGCCGCCACCGGCTTCGCCGCCTACGCGGCGTCGATGGCGGCGAGCCGTTTCTCCGGCGATTGGCTTCGCGGCCGCTTCGGCGCAGCCGAACTGGTGCGCGGGAGCGCGCTCCTCGCCGCCGCCGGGCTGATCGTTGCGCTGGTCTCGCCGTTTCCGCTGCTCGCGGTTGCCGGTTTCGCGCTGGTCGGGCTTGGCTTGGCGAACCTCGTTCCGGTCTTCTTCGGCGCCGCCGGGCGCATCCCGGGCCACAGCGCAGCGGGTAACATCGCCGCTGTCGCGACCATCGGCTATTCGGGCTTCGTCGTCGGCCCGCCCTTCATCGGCTTCGTGGCAGACCTTGCGAGCTTGCGGTTTGCGCTCGGGCTGATCGTTCTCGCCTGCCTCTCCGTAGCGCTCTGGGGGGCCGTCGTCGACCCGTCGACGCGCGGCGCCACGGCACCGGGCACGTAGATCCCGACGGCGCTAGTGCATCAGATGCGCTTCGCCCGAATCTCCTGAACCGCCTATTCTGCGGCAGCCGCCCGCTTGTCGCCGCGCCGCTCGGCGGGCTCAACCTCGCGCCCGGCGGCGAGACCCTTCAGCGGCGGCAGTTTATTGACGCCGCTCGAATCGTAGGTGGTCAGCGCGATTTGGTCTTCCGCCGCCCTGAGGGCATTCAGGAAGGCATGGAGTTCCAAGAGCGTCATCCGGAGATAGGCCTCCGACGCCTGCCGCTTCTTGCTATCGTCAAGCACCGACAGCGAGAATCCCATGCGTTCGAGATCGAAATCCCGAATCTCGATCCCGAGATTGAGGTTGCTCATCTTGCAGTCTCCCTGGCGCCGATCGCGTGAAATCTAGTCCCCATCCGTCGCCCGCAATCATCACTCGACCGACAATGCGGCACAAGTGGGATTGTGTGTCGCGCCGCGGTTGAGATGGCGCCGAGCGAAGCCGGCGCCGATCACGAACGCGCCCATCCGATGTTAGCTATGGGCGAAAGAAGTCGGTAGAATGACGGCCCCCGTAGCGAGATCGAAATGCGATTCCGGTCGGTTCTCCTTACTCTTGTGTTCTTCACTGGCCTCGCTTCGTCGGGATTTGCGTCGGCGTTCTCTGAAGCCGCCGAACAACTCGACGGGGAATGGCGCGGCGGCGATTTCGTGCTGCGGATTGACGCAAGACGCGCCCAGGCAAGCGTCGACGCCGCCCGCCCCTTCGCCTGGGACCGCTTCCTCGTGAAGGAAGCGACGGGCTCGGAAGTCGTCTTCACGATCGGCTCAGAACTTTACCAGGCAACGATCGACAACGACACGATGACGCTGACCGGCACCAGCTTTCGCGGAACGCGCGTGCTCTTCCGCCTTGAGAGCGCGCTGCGCGGCACCGAATAGCCGCGGCGGCGCCGCATTTCCTTCGCTTGAGCAACGCAGCCTGTCGCGCCATGGTGCCCCCGATCAGGAACACCGGAGGAATCATAATGCCGAGCAGAGCGCCGTTTCGCGCCGACGAGGTAGGAAGTCTGTTGCGTCCGACGGAGCTCAAAGAGGCGCGTGCTGCGAGGGCAGAGGAAAGAATCGGCGCGTCGGAGCTTCGCGCCATTGAGGACCGTTTGATCCGCGAAGTGGTCGCAAAGCAGGAGGCCGTCGGGCTGAAAGCGGTGACCGACGGCGAGTTCCGCCGCTCCTGGTGGCATTTCGACTTTCTCGGCGCGCTCGACGGCGTCGATGTCGTCGAGGCAGACCATGGCATCCAGTTCCAGGGCGTGCAGACAAAAGCGCAGACGCTGAAGGTCAGCGGCAAGGTCGGCTTTCCGCCCGACCACCCGATGCTGCAGCATTTCCGCTTCCTGAAATCGGTCGCGAAGATCGTGCCGAAAATGACGATCCCCTCCCCCTCCGTGCTGCATTTTCGCGGCGGAAGGCGGGCGATCGACAAAAGCGTCTACCCCGACATGGAGTCCTTCTACGCCGACACGGCGGAGGCTTATCGGAAGGCGATCCTCGCATTCTACGAGGTCGGCTGCCGCTACCTTCAACTGGACGACACGGTTTGGGCCTACCTCTGCTCCGAGAAGGAGCGGCAGAGCGTGCGCGACCGTGGCGAGGACCCCGACACGCTCCCTGGCGTCTATCGCGACATGATCAACCACGCGATCAAGGGTCGCCCAGCCGACCTGACAATGACCACGCATGTCTGCCGCGGAAATTTCCGCTCCACATGGATTTCCGAGGGTGGCTATGAGCCTGTCGCGGAGCTTCTGCTCGGCGACACCGACTACGACGGCTATTTCCTCGAATACGACACCGACCGCGCCGGCGGCTTCGAACCGCTCCGCTATCTCCCGAAGGGCAAGAAGCGCGTGGTGCTTGGCCTCGTCACCTCCAAGACGGGCGATCTTGAAGACAGGGCCGCAATCGAGCGGCGGATCGAGGAGGCGGCTGCGTTTGCGCCGCTGGAACAGTTCTGTTTGAGCCCGCAATGCGGCTTTGCCTCGACCGAGGAAGGCAACGTGCTGACCGAGGCGGCGCAATGGAAAAAGCTCGAGCTTATCGTTACCATCGCCAAGGAGGTGTGGGGCGAGATCTGAGAGACCTTGCGGCGCGGATGAACGTCCGCCTCCGCGGCTCTGCTCGCCCAGGTGCGGTGCGCTTGAGTTCTGCGCGCGTTCGTTGCGCTTTTTGAATGCGCTGTGGAAAAGCGGTGTGAGGACGAGGAGCCGGCGATGTCGCGGGAGGCACTCTCGCTTGAGATTTCCCAGGTCGTTTCGCGGGTTGTGAGCGGCGAGCCGATCGACACGGCGGCGCGCGGGCTGATGCTTGCACAAAAATATCCAGAGCTTGGTATGTCTGGGGAAATGATCAGCGCTGCGATCGTGCGTGCCGCCAACATGGTGGGCATGATCAAGAGCGCCCCGATGCCGGCCGCCTGGCCCGATGACCCGGCACCGCGCGCCGCAGCCGCAATCAGCGCTGCCCCCGTCAATGGCGCAAACGGCGAGCACGCCAAGCCGCCTCCTCCGGTCCTCGCGCAATCGATCGAGGACGATCTCGGATCCGAGATCGATGCTGAGATCGGTAACCTCTTGTCGGAGCGCGCCGCGACGCAGCCCGTCGACGGCGCCGACGATCAGGCCTCTTCCGAGACAGCGCACGCCAACGCGGCAACGCGCCGATCCGGTCCCCTCGCCGCGTTCCGCCGCGCTTTCTTCCGGCCCTGAGTTCCGAAAAGCGCGGGTTGCCTGTGTGCCGCATCCGGGCGATAGGACCCCGCTGGAGCCACGTGGGAATTTGATATGCTCGACGACATTGTCGGAAAACGCGTCCTCGTCACCGGGGCAAGCACTGGGATAGGCGCAGCCGCCGCCAAGGCATTTGCGGCAGCCGGCGCCGCGGTTGCACTCCATTATAATCAGAGCAAGGACGAAGCTGAGAGTGTCGCAGGAGCGATCCGCGCGGCAGGCGGCACCTGCCATCTGATCAAGGGTGACCTCACACGTAAAGGCGAGGCAAAGCGTGTCGTTGAGGAAGCGGCGAAAGCACTCGGTGGGCTCGACGTGCTTGTCAACAATGCCGGCTCGCTTGTTAGGCGCACTCCATTCGAAGAGCTTTCCGACGATTTTGTCGACAAGGTCTTCGACCTCAATGTCCGCTCGGTGATCGAGGCGTGCCAAGCGGCGGTCCCTCACCTCGAGCAAGCGGGCGGCGGGTCGATCATCAATGTCGGCTCGATCGCGGGCGCCGTTGGCGGCGGCCCCGGCGCTTCTGTCTACGGCGCTTCCAAGGCCTTCGTCCACAATCTGACCAAGCACCTCGCAGGGCTTTTTGCGGCCAAGAAAATACGTGTCAACGCCGTCGCCCCTGGGGTGATCGATACGCCGTTCCACGCTGCGACACCGCCGGAGCGGAAAGAGGCGATGCGCCAGACGATCCCGATGGGCCGCCTCGGCGTCGCCGAGGATTGCGCCGGCGCATTCCTTTACCTCGCCTCCGACAGAATGAGCGGCTACGTCACCGGTCAGGCGATACACGTGAACGGTGGGCAGTTCATGGTATGACGCCGCATTGCGCCTTTCCCGAAAAGCCCGCATCCAAACAGACGCCTGTTTGAGCCTCGTCACGTTTCGTGCATTTGTTGCGCCCCTTACGTGACCGGAGGCGCATCAACGACATGAGCACATCTTTGTTCGATCTGACCGGAAAGGTCGCACTGGTGACAGGCTCGACCTCAGGGCTTGGCCAGGCGATCGCCGGCGGGCTTGCCGACGCCGGCGCGACGGTCGTCGTCAATGGCCGCAACAAGGAGCGGCTCGACGCAACGGTGGCGGCGTTAAGGGCACGCGGTCTGAATGCGATCGGCCGCAGCTTCGACGTGACCGACGAGCCGGCCGTTGTCGAGGCGGTGGCCGGGATCGAGCGCGATGTCGGTCCGATCGACATCCTGGTCAACAATGCCGGCATTCAGTGGCGGCAGCCGCTTCTTGAGATGAGTGAGGAGAACTTCGAGAAAGTGATCAAAACCAATTTGACGAGCCTCTTCATCGTCGGGCGTACGGTCGCGCGCAAGATGGTGGAGCGCAGGCGCGGCAAGATCGTCAACATCGCCTCGCTCGCAAGCGAGGTGGCGCGGCCGACGATCGGCCCCTACACCGCAGCGAAGGGCGGCGTGCGCCAGCTGACCAAGACGATGTGCGTCGAATGGGCCGGGCACAACATCCAGACGAACGCGATCGGTCCCGGCTACTTCCGCACCGAGCTGAACCGAGCGCTTTGGACGGACGAAAAGTTCAACGAATGGGTGGCGGCGCGCACGCCGGCCGCGCGCTGGGGCGAGCCGGCGGAGCTGATCGGGACGGCAATCTTCCTTTCCTCCGCCGCCTCCGATTTCATGAATGGGCAGACGATCTACGTCGACGGCGGTCTTTTGGCGTCGATGTGAGTCTGTCGCCGCAGTGTCACTCAGCGAGCGGTGGGCTTAGCATGCGGGGCGCGCGGTGCTCACCAGCCGGCGCGTTTCGTTGCGGGGGCACGAAATCCGCTTGCGGCCGCGCCGCGCGCCGACCGAATCGCGCATCGTCGCGCCCCGTCTGAGGAGTCTCCGCCGATTCCCGGCGGGCCGCGCGTCGCCCTAGACCAAACAAGCTCGCAAGCCGCATCGCCACACCTTCTCCATACATAGATCCCGAGACGGGACGACAGGGACAACTCATAGGTTGAAACAGATGAATTCTGCCAAATCCCAACACCATCGATTAAAACTCTCCAAATTCCTGGTGAACCGTTCGTTACCGCTCTCGAACGGCGGCCCGGCTCGCGCCGTTGCGGCCCCAACCTTCAGGGGCTAGGGCTCGCATTCAAGGAGCCGAAGACGGCTCGCAGCGCCCCGGGATCGAACGAATGACCGCAACGGCGTCGGTGCGTATCGGCACGCGCGGCAGCAGGCTCGCGCTCTGGCAAGCGAACGCCGTACGTGACGGCTTGGTCGCCGCGCACCGGCTGCGGCCGGACTCCGTCGAGATCGTGACCATCAAGACCTCAGGCGACGTGGTCAGGGACCGCCCACTCGCCGAGGCCGGCGGCAAAGGGCTTTTCACCAAGGAGATCGAGGCGGCGCTTCTCTCGGAGAGCATTTCGATCGCCGTCCATTCAGCAAAGGACATGGAGACGTTCTTACCCGACGGATTGATCGTCGGTGCCACGCTCCCGCGCGAGGACGTGCGCGACGCGCTGATCGCGAGGGGTGCGAACTCGCTCGACACTTTGCCCAAAGGCGCGCGTGTCGGAACGGCATCGCTCCGCCGATCGGCGCTTCTGAAGCGCGCGCGGCCGGATATCGAGACCGCGCTTCTCCGCGGCAACGTGCCGACGCGGCTGCGCCGCGTGGAAGCCGGCGATTTCGACGCGACGCTCCTTGCCGCCGCCGGGCTGAACCGGCTCGGCCTCGAAAGTCACATCACGGCACTTCTGCCGTTGGAGACGTTCCCGCCGGCCTGCGGCCAGGGCATCATCGCGATCGAATGCCGCGCGGCCGATGCCAAAATCCGGGACTTGCTCGCGGCGATCGACGATCCGGCAGCGGCGACAGCGCTCGCCTGCGAGCGTGCCTTCCTCGCCGCCCTCGACGGCTCGTGCCGCACGCCGATCGCCGGCCACGCGCGGATCGAGGGAGGACAACTCGTCTTCGACGGCGCAATCCTCTCCGAAGACGGCGCAGAATTCTACGAGACCTCCGGTGCAGGCGATCCCGCGGACGCGAAGGCGATCGGCAGGGAGGCGGGAGAAGAAATCCGCCGCCGCGCGCCCATGGCATTCCTCAGGCGTCTCGGTATCAGCTGAGAAGTGAGACGCCTCGTTTCGCCGACCCGGCAGCTCGGATCTTCAGCTGTGCGACCAGTCGTCGGGGTCTTCCGTCTTGCCCGGTGAGAGGCCGAGGATGTCGCCTTCCGTATTGATGCCGAGGCCGAGCACGGTGCGGTTGGCGTAGGCGAAATAGGCGACCACCTGGTTGATCTCCAGAATCTCTCCGTCGTCGAAGCCGGCGGCGCGCATCGCCTCGATATCCGCCCGGCCGACCGAGGCGGGTGCCTCGGTCAGCTTGACGGCATAGCGGAGCGCCGGTTGCTCGCGTGCGTCGAAAGTGCCCTCGAATGAGCGCGACTCAAGTGCCGCGCGCACTGAAGCGGCGCGTGCGTCGTTCTTGAGCAACCGCTTCAGCCCGGCGAAATGATGCTCCACGCAATAGTCGCAACGATTGATGCGGCTGACCAGCACGCCGAGCGCCTCCAGGAACAATTCCGGCACCGTGTTGGCGAAATGATGCAGCACGTATTTGTAGAGGGCCATATGACCCTCCATGCTGTGCGGCCGCAGGCTGTGCGCCATCATGATGTTGTCGACTTTGTTGCCCGGCCCCTTGATGCGATCATAGAGCTGCTTGAGGCGCCCCTCGGCCTCGTCATAGGCGATCGTTTTGATCCAGGTCACAGTTTCTCCGAGCGGTTCGCGCCAATCTGACTAAGGTGCAGGATGATTTCAGGAAAACGCCGATGTCGATAGCCCGCGACATGACCCCGACGGTCGACCTGACCCGACATATGGGCGTCGGCCCGGCGCGGCAGCGGCGGCCAGTCTACGTGGACTTGCTTCCCCCATGTAATGCCGCCTGCCCGGCCGGCGAAAACATCCAGGCGTGGCTGGCGCTGGCGCAGGCGGGGAAATTCCGCGCCGCGTGGGAGACGCTGATCGCCGACAACCCCATGCCCGCCGTGCACGGCCGCGTCTGCTATCACCCTTGCGAATCGAGCTGCAATCGAAAGGAACTCGACAGCTCGGTCGGCATCCACGCGGTCGAGCGCTTCCTCGGCGACATGGCAGCGCGCGAGGGCTGGACAAGCCCGAAGCCCGCGACGGCAAGCGGCAAGCGGGTGCTCGTTGTCGGCGCCGGCCCGAGCGGGCTTTCCGCCGCTTGGCACCTGACGCGGCTCGGCCATCAGGTCGAAATCCACGAGGCCGGGCCGCTTCCCGGCGGCATGCTGCATTTCGGCATCCCCGCCTACCGCCTGCCGCGGGAAGACCTGATGAAGGAGGTGCGGCGCATCGAGGCGATGGGCGTGACGATCATCTTGAACCATCGCGTCGATGATGTGCTGGCCGAGCAGCGGGACGGCGGTTTCGACGCAGTCTTCATCGCCATCGGCGCGCACGTCTCGAAACATGTCGACATTCCGGCGCGCGATGCAGTGAAGGTGCTCGACGCCGTAAAGCTGCTCCGCGATGTGGAATCGGGCGAGGCGCCGCTCCTCGGCCGCCGCGTGCTCATCTATGGCGGCGGCAACACCGCGATGGACGCGGCCCGCACCGCCCGCCGGCTCGGCGCCGAGGAGGCGATGATCGTCTACCGCCGCGACCGCGCGCACATGCCGGCGCACGAATTCGAGGCCGACGAAGCGCTCGCCGAAGGCGTGAAGATCAAGTGGCTGACCTCGATCAAAGAGATCGCCGGCGGCGACTTCACAGTGGAGCGCATGACAATCGGCGACGACGGACGTGCCAAGCCGACCGGCGAGTTCGAGACGCTGAAAGCCGACGCCGTGGTGCTCGCCCTCGGCCAGGAGGCGGAGTCCGGCTTCCTGCGCTCCGTTCCCGAGATCGAATTCAAGGATGACGGCACGGTCGTCGTCGGACCCGACATGATGACCGGCAAGGCCGGCATCTTTGCGGGCGGCGACATGGTGCCGGCAGAGCGCTCGGTCACCGTCGCTACCGGCCACGGCAAGAAGGCCGCACGCTACATCGACGCCTGGCTGCGCGGCTCAAGCTACGAGCGGCCGGAAAAGCACCCGGTCATCGATTTCGCCGGCTTGAACCTGCCGATCTATTCGGACGCCATTCCGTCGGCGGAGAGACACCTCCCGGTCGAGGCTCGCGGCACGAGTTTCACCGAAATCGTAACCGGCTTCAGCGAGGTGGAGGCTCTGCACGAGGCCCGGCGCTGCCTCTCCTGCGGCAATTGCTTCGAGTGCGACAACTGCTTCGCTGCGTGTCCCGAAGACGCGATTCTGAAGCTCGGGCCGGGAAGCCGCTACCGCATCGACTACAAGCTCTGCACCGGCTGCGCGGTCTGCGTCGAGCAGTGCCCCTGCCACGCCATGGAGATGATCGCCGAGCCGGCCTGAGGCTGCGGCGAGGGAGAAGATCGCGAATGGGCACGATCGTCACGATGGACGGCAACACCGCCGTCGCCCACGTCGCCTATCGGGTGAACGAGGTCTGCGCCATTTATCCGATCACGCCGTCCTCCACGATGGCGGAGCTCGCCGACCAATGGGCATCAGAGGGCATCAGGAATATCTGGGGCAACCTACCGGTCGTGCAAGAGATGCAGAGCGAAGGGGGCGCTGCCGGCGCCGTCCACGGCTCGCTGCAATCGGGCGCTATGACGACCACCTTCACCGCGTCGCAGGGGCTCATGCTGATGATCCCCAACATGTTCAAGATCGCCGGTGAATTGACCGCGACGGTCTTCCACGTCGCGGCGCGTTCGATCGCCACCTCGGCGCTCTCGATCTTCGGCGAGCATTCCGACGTGATGGCGACGCGCGCCACCGGCTTCGCCATGCTCGCCTCCGGCTCCGTGCAGGAGGCGCACGACCTGGCGCTGATCGCCCAGGCCGCGACCTTGAAGGCGCGCGTGCCGTTCATCCATTTCTTCGACGGCTTCCGCACGTCGCACGAATTGAACACCTTCTCGCTGCTCGACGATTCCGACATCCGCGCCATGATCGACGACGATCTCGTACGCGCGCATCGCGCCCGCGCGCTCGATCCGGAGCATCCCTTCGTGCGCGGCACGGCGCACAATCCCGACACCTTTTTCCAGGCGCGCGAGGCGGTGAACCCCTATTACGCCGCGACGCCGGCGATCGTCGACGAGGCGATGCATCGCTTCGAAAAGATCGTCGGCCGCAGCTATCGGCCATTTGAATTTGAAGGCGCTCCAGACGCCGAGCGCGTGTTGATTCTAATGGGCTCCGGCGCGGAGACCGCGCGCGAGACGGCGAAGGCGCTCGCCGCAAAGGGCGAGAAGGTCGGGGTCGTGCAGGTGCGCCTCTATCGGCCTTTCTCCGCCGCGCATTTTCTTGCCGCGCTCCCCGAAAGCGTCGCCGCGATTGCCGTTCTCGACCGCACAAAAGAGCCCGGCGCGCCGGGCGAGCCGCTCTATCTCGATGTTGTTGCGGCGCTTGCGGAAGCTACGGCACGCGGCGAGCGCGCATTCATGCCGCGCGTGGTCGGCGGGCGCTACGGGCTCTCCTCCAAGGATTTCACGCCGGCGATGGCAAAGGCGGTGCTCGACGGGTTGAAGCGGCAGAACGGCAAGAACGCGATCGGCCTTTCGAACGGCTTCACCATCGGCATCGACGACGACGTGAGCCACACGAGCATCTCCGTCGATCGGAGCTTCTCCGTCGAGCCGGAAAGCGTCACCCGCGCCGTCTTCTACGGGCTCGGTGCCGACGGCACGGTCGGCGCCAACAAGAACAGCGTGAAGATCATCGCCGAGGACGCCGGCCGCTTCGCGCAGGGCTACTTTGTCTATGACTTTCACAAGTCCGGCGCGCAGACGGTTTCGCATCTCCGCTTCGGGCCTGAGTCGATCAAGGCGCCCTACCTGATTGAGCAGGCGGGCTTCGTGGCCTGCCACCAATTCGCTTTCCTGGCGCGCCAGGATGTGCTGGCGCTTGCGGCACCCGGCGGCGTCTTCCTCTTGAACAGCCCCTATGGGCCGGACGAGGTCTTCGATCATTTGCCGCTTTCCGTGCAGCGGCAGATCGTCGACAAGAAGCTGCGCTTCTACGTGATCGACGCGTCGAAGGTAGCGCGCGAGGTCGGGCTCGGCGTCCGCACCAACACGGTCTTGCAGACCTGCTTCTTTGCCATCTCCGGCGCGCTGCCGCGTGAGGCCGCGATCGATCACATCAAGGGGTCAATCAAGAAGACTTACGGCCGCAAGGGCGAGGCAGTCGTGCGGAAGAACTTCGCCGCCGTCGACGGCACGCTCGCCCGCCTCGCCGAGGTGAAGGTGCCGAAAGAGGCGACGGCGACGGAGGACCGCCCGCCGGTCGTGCCGGAGTGGGCACCGGACTTCGTCAAGCGCGTCACCGGCCCAATGCTTGCCGGCCGCGGCGAGGAGATTCCGGTGAGCCTCGTTCCCGCCGACGGGACGTTTCCGTCGGGGACGAGCGCGTTTGAGAAACGCAACGTCTCCGACATCGTGCCGGTGTGGCGCGAGGATCTCTGTATCCAATGCGGCCAGTGCAGCTTCGTCTGCCCGCACTCGGTGATCCGCTCGCGCTACTACGACGAAGCGGCGCTCGCCGGCGCGCCGGCTTCCTTCAAGTCGGCGCCGGTCAATGCGCGCGGCTATCCGGAGGCGCGCTTCACGCTGCAATTCTATGTCGAGGATTGCACCGGCTGCGCGCTCTGCATCGAGGCCTGCCCGTCCGTCAGCCCGCGCGAGCCGGGCGTGAAGGCGATCAATCTCGCCGACAAGGCGCCGCTCGTTAAGGCCGAGCGGGAGAACATCGCCTTCTTCGAGACGCTCCCGGTCAACGAGCGCGCGCGCGTCGACTTCGCGAATGTGCGCGGCGTGCAGTTTCTGGAGCCGCTCTTTGAGTTTTCGGGGGCGTGCGCGGGATGTGGTGAGACGCCCTACCTCAAGCTCCTGTCGCAGCTCTTCGGCGACCGCGCGATGATCGCCAACGCCACCGGCTGCTCGTCGATCTACGGCGGCAACCTGCCGGTGACGCCTTGGAGCAAGGACCGCGAGGGGCGCGGGCCGGCCTGGTCGAATTCGCTGTTTGAGGACAATGCCGAATTCGGCCTCGGCTTCCGGCTTGCCGCCGATAAGCACCTGGAGCTGGCGCGCGCGCTTCTTGAGAAGCTGGCTCCGGCGGTCGGAGTGAAGCTCACCGAGGATATCCTCTTCGCGCCGCAGATTCAGGAATCGGAAATCCGCGCGCAGCGGGAACGCGTGGCCGAATTGAAGGTCGCGCTCCTGAAGCTCGACAGCGAGGACGCGCGCAATCTCCTCTCCGTCGTCGACCATCTCGTTCGCCGCTCCATCTGGATCGTCGGCGGCGACGGCTGGGCCTACGATATCGGTTATGGCGGGCTCGACCACGTGCTCGCGAGCGGACGCGATGTGAACATCCTGGTGCTCGATACCGAAGTCTATTCGAACACGGGCGGACAATCGTCGAAGGCGACGCCGCTCGGCGCAGTGGCGAAGTTCGCGGCGTCAGGGAAGCGCGTGCAGCGGAAAGACCTGGCGCTGCAGGCAATCGCCTACGGCAACGTCTACGTCGCGCAGGTGGCGATGGGCGCCAATCCGCAGCAGACGCTCGACGCGTTCCGCGAGGCGGAAGCCTATCCCGGCACTTCCATCATTCTTGCCTACAGCCACTGCATCGCGCACGGCATCGACATGCGCTTCGGCATGAAGCAGCAGGACCTCGCCGTTGCGAGCGGCTATTGGCCGCTGATCCGCTACAACCCGGCGATGCGGGCGATCGGCGAGAACCCGTTCCGCCTCGATTCGCCGCGCCCGACGATCCCGCTCAAGAGCTACGCCTACAACGAAATACGCTACTCGTCGCTGGCGGCGACCCGCCCCGAGGAAGCGGCGGACCTTCTCGCACAGGCACAGCGGGCGGTCGCCGCGAAGTATCTGCAATATGAGGATATGGCCTCGCTCGACGGCAGCCATTTCCGTCAGGACGCGCCCGCGGCGGGGAGGACATGATGGACCTTTCCACGCGCTACATGGGGCTCGCGCTGAAAAATCCGCTGATCGCGTCCGCCTCGCCACTCAACGCCGACGTCGGTAACCTGCGACGGCTCGAAGACGCAGGCGCCGCCGCAGTGGTGCTGCCGTCGCTCTTCGAAGAGCAGATCGAGGCCGAGGCGGAACGCCAAGACCACCTCACTGAAATCTCCGCGGAAAGCTTTCACGAGGCATTGAGCTATTTCCCCGAGCAGGCCGCCTATCGTTTCGGGCCGCATCAATACCTCGACCTCATCGCGCGGGCCGGCAAGGCAATCGACATTCCCGTCATCGCGAGCCTGAACGGCACGACCGACGAAGGTTGGATCGCCTACGCCCGCTCAATTGAGGAAGCAGGTGCCAAGGGGCTTGAGCTCAACATCTATTTCATCCCGGCCGATATCACGATGAGCGGTCGCGAGGTCGAGAAGCGCTACATCGACATCGTGAAGGCCGTGCGCGCCACGGTGACGATTCCGGTCGCGGTGAAGCTCAGTCCGTATTTCAGCTCGATCGGCCACATGGCGAAAGCGGTGGAGAAAGCCGGAGCCGACGCGCTCGTGCTCTTCAACCGTTTCTATCAGCCCGATGTCGATCTCGCCCGGCTGGAAGTGTTGACCGACCTCGAACTCAGCCGACACAATGAGATTCGCTTGCCGCTGCTCTGGCTTGGCGTCCTTGCAGGTCGCGTCAGAGCGTCGCTCGCCGCGTCTACCGGCGTGGCGTCCTCCGATGACGTGGTTAAATATCTCCTTGTCGGCGCCGACGTCGTGATGTCGACCTCGGCACTCCTCCGCCACGGTGTCGAACACATGCAGGTTCTGCTCGAGGGGCTCGCCGCCTGGCTTTCGGCCAGGGACTTCCAGACGCTCGACGAGGTGCGCGGCCTGTTGAGCCATCAGAAAGCCAAGGACCCGCGGACATTCGAGCGCGCCAACTACATCCGGATTCTGCAAGGCTACGGGGCTGCCCATGGGTAGCCATGTGACGCGGGCCGCGTGGCCGGCGGACGATTCCGCAGCGTTCACCAGACTTCGCTTTGAGGGCGCCGCCCGGAAGGATATTGAGACGCGTCAGATTGCCCGGCCGCCATCGGCGCGTTGCCGAGCGTCGAACGACGCGGCAGACCACCGAGACATTGCGCGATGCAGGCAGATCAACCCGTCACACTGACAGTCGGCGGACTCGCCGCCCTCCTCGGCGCGCTCAAGGCGCGCGGCTACCGCGTCCTCGGCCCGACGCTTCGCGATCAGGCTGTCGTCTACGACGATATCGACGCGATCGCCGACCTGCCGAAAGGGTGGACCGACGAGCAGGACGGCGGGCGCTACCGGATCACGAAGCGTGACGACGACGCGCTCTTCGGCTACGCCGTCGGCCCGCATTCCTGGAAGAAATTCCTGCATCCGCCAATTCAGCGGCTCTGGCACGCTAAGCGCGACGGCGCGGATGTGCGCGTCGAGCCGGAGCCGGATCGCGATGAGCGCTTCGCTTTCATCGGCGTGCGCTCGTGCGAGATCGCCGCCATCGCGATCCAGGACCGCGTGCTGATCGGCGACGCCTATGCCGACCCGCACTACAAGGCGCGGCGGCAGGACAACTTCATCGTCGCCGTGAATTGCGGCAAGGCCGGCGGCACCTGCTTCTGCGTGTCTATGCAAACCGGCCCGAAGTCGAAGGCCGGTTTCGACCTCGCGCTGACGGAATTGATCGGCGACGAGCATCTTTTCCTCGTCGAAGTTGGATCGGACGCTGGCCGCGAAGTGCTGTCAGCGCTTCCGCATCGCGCCGCGACCGACGAGGAGGTGGCCGACGCCGATCGCGTCGTGGCGCGGACCGCGCAGAGCATGGGCCGCGAGATGCGCTCCGACGATTTGCACGATCTCCTTCTGCGCAATCTCGAGCATCCGCGCTGGGACGACGTCGCCGAGCGCTGTCTCTCCTGCGCTAATTGCACAATGGTCTGCCCGACCTGCTTCTGCACCTCGGTGGAGGATTCGAGCGACCTCACGGGCACGGAATCCTCGCGCTCGCGGCGCTGGGATTCCTGCTTCACCATGGATTTCTCTTATATCCACGGGGGCAGCGTGCGCTCGAGCACAAAGTCACGCTACCGCCAATGGATGACCCACAAGCTCGCCACCTGGGTCGATCAGTTCGGCTCGTCCGGCTGCGTCGGTTGCGGGCGCTGCATCACGTGGTGCCCGGTCGGCATCGACATCACCGAAGAGGTGCGCGCCATCCGGGACAGCGAGCCGCGCTGAGGGAGCAAGAGATGGAAGCAACAGGCCTTGAGCGCATCATCCGCGAGCATCCGTTCTTCGCCGGGCTGGACGAGGCGTTCGTGGAGCTGGTCGTCGGCTGCGCCAAGAACGTCCGTTTCGATGCGGGGCAGTATCTCTTCCACGAGGGCGGCTCGGCCGACGTGCTCTATCTGATCCGCCACGGCCGCGTGGCGCTTGAAGTGTCGGCGCCCGGACGCGGCGCACTGACAATCCAGACGCTGAGCGAAGGCGAGATCGTCGGCGTCTCCGCGCTAATCCCGCCCTATCGCTGGACCTCCGACGCGCGCGCGCTCGACCTCGTCCGCGCCATCTCGATGGATGCCACATGCTTGCGCAACAAATGCGAGGCCGACCACAGCCTCGGCTACGACGTGATGAAGCGCTTCGTGCCGGTGCTCGTGTCGCGCCTGCAGACAACGCGGCTGCAAATGCTCGACCTCTATGGCACCAAGAGCTGAGCGCGCGGCGATGGCGCCGGCTTTCGACCCGATGCTGCCGCGCGTCGCGCACGTGCGCCGCCGACGGCGCGACACGTCCGACGTCTGGACGCTCGACGTCGAGCCGGAGGACGGCGCAGCGGATTTCCTGGCCGGGCAATTCAACATGCTGACCGTGTTCGGTGTCGGCGAGGTGCCGATCTCGATGAGCGGCGAGCCCGGTGCGGCGCAGCCTTTCATCCATACGATCCGTGCAGTCGGACCCGTCTCCACGGCGCTCGCCAATCTGAAGCCCGGGGCAGCGCTCGGGCTGCGCGGCCCCTTTGGCGCCGGCTGGCCGGTCGAGGAAGCGGCCGGGCACGACATCGTCTTCGTCGCCGGCGGGCTGGGCTTGGCACCCCTTCGCCCGGCCTTCTACCAGGTTCTCGCGGCGCGCGAGCGCTACGGCAACGTCGTGCTCCTCTACGGCACCCGCAGCCCCGACGATATCCTTTTCAAACGCGAGCTCGAATCCTGGCGACGGCGGCTTGATCTCGAAGTGCAGGTGACGGTCGATCGCGCGCTCGCCGGCTGGCACGGACATGTCGGCGTTGTGACCACATTGATCCCGCGCGCCGATTTCGATCCGCTGCACACAACAGCCTTCGTCTGCGGTCCGGAGGTGATGATGCGCTTCGCCATCGCCGCACTCGGCGATGCGGGGCTGCCCGACGAAGCGATCTACCTTTCCATGGAGCGCAATATGAAATGCGCGGTGGGGCTTTGCGGGCACTGCCAGTTCGGTCCGACCTTCGTCTGCCGTGACGGGCCAGTGTTTCGCTACGATCGCGTGCGTGGCATTCTCGGATTGAAGGAGATCTGACGTGCCAAGACCGGGGACGGCGAAGAAGCCCAGGCTCGCAGTTTGGAAGTTCGCGTCCTGCGACGGCTGCCAGCTCAGCCTGCTCGACTGCGAGGACGAGCTGCTTGCGGTCGCGGATGCAGTCGAGATCGCCTATTTCATGGAGGCTACGCGCGGCGAGATCGGAGGGCGCTACGATGTGTCGCTGGTCGAAGGCTCCATCACCACTTCGCACGACGCGGAGCGCATCCGCGACGTGCGCCACCGCTCCGACGCGTTGATCACGATCGGCGCCTGCGCGAC
Source organism: uncultured Alphaproteobacteria bacterium (assembly GCA_963720705.1). GTDB lineage: Bacteria > Pseudomonadota > Alphaproteobacteria > Rhizobiales > Afifellaceae > DASWJZ01. Next base: position 248,214 of record CAVRGJ010000006.1, read on the forward strand.
GGCCGGCGGCATCCAGGCGCTTAGAAATTTCGCCGACGTGAAGGAATACACCTCCGTCGTCTACGCGCACCCCGACTATATCTCGACACTCGCGACCTCCACGCCGATCGCCGAGCACGTGAAGGTCGACTTCGAGCTGCGCGGCTGCCCGATCAACAAGCGCCAGCTGCTCGAAGTCGTCTCCGCCTTCCTTGCCGGGCGAAAGCCGGTAACGCCGGCGCATTCCTGCTGCGTCGAGTGCAAGCTCAAGGGCAATGTCTGCGTGATGGTGGCGCATGGAACGCCCTGCCTCGGCCCGGTCACGCACGCCGGCTGCGGCGCGCTCTGCCCCTCCTACGATCGCGGCTGTTACGGCTGCTTCGGCCCGAAGGAAACGCCGAACCCGGCATCGCTCAGCCATTGGCTGAAGGACCTCGGCATGGACGAGCGCGCGCTGAAGCGCGTCTATTCGACCTTCAACGTGAACGCCCCGGAATTCCGCGAGGAGCGGGAGCGCCATGGCGACTAAGACGATCAAGGTCGACTACCTCGCCCGCGTCGAAGGCGAAGGCGCCTTCAAGGTCGTCATCCGCGACGGCAAGGTGAAATCGGCCGAGCTCTCGATCTTCGAGCCGCCGCGCTTCTTCGAGGCTTTCCTGCGCGGTCGCGCCTTCACCGAGGCGCCGGATTTCGTGGCGCGCATCTGCGGCATCTGCCCGGTCGCCTACCAGATGAGCTCCGTCCATGCGATGGAGAATGCGCTCGGCGTCACCGTCGACGGGCCGCTCCGCGAGCTCAGGCGGCTGCTTTATTGCGGCGAATGGATCGAGAGCCACGTGCTGCATGTCCACATGCTGCACGCGCCCGATTTCCTCGGCTACGAGGGCGCAATCGACATGGCGCGCGACCACGGCGAGGCCGTGCGCCGCGGGCTCAAGGTGAAGAAAGCCGGCAACGACATCGTGAACTTCATCGGCGGGCGCGAGATCCATCCGATCAACGTCTGCGTCGGCGGCTTCTACCGCGTGCCGAAGAAACGCGAATTCGCGGAGCTGACCGAAAAGCTCAAATGGGGACGCGACGCCGCGCGCGACGTGGTGCGCTGGGTCTCAGGCTTCGACTTCCCCGACCGCGAGCGCGACTACACCTTCGTCTCGCTCAGGCATCCGGGCGAATATCCGTTCAGCGAAGGTCACATCGTCTCGAACCGCGGGCTCGACATCGACGTGGCCGACTACGACAAGCATTTCGAGGAGATGCACGTCGCGCGCTCGACCGCGCTGCAGTCGCGCCTGAAGCAGACCGGCGAGCCCTACCTGGTCGGGCCGCTCGCCCGTTACGCCCTGAATTTCGACAAGCTCTCGCCGCTCGCGCAAGAGGCGGCACGCGAGGCCGGCCTCGGACCGACCTGCACCAACCCGTATAAGAGCATCGTCGTTCGCGCCGTCGAGACACTCTACGCCTTCGACGAGGCGCTCCGTGTCATCGAGAGCTACGAAGAGCCGGAGCGTCCCTTTGTGCCGGTCGAGCCGCGCGCGGCGACGGGCTACGGCGCGACCGAAGCGCCGCGCGGCCTGCTCTATCACCGTTACCAACTCGAGGCGGACGGAACGATCGCAACGGCGCAGATCGTGCCGCCGACCTCGCAGAACCAGGCGAGCGTGGAGGCGGATTTGACCAATTTCGTCGAAGGCTTCCTCGACCTTCCCGACAAGCAATTGCAGCACCGCTGCGAGCAGACGGTCAGGAACTACGATCCTTGCATTTCTTGCGCCACGCACTTCCTGAAGCTCGACATCGACCGGGGGTAGGCGAGGTGCCGCCCGAGCGGCCGCGCACCATCGTGATCGGCGTCGGCAATTGCGACCGCGGCGACGATGCGGCCGGGCCAACCGTCGCGCGCCGGCTCCGCGGCACTCTCCCCGCCTCCATCGAGGTCGCGGAGCACAACGGCGAGACAGCGTCGCTCCTCGCGCTTCTCGACGACGCTGATTGCGCCGTTCTTGTCGATGCGTGCGTGTCAAGCGGGGAGCCGGGAGCGGTGCGCCGCTTCGATGTGAGCGACGCGCCCCTGCCCGAGGCAAAGTTCAGCCTCTCGACGCATGGATTGGGACTTGGCGAAGCGGTGGAGCTGGCGCGCGCGCTCGGCCAGCTTCCGCCGCGCACCATCGTCTATGCGATCGAAGCGAACGCATTCGATGCGGGCGCGCCGCTCTCGCCGGCAGTCGCCGCCGCGATCGATGAGGCGAGCGAGCGCATCCACGCCGAATTCGCCGCCGACGGCTCATGAGCTGCCTGGCAGGCCGATCTCTCGCACGCTGCATCGATTGCGATGCTGGATCGTCGCCTGCCGCGCCTGAGGGCTATTTCTCCGGTTCTGCTGCAGATTTTGGAAAGCGCGCCGACATTTCGAGATCATTGAGGTCCAGATGATTTCGCATGTAGCGTTCCGAGGCCTTCTGCAGCGGTTGGAAATCCCAGGGGAAATAGCTTCCGTTCCGCAGCGCCGCGTAGACGACGTGCCGCCGCGCCTGGCTCGACAGCACGTCGGCGTTGAACGCGCTGAGGTTCCAGCGATCGGTCACGGCGGCGCGGAGAAGTTCGACGCGCTCCGCGTGATCCGCATCGGGCGCGAGGTTGCGCCGCTCCAACGGATCGTCGGCAAGGTCGAAAAGGAGCGGCGGATCGGATTCGCAATGGATGTATTTGTAAGCGCCATCGCGGATCATGACGATCGGTGCGACGGCGGCCTCCGCGGCGTATTCGGCAACGACGCGCCGCCCCGGTCCGCCCGCGCCCGAAGCGAACGAGACGAGGCTGAGACCGTCGAGCGGCGTAGGGATTTCGGCGAGCGAACCCCCGGCGAGCTCCACCAAGGTTGGCAGCACGTCGAGGAGGCTTGTCGGCTCGGCGATGCTGCGCGATCCGAAACCCGGCGCAGCCATCATCAACGGAACGCGCGCGCTTCCCTCGAAGAAGTTCATCTTGAACCAGAGGCCGCGCTCCCCGAGCATGTCGCCGTGATCGGAGGTGAAGAGAACCACCGTGTCGTCGGCGAAGCCGCAAATCTTCAACGTCTCCAGGAGGCTGCCGATCGTCTCGTCGAGATAGGATATGGCGGCGAAGTATGCGCGGCGCGCAGCACGCACTTGCGCCTCCCCAATCTCAAAGCGCCGCCAATCGCAAGAGTCCAAGATGCGGCGTGAATGTGGATCCTGCTTTTCGTAGGGGATCGCCGCGCCGGGCATCGGAAAATCGGCGCCCTCATAGAGGTCCCAGTATTTCTTGCGCATGACGTAGGGATCGTGCGGATGCGTGAAGCTGACGGTCAGGCAGAAGGGACGGCCGTCGGCATGCCGCGCGAAATCGAAAATCCGCTGCCTGGCGAAGTGCGCGACCTCGTCGTCATATTCGAGCTGGTTGGTCATCTCCGCCACGCCGGCATCGGTGACGGACGACAGATTGTGATACCACCAGTCGATCCGTTCTCCGGGCTTCGTCCAGTCTGGCGTCCACCCGAAGTCCGCCGGGTAGATGTCGGTCGTCAGCCGCTCCTCAAAGCCGTGCAGCTGGTCGGGACCGACGAAATGCATCTTGCCTGAAAGGGCGGTGCGGTAACCCAGTCGGCGCAAATAGTGCGCGAAGGTCGGGATCGCAGAAGGAAATTCCGCGGCGTTGTCGTAGACGCCCGTGCGCGAGGGGAGCTGCCCCGACATGAAAGCCGCGCGCGAGGGTGCGCAAAGCGGGCTCGCGCAGTAATTGGCGTTGAAACGGACCGAGCGCTCGGCGAGGCGTGCAAGGTTCGGAGCATTGAGAAATGGCGCCGGCCCATCGGGAAAGAAGGTCCCGTTCAACTGGTCGACCATGACGATGAGAATGTTCGGCTGCACCGGCGCGCCCTCTCCTGCTCTGAAGAGCTGCTAGTGGCCCGCGCTTTCCATGCGTCGATGCTCCAGAACCTTCTCCAGCCAGCCGATCTCCATTTCCGGGACCGAGGACAACAGGAGGTCGGTATAGTCGTCGAAGGGGGGAGTGAGGACCTTGTCCTTCGGGCCAAATCGAACGAGGCGGCCGCGATACATGACGGCAATGGAATCGGCAATCGCCCTGACCGTCGCGATGTCGTGCGTTATGAAGAGATACGAAACGCCGGTTTCGGCCTGCAGCCTCATCAAGAGCTTCAAGATACCGTTGGCCACCAGCGGATCGAGCGCCGAGGTAGGCTCGTCGCAGATGATCAGCTTGGGGTTCGCGGCAAGCGCGCGAGCGATGCAGACGCGCTGCTTCTGGCCGCCGGAGAGCTCCGCGGGGTAGCGGTCGATGAGCTCGCGGTTGAGCTCGATGTGGTCGAGAAGCTCCTCGACGCGCAGCGTCTTCTCCGCCCCGCGGATGCCGAAATAGAACTGCAGCGGCCGGCCGATGATCTGCCGGATCGTCTGCCGCGGGTTCATGGCGACGTCCGCCATCTGGTAGATCATCTGCAGCGCCCGCAGCTCCTCGCGGCCGCGGTCCTTGAGGGCCGGCGCCAACGCCTTGCCGTCGAAGACGACAGAGCCGCGGCTCGGCGGCAAGAGACCCGTCACGACACGCGCGAGCGTCGACTTGCCCGATCCGGACTCGCCCACCACGGCGAGCGTCTGCCCGGGCGGCACGTGGAGCGTCACGTCGTGCAGGACCTGAATCGCGGCGTAGGAAGCGTCGACGTGCTCCACCTTGAGGAGCGCCGACGACTGATCCGCCGCCGCCTCTTTCAGCGTCTTGCGGATCGACACGAGTCGCGTCGTGTAGTCTTCCTTGGGCGCCTCGATGATCTGTTGCACCGAGCCGTATTCCACGGCTTTGCCGTAGCGGAGCACCATGATGTCGTCGGAAACCTGCGCCACGACCGCGAGATCGTGGGTGATGTAGAGCGCCGCGGTGCCGGTCTCCTCGATGGCGCGCTTGATGGCGGCGAGCACGTCAATCTGCGTGGTCACGTCGAGCGCCGTCGTCGGCTCATCGAAAACGATCAGATCGGGCTTCGGGCAAAGAGCCATCGCGGTCATGGCCCGCTGCAGCTGGCCGCCGGAGACCTGGTGCGGATAGCGGCTTCCGAAGGTCTCGGGTGACGGGAGCCCGAGGACGCGGAAGAGCTCGATGGCGCGGCGGTGCGCTTCGCCGCGGGCCATCAGGCCATGCCGAACCGCCGCTTCGACCACCTGGTCTCCGATCTTGCGTGCCGGGTTGAAGGCGGCGGCTGCCGACTGCGCCACGTAGGAGACCCGGTCGCCGCGAATGTCGCGAACATCGGCCCGGCTGAGCTTCAGGATGTCGATCCCGTCGAGCCGCACCTCGCCGCCGACGATGCGGCAGCCGCCGCGTCCGTACGCGAGCGCGGCGAGCCCAATCGTCGACTTGCCGGCACCGGACTCGCCGATCAAGCCGAGCACGTGCCCCTTGCCGAGCGTGAACGAAACGCCGTCGACGATGGTGACGTCCTTCGGCGGTTCGCCGGGCGGGTGGATCGTCGCTTCGATCTTGAGGTCGCGGACGTCGAGGATGACATCAGACATCGCCGCGCCCCCCCTTCAGGCTCGCTGTGCGGTTCAGCACCCAATCCACCACGAGATTGACGCAGATGGCGAGCGTCGCGATCGCAGCGCCCGGAATGAGCGCGGCGGAAATGCCGAAGACAATCCCGTCCTTGTTCTCCTTGACCATCGAGCCCCAGTCCGCTGCGGGCGGCTGCACGCCGAGCCCGAGGAACGAGAGGGCCGACAGGAAGAGCACCGCGAACGCAAAGCGCAGGCCGAGCTCCGCCAGTAGCGGCGAGAGCGCGTTGGGCAATATCTCGCGCGACATGATCCAGCCCCAGCCTTCGCCCCTGAGCCGCGCCGCCTCCACGAAATCCATGACGGCGATGTCGACGGCGACGGCGCGGCTGATACGAAAGACGCGCGTGGAATCCAGCACCGCCATCACCAGGATGAGCACATAGAGGTCGGTCGGCAGCACGGAGAGCACGACGAGCGCGAAGATAAGCGTCGGGATCGCCATCAAGAGGTCGATCATCCGCGACAATATCTGATCGATCCAGCCGCGCATGATCGCCGCGAAGAAGCCAAGCGTCACGCCGATCCCAAAGGAGAGAATAGTCGCCGCAGCGGCGATGAAGATCGTGATCTGCGCGCCCCAGATGAGTCGCGATAGAAGATCGCGGCCGATATTGTCGGTTCCGAGCGGAGACGCCCATGAGGGCGGCTCCCAGACTTTCCCCACGACCTCGAAAACCGGATGCGGTGCGATCAATGGGGCAAAGATCGCCAGGAACAGATAGAAGCCGACCCCGAAGAGCCCGACCATTGCCGAAAGCGGCATGCGGCGGAACATCGTCCTACCTCGGGTGCCTGAGCCGCGGATTGGCAAGGACCGCAGCGAGATCGGCGATGAGGTTCAAAATGATGTAGACCGAGGCGAAGACCATCCCGCACGCCTGCACCACGGGCACATCGCGCTTGGCAACGTGGTCCACCATGTACTGACCCATGCCAGGATAGACGAAGATGACCTCCACCACGACGACGCCGACGACCAGGTAGGCGAGGTTCAGCGCCACGACGTTGACGATCGGCGCAAGCGCATTCGGCAGCGCGTGCTTCCAGATGATGCGCGAGGGCGAGATGCCCTTGAGCTCCGCCGTCTCGATATAGGCAGAGGAGAGCACGTTGAGGACGGCGGCACGGGTCATACGCATCATGTAGCCCACCACGACGAGGACGAGCGTCAGCGTCGGCAGTGCAATCGCGTAGAGTTGCTGGCCGAAGCTCATGGTATCGCGGATCGTCGCCGTGCTCGGGAGCCAACGGAGCTTCACCGCGAAAAGCACGATAAGCAGATAGCCTGCGAAGAATTCCGGCAGCGAGACCGCCGAGAGGGTCACGATGGAGAGGAAGCGGTCGAAAAGCGTGTTTCTGTAGCGGACCGCCAGAATGCCGAGCAGTATGGCGAGCGGCACGGAGATCGCGGCAGCGGCCGAGGCGAGGAACAAGGTGTTGCCCAGCCGCTTGCCGATGCTTTTGGCGATGTCCTGGTGGTTCGTGTAGCTCTTGCCGAAATCGCCCCGCACGGCGTGACCGAGCCAGTCGAAGTAGCGCACGACAGCGGGCCGGTTGAGGCCAAGCTCGTTGCGGATGTTGGCAACGGCCTCCGGCGTCGCCTGCTGGCCGAGCATGGCGGTTGCCACGTCGCCGGGCAGGATCTGGGTGCCGGCGAAGATCACCGCCGACACCGCCCAGAGCAGAAGAACGCCCAGCGCGATGCGCTGAGCGATCATCTTGAGAAGCGGCCCCCCCATCGCCCCTCTCCTTTCCGCCGCTTACGCGGCGAGCCAGACGCGGATCGGCGCGGAGAGGTTCGAAGTCTCCTGGTTCGGGTCCACGACCCAACCCATCACCTGTTCCGAATGCGCGTCGATGAAGTCGTTGAACATCGGCAGGATGAGCCCGCCGGTGTCGCGCACCAGCACCGCCATGTCGTGGTAGATCTGCGCCCGCTTGGCGTCGTCGAGTTCGCCGCGCGCCGCGAGCAGCATCTTGTCGAAGTCCGGATTGAAGAAGCGCGTGTCGTTCCAGTCGGCCTTCGAATAGTAGGCGGTCGAATACATGGAATCCTGCGTCGGGCGTCCGCCCCAGTAGGATGCGCAGAACGGCTGCTTGTTCCACACGTTGTCCCAGTAACCGTCGCCCGGCTCGCGCTGCACCTCGATCTGGATGCCGGCCTTCGCTGCCTGCTGCTGATAGAGCGTCGCCGCATCGACCGCGCCCGGGAAAGCCACCTCCGAGGTCCTGAGCAAGATCGACCCGGAATGCCCGGATTTCTGATAGTAGTGCTTGGCCTCCTCCGGATCGTAGGGGCGTTGCTCGATGTCGGCCGGGAAGTAGGGATACGACTTGGAGATCGGGAAGTCGTTCCCGATCGTCGCGTAGCCCTGCAGGATGGTCTGGATCATCGCCTCGCGGTCTATGGAGAGCTTCAGCGCCATCCGGAGATCGTTGTTGTCGAAGGGCGGCGTGTTGCAATGCATGATGAACACGTAGTGCCCCTTCGACGGCACGCGCTCGATGACGACGCCGCCGGCGCCCTCGAGCAGTGACACCGTCTTCGGCTCGACGCGGTTCACGATGTGGACCTGACCGGACTGCAGCGCCGACATGCGCGCCGTGTTGTCGTTCATGACCAGGATCTCGACGGAGTCGACGAAGCCGACCTTGTCGTTCCAATGGTCGGCGTATTTGGTCGCGAAGTGGCGGACGCCCGGATCGTTGTCCTTCACGACGTACGGCCCGGTGCCGATGCCGGCGTCCGGCGCGTCGCGGCCGCCGTCAGGCTGGATCACCAGGTGATAGTCGCTGAGGAGGAGCGGCAGGTCGGCGTTGGCGTTGGCCAAAGTGAGCACGACGTTGTCGCCGTCCGCCTTCATCTCCGTGATGTCCTTCACCACGCCAAGGGCGCCGGACTTCGCGTCGGGATCGGAGTGCCGCTTAAGCGTCGCCACGACGTCGTCGGGCGTGAGCGCCTTGCCGTTGTGGAACGTCACGCCTTTGCGGATCTTGAAGGTCCACTGCTTGACGTCGTCGGAAGCTTCCCAGGATTCCGCCAGCATCCCCTTCGGCGAGCCGTCCTCCGGCGCCGCGTAGACGAGCGTTTCGCCCCAGCATTTTCCGAAAATCTGCGGCACCTGGCTGAGCCACGTCGCCGGATCGAGGCTGTTCGTCGATTCGCCGCCGACCAGCCCGCAGACGAGGTTGCCGCCCTTCACCGGGCTCTGCGCAAGAGCCGTGGACGACAGAAGCTTCGATGCGACAGGAAGCGCGACGCCAAGCGCGGCTGCGCGACCGAGGAACGCGCGCCGGCTTATGCGACCGCGGATGGCTTCAATTGCAAGATGGTCAAGCTCTCGAGACATGATCCCCTCCGTGTTTGCGTTCGGCCACCTCCACGTTCCGGCGACCTTAAAGTCCCTGCGGACAGGCTACCCGCCTACGCGCAAGACACCCGTGTGATTGCGACCATCCGCGGCGTGAGCGGAGCAAGCGCGCGCAAGCTCATCGCCCTTTCCACGTTGGATCGCGTTTCTCAGCGAAGGCTCGTGCTCCCTCCTTTTGATCCTCGCTGCCGTAAAGAACATCGACCGTCGGAAATTGCCGGCGGGCGATTCTGTTCATGATTGCCTGGAAGTCCTCCGCTTCGGCGGCGCGGGCGACTTCCTTGATCGCCGCGAAGACGAGCGGCGGACCGCTTGCAAGCTGACGCGCGATCTCGAATGCGCGGTCAAGGAGCCGGCCCGCGGGAAGCGCCTCGTTGACCAGCCCCCATCCGTGCGCCTCCGCGGCGTCCATCCAGCGGCCGGTCATCAGAAGATCCATCGCCACGTGATACGGCATGCGCTTCGGCAATTTCGCAGTCGCGGCATCGGCGAGCGTGCCGGCGCGGATTTCGGGAAGCGCGAAGCGCGCGTGCTCGGCGGCGAGGATCAGGTCCGCCGACAGCGCGAGCTCGAAGCCCCCGCCGACCGCCATGCCGTTCACCGCAGCAAGCACGGGCTTGTTGAGGTCGCGCAATTCCTGAATGCCGCCGAAACCGCCGACGCCATACCAGCCGTCGACCGGGTCGCCGGCGGCCGCCGCCTTCAAGTCCCATCCGGCGGAGAAGAATTTCTCCCCGGCGCCCGTCACGATCGCGACGCGCAGTTCCCGGTCGTCCCGGAACGACGCGAACACTTCGCCCATGGCGCGGCTCGTCGCATAGTCGATGGCGTTCGCCGGCGGACGGTTCAGCGTCACCAGCAGGATGCCGCCGTCGCGGCGCGTTTCGATGACGGCGCTCATGCGTCCCTCATCCGGATCAATGCGTCCGCTGCCACCGCGCCCTGCCCCTTCCGAAGAACCATGAGAGGATTGACGTCGAGCTCTTCGAGCGTTGCGGCATTTGCCTCCGCGAAGCGGGCGATGGCGACGGCCGCGGCCACTGCGGCGTCGATGTCGCCGGCCGGACGGCCACGAAAGCCGCCGAGCAGCTCGGCGAGCTTCAGCGACAGGATGGCCTCGCGCATGTCTTCCTCGCTCGCGGGCAGCAGGAGCGTGACCGCGTCGCAGAAGAGCTCCGTCAGCACCCCGCCGGCGGCGATCGTCATCAAGAGACCGAACTGTGCATCGCGCACGACGCCGAGGAGCAGCTCCGCGACGGCATCCCTGACCATCGCCTCGACTAGAAGGCCCGCGCCCAATCCGGAAAGCGCCTCGGCGGCGGCTTTCACCTCGTCACCCGATTTGAGATTGAGTCGTACCGCGCCCGCTTCGCTCTTGTGCGCGACGCCGAGCGCCTTGACGGCGACCGGATAGCCGATCGCTTGCGCCGCCGCGACAGCGCACCCGGAATCGTACACGACGCGGCCAAGCGGGATGCTCAGCCCGAACGCTGCTAGCGCCGCCTTCGCCTCGGCCTCGAACATGGTCCGACACGGCGCGTCTGTCGCGCGAGCCGCGAGCACCGGTTGCGGCGGCGACTTGCGCCAGCCTTCGCCGATCGAAACGGCAGCATCGAACGCGACCATCGCCTCGTCGATTCCGCAAAGCGGGGCGATGCCGGCCGCCAGGAACTCGGCCGCGCGCGCCTCCGGCATGTTCTCAGGCAACGTTGCGACGACGGCGATGGGCCGGCTGGTCCTCTGCGCTGCACCGCGAATGGCGCGCGTGGCGGCTTCGTAGTCGGCGTCCCCGCAGCGATCGGCGCGCGGAAAATCGAGCACAAGCATGGAGAGGTCGAAGCCGCAGCCGATCATGGCCGAGAACGTCTCGGCCATCGCGTCTTCCCGCCCCCAGACGAAGGTGTGATAGTCGAGCGGGTTCTCGATCGCGACCATGTCGCCGAGCGTCGCCTTGACGCGTTTCTTCTCCTCGGCGCCGAGCGGCCGAAACCGGCCCATGCGGCCAACGGCGGCGTCTGCCATGAGCGCTGCGTCACCGCCGGAGCAGCTCATCGAGCAGAGATCGCGGCCTGTCGGCAGGCCGTGGACATGCAAGAGCTTCAACGCCTCAAGCAATTCCGGGATGGACCTGAGACGTGGTATCGCGAGTCTCGCGAAGAACGCCGCGGTCGCGGCGTCCGACGATGTGATCGACGCCGTGTGCGAGAAAGCGGCGCGCCGCCCCCCGTCAGACCTGCCGGCCGTTACCGCCACGACGGGCTTGCCGAGGCTCCGGGCGCGGGCCGCCATCGCCTCGAAGCCGGCGACTTCCGCGACTCCTTCGACATGCAGACCGACCGCGGTCACGCGCTCGTCCTCGAGGAAGGCGGCGGCGATCTCCGCGGCGCTCGTCTGCGCCTGGTTGCCCGCGGACGCCACAAAAGCGATCGGCAGGCCGCGGCGCTGCATCGTTATGTTGAGAGCGATGTTTGAGGACTGCGTCACGATCGCGACGCCGCTTTCGACGTGCGTCCCGCCGTGATGATCGGGCCAAAGCGGCACGCCGTCGAGATAGTTGATGAGGCCGTAGCAATTCGGACCGACGATCGGCATGTCGCCGGCCGCGAGGACGAGCGCCTGCTGCAGCGCTGCGCCGCTTTCCGCCTCGCGGAAGCCCGACGCGTAGCAGATGGCGCCACCGGCGCCGCGCTCCGATAGCGCGCCGACGATCTCGACCGTCCGCTCCCGGTTGACGCCGATGAACGCGGCGTCGGGGACGGCCGGGAGGTCGTCGACGGAACGGAAGCACCGGCGTCCTCCCATCTCCTCTCGCGAGGGATGCACGGTCCAGATTTCACCGGAAAATCCTACCCGATCGCATTCGCGCAGGACGCGCTCAGCCTCGCGACCGCCGAACACGGCGATCGACTTCGGCCGCAAAAGGCGCTCGAGATTCCGCATCATGCGCCGATCCGCCGCAAGAGATCGCGGCTGATGATGTGACGATGGATTTCCGAGGTGCCGTCCCAGATGCGCTCGACGCGCGCATCGCGCCAAAGGCGCTCGAGCGGAAGGTCGGACATCAGGCCCATGCCGCCATGGATCTGGATTGCCTCGTCGGTCACCCGGGCGAGCATCTCGCTCGCGTAGAGCTTGGCGGACGAGATTTCCCGTGTGGCTTCGAGTCCCTGGTCGAGGCGCCAGGCGGCGGCGAGCGTCAGCCAGTCGGCCGCGTCGATCTCGGTTACCATGTCGGCGAGCTTGAAGGAGACGCCCTGGAAGCGGCCGATCTCTTGTCCGAATTGCTTTCGCGTAGCCGCATGTTTGAGCGACAGGTCGAAGGCACGGCGGGCACGACCGACGCACATCGCCGCGACCGTCAGCCGCGTGCCGGCGAGCCATGCGTTCATCGCATCGAGGCCGCGGTCGACTTCGCCGAGCACCTGCGACGCGGGGAGCCGGCATTCGTCGAACGTGAGCACGAAATTGTGGTAGCCCCGATGTGAGACGGAATCGTAGCCAGGCCGGATATCGAACCCGGGCGTTGCGCGATCGACCAGGAAGCCGGTGATGCGCTTCTTGGTGCCGCGCTCAGTTTTCTCCTCACCCGTCGCGGCGAACACGATGACGAAATCCGCGACGTCGGCATGGCTGATGAAGTGCTTGGTGCCGTTCAGCACGAAGTCGGCTCCGTCGCGCCGGGCGGCACACTTCATCGAACGGATATCGGAGCCGGCCTCCGGCTCGGTCATGGCAAGCGCGTCGATCTTTTCGCCGCGAATGCTCGGAAGCAGGTATTTCTCCCGCTGCTCGCCGACGCAGGCGAGCAGGATCTTCGAGGGCCGGCCCCAATAATTGGCGAGCGCCAGGGAGGCGCGGCCGAGCTCACGCTCAAGCAGCGTCAACGTGACCGTGTCGAGCCCGCCGCCCCCAAGCTCGGCCGGCATGTTCGGGGCGTAGAATCCGAGCGCGATGACCTTGTCCTGGATCGCGCGCCCGATCTCGCGCGGCACGTCGTTGCGGCGCTCGACCTCCGCCTCGAGCGGGAAAAGCTCGGTCTCGACAAAGCCGCGGACGGTGGCGACCACCATCTCCTGCTCCGGCGTGAGACCGAAGTTCATCGCGGTGCCCTCCGCCGATGCACTTCCAGGATTGTCGTCATTGCCGGACTTGATCCGGCAATCCATTCCGTAACGTCTGCGGAATACGCCACCGCCACGAAATGGATGCCATGGTCAAGCCATGGCATGACGACTGGAGGGGAATCCGCGCTCATCGCCTCTGCCCCACCGACCGTCCGGCCGTCGGCGGTCGTTCGAGCGCCGCGTGCTTGGCGGCAAGGCCGTGCAGCCGCTGAAGCACCGCCGGCTCCGCGGGAGCGGCCTTCTTGGCCTGCGCATCGACGTGGAGCAGCATCTGCTCGGCGGTGGCGAGCAGATCTCCGGTCGTGGAGTGAACCATCGTTTGGAAGAGATGCAGCCGCTTGTCGTCGGCGGCGAGGATTTGCGTCGTCGTGTGGATCGGCTCGAGCGCCTTCACCTCATTTAGATGCATGAGATGCGTCTCGACGGTGAAGTAGCTGCCGCGCCGCCGGTGATAGGCCTGGTCGATGCCGAGGTAGAGAAGCAGCGCGTCGGAGCTGTCGGCGAAGACCTGCAGATAGCGGCTCTCCGTCATGTGCCCGTTGTAATCGATCCATTCGGGCGCGACGCGCGTTTCGAACAGGCGGAGCGGCTGCGCGGTGTCGTGGTCGCGGGTGGCAGCGTCGCTATGCGCGCTCTCAAGCAGGCGCTCCTCATGCTGCTTCAGCAGCGCGCCCGCGCCCCAGCCCCGTCCGCCATCCTGCGCGCGCAGCGCCTGCATGATAGCGATCAGATTGTCGTCGCGGATGCGCTCCAGCTCGCGGATCGAGTAGCCGTTCGCCTGGGCGTCCGACTGCGCCACGATCTTGTCGACAAGCGCACCGTTGAAGTCCGGCACGTCCATGAGCTTGGTCCACGGCCATTTCAGCGCCGGGCCGAACTGGTTCATGAAATGGCGCATTCCCGCCTCGCCGCCGGCGATGCGGTAGGTCATGAAGGTGCCCATCTGCGCCCAGCGCAATCCGAAGGAATAGCGGATGACGTCGTCGATCTCCTCGGCCGTGGCGACGTCGTCGTGCACGAGCCACAAGGCTTCGCGCCAGAGCGCCTCAAGCAGCCGATCGCCGATGAAGGCGTCGATCTCCTTGCGCACAACGAGCGGCTTCATGCCGATTGCGGTGTAAAAGGCAGCGGCCCGCGCAACGCTCGCGGGCGCCGTCCTTTGGCCGGCGACGATCTCCACCAAGGGCAGCAGGTAAACGGGGTTGAACGGATGCGCGATGAGGAGCCGCTCCGGTCGCTGCATCGGCGCCTGCAGGTCAGTCGGGAGCAGCCCCGAGGTCGACGACGCGACGAGGGTGTCGGGCGGCGCGTGACGGTCGATCTCGGCCAGGAGCTTGCGCTTCAGCTCGATCCTTTCCGGGGCGCTTTCCTGCACATAGTCGACGCCTCGAACTGCTGCCTCGATTGAATTGACAAAGCGGAGCTCGCCCCGCTTCCCCGGAGGTGCATAAGTGAGCTTGGCAAAGGCCCGGTCGGCGTTTGCGACAACCTCGCCGACCTTGCGCTCCGTTTCCGGATCGGGATCGTAGACGGCGACATCGATGCCGTTCTGCAAGAGGCGAGCGGCCCAACCGGCGCCGATCACGCCGCCACCGATCACTGCCGCCTTGCGGACCGCGCTCACCGTAGGTGTCCCGAGGCGACGCGTAACCTCCGCCTCAAGGAGGAGGTTACTCCGTCTTCCTGCCTCTCAAGAAAAAGCAAGCGCATCACGTCAGCACCGCTTCATGAGATTGAGCTTCGTCCTGACCTCGCCGGCCGAAAGCACGCGTGCGCCCAGGCCGGTCACGATCTGCACCGCGCGCTCGACGAGATCGCCGTTCGTCGCGAGCTGCCCTTTGCCAAGCCACAGATTGTCTTCGAGCCCGACGCGAACGTTGCCGCCGGCGAGCACTGCCATCGCAACATAGGGAAGCTGGTTCCGCCCGATCGAGAACGCCGAGAATATCCAGCCTTTCGGCACACCGCCGACGAGCGCCATCAGCGTGGCGATGTCGTCGGGCGCGCCCCAGGGAATTCCCATGCAGAGCTGCAGGAGCACCGGCTCCTCGATCAGCCCCTGCTCGGACAGCCACTTCGCAAGGAGCAGATGGCCGGTGTCGAAGATCTCGATCTCCGGGCGGACGCCAAGCGTCTTGATGCGGCCGGCCATCGCCTTCAGCATGGCGGGCGTGTTGGTCATCACATAGTCGCCCTCGCCGAAGTTCATCGTGCCGCAATCGAGCGTGCAGATCTCGGGCAGGAGTTCGGCGACATGCGCCAGCCGTTCGCTCGCACCCGCCATGTCGGTCGCGCCGGCAGCCGG
This sequence comes from uncultured Alphaproteobacteria bacterium, assembly GCA_963720705.1. Classification (GTDB taxonomy): domain Bacteria; phylum Pseudomonadota; class Alphaproteobacteria; order Rhizobiales; family Afifellaceae; genus DASWJZ01. Next base: position 263,587 of record CAVRGJ010000006.1, read on the forward strand.
CGGCAGCGGCGCTTCGGGGGAGCCGAGCACCAGGTCGCCGCCCATGCCGGCGGTGAGGTTGATCACGACATCGGTGCCGGAGGAGCGGATGCGGTCGACCACCTCGCGATAGAGCTTCGGATCGCGCGCGCCTTTTCCGGTCTTTGGATCGCGCACATGGATATGGGCGACGGCGGCGCCGGCCTTTGCCGCTTCGATCGCGGCGTCGGCAATCTCCGTCGGTGAGATCGGTACCTTGTCGGAACGCCCGGTCGTATCGCCGGCGCCGGTGACGGCGCAGGTGATGAACACCTCGCGCGCCATGGACAGAGCCACGGTCCCCTCCAGCGTTCTCCCTGAAAGAAGAGTGCGCCCGGATGTCGCAGCATGTGATACACTTTCCGCAACAATCGATACTGTAACCGCAATGACGATCTTTTCACCCGCCTCCGAGCCCCTCGATGTCGATTTTCTGGTGCTGCCGGATGTGTCGCTCCTGTCTCTCGCGTCCACGATCGAACCGCTCCGCGCCGCCAACCGTGCGTCCGGCCGTGACCTCTATCGCCGGCGGCTGCTCAGCCCCGACGGCAAGCCCGTCACGACCTCAGGCGGTCTGCCGATACCGGTCGAAGCTCAGTTCGACCCGGACGACGTCCGCGGCGCACTGGTCGTCGTCGCAGCGTTCAACATCCCAATCCACGCGCAGCCTCGGCTTCTCGCCGCGCTCCGCCGCGTTGCACGCCGCGGCATTCCGATCGGCGGCATCGAGTTCGGGATCGTTGGTACTCGCCATGGCCGGCCTCCTGAACGGACGCCGCGCGACGACGCATTGGGAGGACCTCGAGGAGTTTGCCGCCCGCTTCCCGGAGATCGATGTTCGCGCCGATCGCTATGTGATCGACGGGGAGCGCTTCACAACGGGAGGCGCCTCGCCGGCACTCGACATGATGCTTCACCTGATCCGCGCGCGACAAGGACATGCGCTGGCGCTCGATGTGGCGAGCATCTTCATCTACGACGAGCTCAGAGCCGCCGGCGATCCGCAACCGATGGTCTCGCTCGGCAGGCTCGGCTGGGACGAGCCGCGTGTCGCGGCCGCGATTCGCCTCATGGAGGAACGCGTCGAGCGTCCGATGCCGATCCCGCAACTCGCGCGCAAAGCCGGAATCGGGCAGCGGATGCTTGAGACGCTCTTCTTGCGCGCGGTCGGCATGCCGCCGCGCGATTATTATGGGGCGCTGCGGCTCGCCGCCGGCCGCAGGCTTGTGCTCGACAGCCATCGAAGCGTCACCGAAATCGCGGCGCAAACGGGTTTCGGTTCCGCCTCCGCGTTCGCGCGAAGCTTCCGAGCGCGCTACGGAGAAAGCCCGCGCGACGCTCGCAAGCGCCGAGGCGCAAGCTCGGTCGGCTCGCAGAGCTGAGTGGGGATGCTCTTTTGGCAGCCTGCACGGGCCGCGTCGGCGACGCAGCACCCGCGGCGGGTTTCTTTGCCGCAGAAGCTTGGCGAGCCAATCTGCCGGACTGGCATTGTCTTCCACAATCAGCAGCCGCATCGTTGCGCGCTCATGGTTCGCAAATAACGCCAAGACGCTGCCTGCTCACAATCCACTAGATTGAGCGAGCTCATGCATGAAGAGGAACACGGGATGAAGATATGACGAGCGTCACAACGATCGCCTCGACAGTCACCGCCGCGTTTCTGGCCTCCTTCGTAGAATTCGTGGAGGCATTCACCATCGTGCTCGCAGTCGGCCTGACGCGCAGTTGGGGGCCGGCCTTCGCGGGGACCGGCCTCGCGCTTGCCGTGCTCGCAGCCCTCGTGCTCGCCTTCGGCCCGCTCTTCTCGCTTGTCCCTCTTCATGCGCTGCAGTTTGCCGTTGGCGTCCTCTTGATCCTGTTTGGGATGCGGTGGCTGAGGAAGGCGATCCTGCGCGCATCCGGCTTCCTGCCGCTGCATGACGAGACGGAGACGTTTCTGGAAGAGACCGAACTCCTCCGCAGCCAGGCGAGCGACCGCCGCGCCGACTATCTGGCAGGTCTTGCAGCGTTCAAGGCCGTGCTGCTTGAGGGGGTCGAAGTGGTTTTCATCGTGATTGCCGTCGGAACTGCGCACGGCCTGACGGCCTATGCCAGCCTCGGCGCCTTGGCGGCGTTTCTTCTCGTGCTTGCCATCGGCCTTGTTGTCCATCGACCGCTGGCGCGAGTTCCCGAGAACACGCTCAAGTTCGTCGTCGGGCTGATGCTGACCAGCTTCGGCATCTTCTGGGTCGGCGAGGGTCTTGGGGCGGAATGGCCGGGCGCCGATCTTTCGCTGATCCTGATCCTCGCGGTTCTCGCGGCCTTTTCCTTTGCGGCCGTCCGCTGGCTCCGCAGCACGCGTCAGCTCGCCATGCCGGGGGTTGCCGAGTGACTGTCGTCCGCATCGCGCTCGCCGAACTGGTCGGCATGTTCATCGACGATGGGAATCTCGCGCTCCTCGCGCTCATCCTGATCGCAGCCGTGGCCGCCGCGGTGAAGCTTCTCGGCATGTCGCCGCTTTGGGGCGCTGCGCTCCTTCTCGCCGGCTGCCCGGCGATCCTGGCGGAGAGCCTGCGTCGAGCCGCACGCCGCCGCGGCTGATCTATCGGCACTCGGCCCCGCTGCTGCTCATGAAACGAGTAGAAGGTCGGAAGATCATCCGCTCGTCGGCACGGCACGCGCCGCTTCCGAAGCACTGACCGCGCCGGCTGCGCGGGCATGCGATTGGCTCCCCCGGCGGTCAGACAAAACCACAAATGACGTTGGAATGGCGATCAGATAAGCGATGGCACTCGTTTCCAGAACGGCTGCGAGTCCAAGCGTGACGGCGATGATTGGAACGGCCACCGCGCCCACGACCGAAAGCGAGCCGTTCACTCCCCAGGCCCAGACGAAAATCTCAGTCTTGCCGAGGCGGGCAAGCGACATCATGGCGGTCGGCATGGGGAACCCCATGAGAAACGCGGGCAGCGCGATCAGTGCGAAACAGAGCAGCAGCCGAATCGCGTATGCATGTGTGCCTGTCCAAGCGAGCACCGGGTCTAGCCACAGGGCGTAGGCGAACAGCACAACGCTTATGCTTGCCAGAACGCCCGGCAGCACGATTCGCGCCCGGTTGAGGATGCGCTCGGCGGCAAGGCTACCCATGCCGGAAAACACCAGCATGCCGGTGATCAGGACGGTGGCCGATATCGCAGGAGTGCCGAGCGCGACGATGAAGCGGCTGATCAGGCCAACCTCGACGATGATGTAGCCGAGGCCGAGACAGGCGAAATAGACGGCCGTGCCCGTCTTGCCGCGCGAACGACTGAAGACGATGCGCCAGCCGAACGCGAGGGGTATGAGGATCAGCGACACTGCCGCGAGGCACGCGACGACAAAGGTTGCCCAGATCAGCAGATACCCCCAGTCGTCTTGCAACTGGTCAAGGTGACCGTAGCCCTGAAGAAGGTCACGCGCCTTGACGTAGCCGGCAAAATACGGCCGGTCGTTGTCGAGGACGTGTGTGTCGAACACGTAGCGCCGGGCGAAATCGTCCCAGCCGCCATTAACCAGCGCCCTCCAGGCAAGGCGCGCTGCAGTCGTTGCGGGAAGCGTGTCCGAGCCGGTGTCGTCGGAAGCTGGTGGCGCAGTGCCAGCCGCGGTGTCGGGAGGTGCCGTGGCATCCGCTCCCTGCGGCGTGTCCGCAGAGATGGGTGGCGCGAAGATCGACGCACGATAGCTGTCCAGAACCGAGGCCGCTCCTGACGCATCGAAGTCAAAGCCCGGAGAGTAGATTTCGTCAAACGACATCGCGCGCGTGTGCTGACGAAGTTTCGCGACCTCCTCCGCGGTGAAGCCGCCACGCTTGTAGAGAACCGTGGCAGTCGAGAGATAAGTCGACGCGACGAAGAACGAGTTGGCGATGTTGCCATCCACAGCGCGGGCTGCGGCAGCTACAGTCGCATAGAATCGGAGCACCGACTTCGGCGGCTCTTCCTTGTTCCACAAGGTCGCCGAAAGAATGCCGCCATCGCGCAGCGCATGGATGTAGCTGGTCAGGGCTTCTTGCGCGTAAGGATATTTCTCGACGATCGCGAAACCGCCGGGACTGGAAAGACCGACGGAGTTGGCGAGGCTCAGGTCCACGAGATCATATCGTCGCTTCGTTCGGGCGAGGTACAACCGGCCCTCGGTCGGCACGACACGCACCTTCGGGTCGCGCAGAACGTCGCCGGTGAAATCGCGCAGTTGCCGGCTGCGAAACGCGTCAAGGACCGCCGGATTGCTTTCGGCCACGGTGACGCTCTTGGAGCCGCTTCGCAGCGCCACCATCGTCGAGATGCCGCCTCCAAACTGGACGATGAACGTGTCCGGCGCAGACTTGATGACGTAGGGATAGAACATCGGAAGATAGCGGAAGTAGGCGGTCTGCGATGGCGGAAGATCGCGCATGATCCCTTCCGGCCCATCGCCATCGATGAACATTCCGACATAGGCGTCGGAAGGCACATCGGGCAGATTGAAGGCCGCGCTATCGGAGAGCCCCGGCGCGAAATGCATGTATGAGCTCGAATAGATTTGCAGGTCGCCGAATGGCGAGATGTTTCGATAGATCTGCCGGGCGTCGGGATAGTTTCTGGCGTAGGAGACGCCTTTGTATTGCGAGACGGCGAGCACTGGAACGTCGAGCAGGCGCGGCAGGAGGAGCTGAGAAGCAACGACCGCCGCAGCCAGCAGCGCGTAGCTTGCGGCCGCGCGCCGATCGTTTGCGCCGACGAACCAAAGGAGTTCCTCCGATCGTCCAAAGAGCCAGGGGGACGAACAGAAGACTTTCCGGCGGCAGAAGATACATCCCCGCGAGCACGACGAGTTCCGCGAGACCGGAGCCGGCCATGTCAGCGGAATAGACGCGCCCGAATGTCCTTTGCCTGGTGAGAAAGATCGTCCCTAGAAACAGTGCGCCAACGAAGAACGGCAGGAAAAAGAGGAGAAAGTTGGCGATGAGGTGCCACTTCTGCGCGGGATCGGAGACGAGGAAAATCGCGTTGAAGGGAATTTGCTGTGCAAGCAGATTGGAGCCAACCAGCAGCGGTCCGAACAGGACGATGGAAATTCCAGTCGCCAGGAGCCAGCGTCTTTCGAACCAGTCTCTGGCGAGATAGATGACGACGCTGGAGGCGCCGAACCCGAGCATCGCCAGGCTGACGACGAGCGAGCCGAAATGCACCCAGCTGCCAACCGCGAAGATTCGCATGATGCAGATCTGCAGGGCGATGATCGCGCCGGCGATGCAGCCGATCGCGGCAAATTGGGGAAGGTTCGTTCTTTCCTCGGGTGGGACAGGCGCTTGCGAGAGATCGCCGAAGGTCACGTTTGATGGCCCTGGGCCCGGCAACGTCACGTTGGCGCTCGCAGCATAGGCACAGCGCGGCCCGCAACATCAGTCACCGTTGTGCGTCCCCTTTACTGCGCCGCCCACCTGCTTCGTGAACGGGACAAAAGACAGCGTGCCGCCGTGGTATATGTCGGAGCGCACCACGCTGAACGTGCCATCGGCGGCCTGCTGCTTGACGACCTTCAACACATGCTGGGCGCCGGGCGGTCCGACCGGGATCACCATGATCCCGTTCGGCGTGAGTTGTTGTAGAAGCGGCGGCGGGATGTGATCGATTCCGCACGTCACGATGATCTTGTCGAACGGCGCCTCCTCCTTCCAGCCATAGTAGCCGTCGGCGTTCTTGGTGGTGATCGCCTTGTACTCCGTATAGCCCTCTCCAATCAGCGTGTCGTAGAGCTGACGCGTCCGTTGGGCGAGCGGCGCAATGATCTCGATCGAAAACACCTTGTCGGTCAGGTTCGACAGGTAGGCGGACTGGTAACCTGAGCCAGTACCGATCTCGAGCACCTTGTCGCCCATCTGCACGTCGATGGAGTTTGTCATGCGGGCCACGGTGTGTGGACCCGTGATGGTCACGCCGTAGCCGATGTCGAGATAGTGCCACTCATAGGCTCGACTGAGGTTCGCCTTGGTCACGAAATCCTCGCGCGGCGTCAGCAGGTAGGCGCGCTTGTCGCGCGTATCCCAGAGATCGCCATGGGCGAGCAAGGCTTGGAATCGATCCCACCGCTGACCGAGAAAGTTCGGATCCTCGCCGCGGTTCTGCTGCATCCAGCCGATGAAGCCGGCGCGGCCGTCCATCGGGGGCGTGGCGCTCCAATCGTAGGGAACCGGCACGTTCGCGAAGGCCAAAGCCGGGAACATGCTTGTCCCAAGCGCGCACCCTCCACCAGCTAGAAACTGACGCCGTCCAAGGGTTGTTTGGCGATAAACGACCATGTTTCGGTCCCTCTCAGAGCGATTTACTCTTCGGATGCGGCATAGTCCCGCGCTCATTGCGGCGGATTGCCGTCCGTCGGCGGCGACAAGTAGCCGCTCATGTGAGCGCAGCGAGGAGAGAGTGGAAGCCGGACCGATCCTGAGATCACTAGTCGACTACATCACGATCCGACCTGCCTCGGAGAGCACTTTTCGTGGAAATTGAAGCTGAGCCCGCGGAGCTCTTCTTGGCTGCCGGCGGCAACCTGCCTGACCCTGGCGATCGGACGATATCGGTGGTAGCGGAGGAGGGACTCGAACCCCCGACACGCGGATTATGATTCCGCTGCTCTAACCAACTGAGCTACTCCGCCCCGGTCGCGGGCATATACGTTTGGCCCGTCGGAGGGTCAAGCACGGGCGGCGCAAGGCCTGTCCCCACGGGCGAGCCCCGCGCTTCAGGCGTTTGTTCTTGTGCCTTGCTTCTGTAAGATCGCGCCGCCGGCTGCCGACCACACAATCTTGCTGCCGGCATCTTTTGGGGGCGGAATGACCGGAGCAGCCGTCAAGACGATCGCCGTACACCTTCCGACCGCGGGACTGGTGGACCGGCTCCTCGACGTCGCGCTCCCGCTCGCTGCGGCGCGCGGCGCAACGCTTGTCGGCTTCCATATCATCCCGGCCGTCATCGTCTATGCCGATGCGACCGTGTCGATGTCGACCGAGTTCATCGTCGCGCAACAGGAGGCCTTTCAGGAGGACGCCAAGGCCGTCGAGGCCGCTTTCCGCGCGCGCGTCGAGCCGGCCGGCGTCGCCTACGAATGGACGACCAGCAATACCGGCGACGAGCCGACCATGCGCGCTGCCGCAACGCTCGCAAACGTCGCCGACCTCGTCATCGCCGCGCAATACCAGGACACCATTCCCGCTGCGTCCGGCTATTCGCCCGACGAACTCGTGCTCGGCAGCGGCCGGCCGGTACTGATCGTGCCGAGCGCCGGCGCATTCCCCGTCATCGGCAAGCGCGTTCTGGTCGCCTGGAACGGTTCGCGCGAGGCCTCGCGGGCGGCGTTCGACTGCCTCGCGCTGCTGCAGCCGCAGGCGGAGCTTCACCTCCTCGCGGTCGACAGCCCGCGTGGCGATTCCACGTTGAGCCGCCTCGCCCAGGCGTTCTCGCGCCACGGCGTGAAGCCGGTGACGCTTTCCGCCTCAAAGAGCGACGGGCGTTCGGTCGCCGAAGAGATATTGACACATGCGAGCGAGTTCGGCGCCGATCTCTTGGCGCTCGGCTGCTACGGGCATTCGCGCCTGCGCGAGACGGTGTTCGGCGGCGCCACTTCGCACATCCTGCGCGCCATGACGCTGCCGGTGCTCATGACCCACTAGGTCCGCCAGCATCGGCCCGCGTCAGATTCGTCCGGTCAGAAGCAGCACTATGACGACGATGAGGAGGACCCCGACGATGCCCGAGGGGCCGTAGCCCCAACCGCGGCTGTAGCCCCAATTCGGGACGGCACCGATCAGGATGAGGATCAGAATGACAATCAGTATGGTTCCGAGCATTGCAGGGTCTCCGGCGGTCGCCCGACCGCGTGTTCGCCCCCCGCGCCCGATCGACAATCGCGGCGTTGGGTGCGTGATCAACGCCGGCGAAATGAAGTCGGTTCCCTAGCCGGCTGCGGAAAACCTCGCGTTGCTGCCCGAGCCCGTCGGAATTCGAGGAGAGATGATGAAGCCGGAAGTACTCGTCAACGGAGAGCAGATGCCGCATGTCATGCAGGCGCTGGAGAAGGAGTACACGCTCTACAAACTGCACGAGGCGACGGACCGTGATGCGCTTCTGAAGGAGCTTGCGCCGCGCATCCGCGCGATCGCGACGGGTGGCCACCACGGCGCCGACGCCGCACTGATCGATGCCCTCCCTAATCTCAAGATCATCAGCTCCGTTGGTGTTGGCACCGACGCGATTGACGTGGCGCATGCCAAGAAGCGCGGCGTGATCGTCTGCAATACGCCGGGCGTGCTCGACGACGACGTCGCCAATCTTGCAATCGCTCTCCTCCTTGCCGTCACGCGCAAGCTTGTCGTCTACGACCGCTATGTGCGCGAGGGCCGCTGGGCAAAGGAGGGCTATCCGCCCTTTACCCGCTCGATCGCCGGAGCCAAGGTCGGTATCCTCGGCATGGGCCGGATCGGACAGACCATCGCCGAGAAACTCAAGGCCTTCCATTGCGAGGTCGCCTATCACGCCCGCAACCCGCGACCGGAGGTTCCCTATCGCTACTTTCCCGACCTCGTTCAACTCGCCGCCGACTCGCGCGTGCTGATCGTCATCGTCCCCGGCGGACGCCAGACTGAAAAGCTTGTCGACCGCCGTGTCCTCGACGCGCTCGGGCCGGAGGGCATCTTGATCAATATCGCGCGGGGCTCCGTCGTTGACGAGCCGGCGCTGGTCGCTGCCTTGAAGGACGGCAGGCTCGGCGGAGCCGGGCTCGATGTCTTTGCCGACGAGCCGAACGTTCCGCCGGCGCTCTTTGCGATGGCAAATGTCGTGCTGCAGCCGCACCAGGGAAGCGCCACGGTCGAGACGCGGCGCGCGATGGGCGACCTGATGCTCGCAAACCTTGCCGCCTTCTTCGCCGGCAAGGCGCTGCCGAGCCCCCTCCCCTAATCGTCGCTCTTGGTGCGGCGCCCGAACAGGAACCCGAGGACGAGCGCCAGCCCCGCGATAACGAGCGCGGGATTTGCAAGCGGCTTCGGGCCAACCGCGTCCGCCAGGCGCGCCATGTTGTCTTCCGCGACGCTCGCGGGCTGCGCCCGGCGCGCCGCGCCGGAGCCCGTCATGCTCGCGATCAGGAAGAAGATCAGCGCAATGACGAGGAGCGCCCCGCCGATGATCGCGGCGGAAGCGATCGGATTGAGAAGCTGAGAGAGATAGAGATGCGCGGCGACGAGCAGGAAGCAGAAGCCGATCAGAAAAAGAACGGCGCCGATTGCCCCAAGGATGCCCTGAGTGACAAGCCGGCGCACGCGCTGCTTCAGTTCGGCAAGCGCGAGCGCAAACCCGATCGAACTTGCCAGCTTGAACATCAGGGCCTAGCGGCGCGACATCAGGCCGATGAGGAATCCGAGCCCGAGCGCCACCAGCACTGCAGAGATGGGATTGCGTTCGATATGGCCCTCGAGCGCCTCGCTGTAGGCGCGCGCGCTGTCGATCGCCGCCTCCGCCTGTTCCTTGCCCTGTTGCTTGTAGTGCTCCGCCGTCCGCTCGGCCTTGGCGCGCCCCTCGCGGACGCCCGACTTCACAAGCTCCGACAACGTCGTGCTGATCGCACCGATATCGCTCTTCAAAGCTTCGATCTGCGCCTCAAGCGACTCCATCTCGCTCGCGGCGGAACGCGACCCGGACTTTGCCGTCGTCGTCGACTCGCTTGCCATTACGCCTCTCCTGTCTCCGGTCTGCAATTTGCGCTTTGCCGGATAACGACCCCATCATCACGAAGTTCCGTTGAAGATGTGTTGCACCAGATCAAACGGGCCGGGCGCAGTTATTGCCGAAGTGTTTACGCCGCCTCGGCTTGCCGGGCGGCGCCGGCGCGCCCTTCGATCGCGCCGCCGCCGAGGACGCGCGCCTCCGCGCCTTCGGCATCGTAGAGGACGCAGGCCTGGCCTGGCGCGACGCCGAACTCGTCGGCCGCGAGCTCCACGACCGTCCGCCCATCCCTCAGGCGAAGCAGCGCCGCCGCCGGTGGCCGTGTCGAGCGGACGCGCGCAAAAAGCGAAACCTCGCGCTCAACGAAATCGGCAAGCCGGCCCTCGCCGAGCCAGTTAAAGTCGCGGAGCGCGATCGTGCGCGTCGCCAGCGCCTCGCGCGGGCCGACGACGACCCGCGCGTTTTCCGCGTCGATCCGCACCACGAAGAGCGCCTCGCCGGCCGCGATGCCAAGCCCGCGCCGCTGGCCGACCGTGTAGCGGATCACGCCGTCATGGCGACCGAGCACGCGCCCGTCCAAATGCACGATCTCGCCCGGCCGGGCGGCGCCGGGCTTAAGCTTCTCCACCACGTCGGAATAGCGCCCCTGCGGAACGAAGCAGATGTCCTGGCTGTCGTGCTTGTCGGCAACCTTGAGCCCCGCCTCCCGCGCAATCGCGCGTGTCTCATCCTTGCTCAGGTCGCCGAGCGGAAAGCGCAGAAAGTCGAGCTGCGGCTGCGTCGTGGCGAACAGGAAATAGCTCTGGTCGCGGTCGATATCGCGCGGGCGGAACAGCGCGCGCCGCCCGTCGACGACCCGCGAGCGAACGTAGTGACCGGTCGCCATCGCGTCGGCGCCAAGCTCGCGCGCGGTGCGGAAGAGGTCCGCGAACTTGACCGTCTGGTTGCAGGAGACGCAGGGAATGGGCGTCTCGCCGATGGCGTAGCTCTCGGCGAACGGTTCGATGACGGCCTCGCGGAAGCGCGCCTCGTAGTCGAGCACGTAGTGGGGAATGCCGAGCCTTTCGGCGACTTCACGGGCGTCATGGATGTCCTGGCCGGCGCAGCAGGAGCCGGCGCGATGCGTAGCCGCGCCGTGGTCGTAAAGCTGCAGAGTCACGCCAACCACGTCATATCCGGCATGGCGGACAAGGGCCGCCACGACGGAGGAATCGACCCCGCCCGACATGGCGACGAGCACGCGCGCCTTCTCCCGCGGCCCGGGAATATCGAGGTCAATATCCAGCATCGGCTTGCTCCGGCGGGCGGAAACTAGGCGCTCGAGCCCCGGCCAGCAAGGGCCGTCCGTTGCCAAATCCTAAAGGAATTCAAGGGTGTCACTTAGCCGATTTTTAAGGGGAAGCACCGTAGAAGCGAAGCGAAACCTGTAGTCGCGTAAGAGTCATCTTCATGGCCGAGCATATCCGTCCGCGCGTAAAATACGTGATCGGACCCGACGGGAGCCCGCTCACGATCGCCGACTTGCCGTCGACGAACACCAAGCGCTGGGTCATCCGCCGCAAGGCGGAGGTCGTGGCGGCGGTGCGCGGCGGGCTGCTCAGCCTCGAAGAGGCTTGTGAGCGTTATACGCTGACGGTCGAGGAATTCCTTTCCTGGCAGATGTCGATCGACCAGCACGGCCTGGCCGGGCTGCGCACGACCAAGATCCAGAAATACCGCAACTGATCTAGGCTCCTTAGGTCTGCCGCGCCGCGCGTATTTGCAGCGGCACTGCAGTCTTTCCCGCGCCTCTCGGCCCAAGTAAGGCTGTCGCCGGTAAACGCCGGGCGACGCGAATGACCACGGGCACCCACGAATTCGACGACGATCCGCGAAACGCCGGGATTCTGATCTCGGTCAACGGCGAATTGAAGCCGCGCGGGGAAGCGATGGTCTCCGTCTTCGATTCCGGCTTCATCCTTGGCGACGGGGTGTGGGAGGGCCTGCGCGTCCACGACGGGGGGGTCGCATTCCTGGATGAGCATTTCGACCGGCTCTACGAGGGCGCCAAGGCGATCGACATGGAGATCGGCCTCGACCGCGCCGCCTTGTCCAAGCGCCTTTTCGACTGCCTCGCCGCCAACACGATGCGCGACGGCGTGCATGTCCGCCTGATGGTGACGCGCGGCGTGAAGCGCACGCCCTACCAGGATCCGCGCCTGACGATCGGCCCGGCGACGATCGTCATCATCCCCGAATACAAGTTGCCGAAGCCGGAGGTGGTCGAGCACGGCATCGCGCTCTTCACCGTCCACGTCCGCCGCACCGGCCCAGCCGAGCAGGATCAGAAGCTCAACTCCCATTCCAAGCTGAACTGCATTCTCGCCTGCATCCAGGCGACGAAGGCCGGCGCCGACGAAGCGCTGATGCTCGACCCGGCGGGCTTCGTCGCGACCTGCAACTCCACCCACTTCTTCATCGTGCGAAAGGGCGAGCTTTGGACTTCGCTTCCCGACTACTGCCTCGGCGGAATCACCCGCGGCAATGTCTTGAAGGTGGCACGCGACGCCGGGATACAAGCGCTTGAGAAGCGCTTTTCTCTGACCGACGTTTACGGCGCCGACGAGGCCTTCGTGACCGGCACCTTCGCCGGCCTTGTTCCGGTCAAAAGTGTCGACGGGCGCGTCATCGGTGCGCCCAATGCGCGCCCCATCACGGACAAGCTTCGCGCGCTTTATCTCGCGCTCGTCGAACGATCGCTGACGCCGATCAAGAAGGATTCCGCATGAAGATCGACCCGAGATCGATCACACTGCAGGGCGGCAACGGCAGTGAGCATGGCCGCTATATCTATCGCTTCGAGGATGGCAGCGAGGCCGAGTTGACCTTCTTCGAGCGTCCGAAGGGCCTCGTCACCATCGACCACACCGAGACGCCGCCGAAGCACCGTGGCCAACGCATCGCCGAGGCGCTGGTCGCGCGCGCCGTCGTCGACTTTCGCGCCGCCGGCCGGAAGGTGATCCCCGCTTGCCCTTACGCCTACAAGAGGTTCAGGGAGCATCCCGAGTGGGGCGACGTCCTCCACCGGCGATGAAGCCGGGATGAGCGACGCGGGCGATCCCGTGCGTATCGCCATGTGGTCGGGGCCGCGCAACCTCTCGACCGCGCTGATGCGCGCCTTCGGAAACCGTCCCGACTGCGCCGTCTCCGACGAGCCTTTCTACGCCGCCTATCTGAAGCTTTCCGGCGCTGCGCATCCGATGCGCGACGACGTCCTCCGCCGCCACGAGACAGACTGGCGGAAGGTCGCAGAGGCGCTCACCGGAGCTCCGCCCGGCGGTAGAAAGCTATGGTACCAGAAACACATGACGCATCACATGCTGCCCGAGATCGGGCGCGATTGGATGCGCGCCTGTCGCCACGCTTTTCTGATCCGTCATCCGGCGCGCGTGCTCGCTTCCTACGCCGCGAAGCGCGAAGCCGTCGCGGTCGCCGACATCGGCTTTGTCGAGCAGGAAGCACTGTTTCAGGAGGCCGGTGCGATTGCGGGTAGGCCACCGCCGGTGGTCGACGCCGACACCCTTCTCGCCGATCCGAGGCGCGTGCTCGGAGCGCTCTGCGGCGCGCTAGCGATCCCGTTCAGCGAGAAGATGCTCGCCTGGCCCGCGGGCCCTCGCGACACCGACGGGGTATGGGCGGCACATTGGTACGACGCGGTGAACCGCTCGACCGGCTTCGGGTCTCCGCGCCCCATGCCGGAGCTTACCGACCCGCATCTCCTACGGCTCGAAGCCGAGGCCCTGCCGATCTACGAGCGACTTGCGGCGCACGCGCTGGCTTGAAGAGATTGCGCGTCAGCTCGCGACGCGGTTGGCGTGGCGGCCGCCGTCCTGCGCCGTGTCGCGCTCGAGCTTCTCCTCCTCGCGCTCAAGCTCCGCCAAGGCGAGGTCGAGCGCGGCTTTCGCGGTATCCAGCTGCCCGCTCAGTTCCGCCACCGAAGCGTCGAGATTGGCGCGCCGCGCCTTCGCTGCGCGAGCGAAGGTCGAGTACGCGAAATGCTTGTCGTCTTCGATGCCGGTGCGGCGGTGCTCGGCGGCGATCTCGAGATCGAGGTCGGAGATCATGCGCCCGAACTCCTCGATCATGGTCTCGATCTGGCCGACTTGTCTTCGACGTTCCTCGACCTGGAAGCGCATCATGCGCACAGCAGAGTCTCGTGACTTCATACGCAGTACTCCCCCAAAGCCCCGAGGTCCGCCAAACATTCGGCGATCCCTGTTCGACCCGTTGGCTTCTGCCCGCAGGCGGTAACGTTTCGTTTACGGGTCGCATTAATCATGGAGGAGAGGATTTAAGGCGGGGTAAATCGCACCGTTCGCGCCGATCGATGCCAGATGCATCGCCGCCGCGCCGATCGCGGAATTCCCTTAGCCAGAGAAGTTGAACGCAGCGCGGGACGAGGGTCGGCTCGGATTCAAGAATGGATTCAAGAGTCTATCAAGGAAACTTCAGAGTGTCCGCTTGCCGGCGCCGAACAGAATCTGTTAACCATTCCACGATAGCGTGTGCGTCGGATTTGATCTGGCTCGCTGCGGCGTGGTCGAGGGTGGCGGTGTCCGCAACAAAGGGCTGACAAGGGGATTGGGATGCGGGTCCTTCTGATCGAAGACGACGGCGCCACCGCGCAATCGATCGAGTTGATGCTGAAGTCCGAGAACTTCAATGTCTACATCACCGATCTTGGCGAAGAGGGCGTCGACCTCGGCAAGCTCTACGACTACGACATCATCCTTCTCGATCTGAACCTTCCCGACATGTCGGGCTACGACGTCTTGAAGACGCTGCGCGTCGCCAAGGTGAAGACGCCGATCCTGATCCTCTCCGGCCTCGGCGGCATCGAGGACAAGGTGCGCGGCCTCGGCTTCGGCGCCGACGACTACATGACCAAGCCTTTCCACAAGGACGAGCTGGTCGCCCGCATCAATGCAATCGTGCGCCGCTCCAAAGGCCATGCCCAGTCGGTGATCCAGACCGGCGATCTACGCGTCAACCTCGACACCAAGACCGTCGAGGTGAACGGCAGCCGTGTCCACCTGACCGGCAAGGAGTACCAGATGCTGGAGCTCCTTTCGCTTCGCAAAGGCACGACGCTGACCAAGGAAATGTTCTTGAACCACCTCTATGGCGGCATGGACGAGCCGGAGCTGAAGATCATCGACGTCTTCATCTGCAAGCTTCGGAAGAAGCTCGCTGCCGCGACCGACGGCAAGAACTACATCGAGACCGTATGGGGCCGTGGCTACGTGTTGCGCGAGCCCGACGAAGAGGAATTGCGCGAGATCGCCTAAGCGGCGATCCGCACCCGCTTCCCTTCTAAGCAAAAGGCCGGCCCTGGGGCCGGCCTTTCTCTTTGGTCCGCCGCGTGAACTGCCTCAGACCAGCCCCGCCTCGGCGAAAGGCCGCATGAAACTCTCGCGATCGAACGGCTTCATGATGTGCACGTCGGCGCCGCTGCGCATGGCGCGCGCGACGTTGTCCGGATCGTTTTCGGAGGTCAGATACATGACCGTCGGCTGCGCGCCGCCCGGCAACGCGCGGAGCTTGGTCAGGAACTTCATCACGTCGCCGTCCGGCATCTGCCAGTCGACCACGACGCAGTCCGGCATCTCGGTCCGGCAGAGATCGATCGCGTCTGCGCGCGTCTCCGCCTCGCTGGCACGGATATTCGCCTCTTCCAGAATCTTGCGCGCGACCTTCCGGATCGAGCTTGAGTCATCGACGATGAGACAATGCTTCATGGGAAACCCACCCCGCTTGACGCCTTCGCCGCCGCTTCATTTGCGGCAATCTTGAGCGAAGGTTTTAGCGAGATCGGGTTACGCCGCGGTCAAGGAGCGTCGTTAAGAGACCGCGCCGCGCAAAAGGCAAAGCCGAACGAGGGCGTTAGCGGCTCGGCAAGGTTTTGGCCAGCGCCGCGGCTTTTCAAGTCACCGGCCGGGCGGCGAGGACGACGCGGTTTTCCTCCTGCGTGGCCGTAACTCCCATCTTCGCCTCTTTGGCCAGGAGCGCGGCATAGAGCGGCTGCACGGCGTGCGCGTCGAGCGGATTGGGCATCGCCCCTTCCGCGATCACCTCCTTCACCCCGGCGGGAAGCTTGGCGCGGTCGCCCTCGGCGACCACCCGTATCACCGTCTCTCCGCCCTCACGCTCGGCGGCGACGGTGATCGTGCCGCCGCGCGCGGCCGAGTTCAGCGCGATGATCAGGAGGTTCAGAAGAAGCTTCGCCTCCGCCTTCGGCAGGAGCCCGGGCTTGACCTGCCAGTCGAGCGTCGGCTTCTCCCGCTCCATGAAGGCGGCGGCGCAGCGGCCCGCGTCGACCATGTCGATCTCGGCTCCTGCGCTCCCCGAGGCGCCGAAGGCGAGCCTTGAGAATTGCAGCTTCGCGCTCGCCTGGCGGGCGCTCTTCTGGACCAGATCCCGCGCGAACTCGCGCATGGATTCGTCCTTTTCCTCCTCCAGCACTTCGAGCCCGTTCACGATCGCCCCGACCGGCGAGATTATGTCGTGGCAGACGCGGCTCGCGACGAGCGCGGCAAGCTCAAGCGGGTCGATCTTTTCGGTCATGCGGGTCGCGACGCTCGCCCCAAGAACGGTCGAAAACGAGGTAGGGGGCGCAGACTCACATGAGACGCGCCCTATCGGCCATGGCTTACAGGCCGCCTTCGCCCGTGCCAAGCCGTCGTTCGCGCAGGCCTCCACCTTAACGCGACATTTACCTTGGCGCGCAAACTGTAGAAGGCCCAGAATCGCGCTTCTCCGGGCCCATCGAAATCAGCCGAGGCGAGTGACCGTCCATGGCCTTTTCCCGCATGTTTTGCAGACTCTTCGCCGCCGGGACGCTGCTTGCAGCGACCTTCGGTCCGGCCTTTGCCGCCGCGCCGGCCAATGAAACCTATTCGGCCCAGGAGATCGTCGACGCCGGCCACCGCTTCTTCGGCGAGGTATCGGGAGGGCTCGCCACACTGGTTGAGAAGGCCGTCTCCCGCTACGGCCTCCCGAACGGCTACATCATCGGCCAGGAGGGCTCCGGCGCCATCATCGGCGGCGTGCGCTACGGAGATGGCTTCCTCTTCACCAAGATGGAGGGCCGCCGCCAGGTCTACTGGCAGGGCCCGTCGATCGGCTGGGACTTCGGCGGTGACGGCAATCGGACCATGATGCTCGTCTACGACCTGCCGAATTCGCTTGCGATCTACCGCCGCTACGGTGGCGTCAACGGCTCCGCCTATTTGGTCGCCGGCCTCGGCATGACGGTGCTCGCCAACTCCGAAACGCCGAACGCCACGGTCTACGTGGTGCCGATCAGGAGTGGCGTCGGGGCGCGACTCGGCATCAATATCGGCTACCTGAAGTTCACGGCGCGGCCGACCTGGAATCCCTTCTGATGCTTTTTCGGGCACAGGCAGCGTGCCCGATTCGTCACACCTTGCAGGGATTTGACGCTATCGGACCGGAATTTCCCGAGACCGCACGCGAGCTTCTGTTGCCGGCGGGTATTCCCGCTTATACTGCCGCAAGGGTGGCGTAGCGGAGCCGTCAATGATCCAGTCGGCCATGATCTTCGCCCTCGGCTTCTTCGTAAGCGGGCTGGCATGGCTCGCCTTTTCGGTTGCGCTCGTGCGTCGGACGCGGCGCCTGACCGAACGTCGGTTGCTTGCCGGCATCGCTATGCGACGGGCCGAGTTCGAGAGCGAGCGCGACGAATTGCGCGCACGCCATGCCGTGCAGATGCACCGGCTGGAGCGTGAGGTGAGTCATGTCCTCGACATGGCGACCTCTTATCGTCTCGAAGCCGACCTGAAAGAGCGCGATCTGATGAACGCGCAGGCGGAACTGGTCGCCGACGCGGAAGATTTCCACGACATCGAGAGGCGCCTCGGGGCCGAACGCGAACTCGTGCAGGACCTCGAGCGGCGACACGCCGAGGCCGGCGCCGCCCTTCGCGCCGCCCAGCATGCGCTGAAGCTCGAAACGAAACGGCGGGCCAGCGCCGAGGAAACGCTCGACGAGGCGTCCGTGCTTGCCGATCAGCGGCGGCTCGCGGTGGTCGCGCTCCGCGCCGAGAACGACACGCTCCGCGCCCGCCTCGGCGAGGAGCCGGGCTCGCCGGTGCCCTACGAGGTCGAGGAGGTGAAACTGCCCCGCGCCTTTACCGGTCGCGACGTTGCGGAGGGAGCGGTCGCCGAGACGCCGGAGCCGCAGCACGGCGGCAGCGTCGTGCCGCTGCCGACGCGTCCGAAACACGTGGCAACCGAATCGCCCGACCAATCCGTCGCCGTCGTCGTCGAGGCGACGCGCGACCTGCAGCGGATCGCCGATCAGGCGAACGTCGAGCCCGAGGTAGCCATGGAGTCCGACGAGGCGGCCTCGCGACCGCGCATGCCGGCCGCGACCGCGCCGGCCGCCGCCAATGTCGGCGAGCTCGTCGCGCTTCGTATCGCGCCGGAGAGCAGCAAGGCGAAACCGGAGGAAGCCGTTTCGGGCAATGCCGAGAACCGTTTCTTTGCCGCGCTTGCCGAAATCCGGGCGCTGAAGCGCGCGGCCAATCAGGCCGGCGAAT
This sequence comes from uncultured Alphaproteobacteria bacterium, assembly GCA_963720705.1. Lineage (GTDB taxonomy): Bacteria > Pseudomonadota > Alphaproteobacteria > Rhizobiales > Afifellaceae > DASWJZ01. The sequence continues at coordinate 281,914 of CAVRGJ010000006.1, forward strand.
AGCAGGACGCACGATCCCGCGCTCAGGGATCCGTCCAGTGCCTTCTGAGCTTCTCTCCGATCTGGCAGTCGATACGCGGTTCCGGCTCGTCGAATGCCGCCTGCCGGACTTTCGGCTCGCCGCCGGCAATCTCAAGCACCAGCTTGCGGCGGATCGCCTCGGCGATCCCTTCGATGCTATCGACCTTTACTAGGAAGGCGCCCGGCCCGCCGATGACGCAATCCTCGTAATAGACGTCGAGGTTAGGAATCGAGTAGCCGCCGAAGAAGTCGGCGTGGATCATGATCGGCAGGCCGTTGATGGTGACGCCGCGCCGAAGCACCGCTTCGCGCGCTTGCAGCACCGGGTAGCCCATATTGTTGGGACCGTCGCCGGAGACGTCGATCACTTGCCGGTCGCTGCGAAATCCGTTCCCGTCGAAGAGGCTCAGTGAAAAGAGAAGCGCGCTCGATATCGACGTGCCGTGCAGGTAGGAGAGCGGCACCGAGGCAATTCTGTCGGCAAGCGCCTTCGCCGTATCCGCGCCATCGACGAGCGTCCACGGGGCGATGACCTGCTGCACGCCGGGGCCGGCCCATTCGGCGTAGGTGACGGCGATGCGGCCGAGGTAACCCTCGCGGATCGCTTCCAGCACGTCGGGGTGCTGGAGGGCGGCGAGATAGCCTTGCTTTTGGAGCTCCTGCTCGGCTGGGTCCATGGAGCGGGACACATCGACCGCGAGCACCAGCTCAAGGTCGACGTCGATGTCCTCAGCCGCTGCCGACCCGCTCGCCAGGGCGACGCAGGCGACGCCGGCAAAGAGCGCCTTTCGGAACCGCACCGCCTTCGCCTCCGCGGCTTCGACGAAGCCATTGTGGACCGAGAATCAGGGATTGCCGAGGGACACGTTGGCCTAAGACTACAATCCGCCGTGATGCGAAGTGGCGCGCCTCAAGACGGAAGCCGTACCGGGTTGCTCCAGGCCCAGCAGCCGGCGGCATCGCGGACGACGAAGCGAAACCAGTCGCCGGCGAAGCGCTCGAGCGGAATCTCGCCGCGCGTCAATTGCCGGCCGTGGACGTGGACCGCGCGCGAGCCGCGCCCGACTGCTGTGATCGTGACCACCGGCGAGCATTCGACGTGGAGCGCGCCTCCGGCGATCTCGGCGGAATGTATCTCCGGGCCCTGGCTTGAGTAGAAGTCTCCGCTCTTCAGCGCTTCAAGCAACGCGCTCGGCTCGTTCTCTTCCGCTTTCACCATCACCCAGCCGCCGCAGGCATCGTCGAAACGGAAATGCGCGTCGTCGGTCGCGATCGCCAGGACATCGCGGCCCTCGTTCAGGAGCTGATCGAGGAGTGCCGCCCCGTCACCGCGGCCGCTCTCCAGCGCGCAGCCGTTATTGTAGACCTCGACGGCATGCGCCATCGGCAGAGCGCGCCCGTCTTCGATGTTGAGGCTCGACCATTGCGGATGTGCGATAGCAACAAACGCGCCGGCGTCCACCGCCCGCTGCGCAAGCTCCGCACCGGTCTCGGCCTCCCCTGTCGGCGGGAAGTCGTCCGGCAGGCCGACCGTGAGGATGTGCCAGGCTTCGCCCTGCGAATTCGCCGGCGCGTGCACCTCGGCGCCGAGGATCGTGGTGAAGCGGTTGGTGCGGAACGGTCGCGTGTCGACGATCGGAAAGCCGTAGCGCGGCAGGAAATGGTCGGTCAGCGCCAGAAAGTCGTAGCCCGCGTCGCGATAATGCCTGGCCACAGCCTCCGGATCGAGCACGCCGTCGGAACGGTCCGAATGCGTATGCAGATTGCCGCGAAAGAAGCGGCCCGGCCGCTGGAAGACGTCGAGATTCATGCGGGGGGTGTCCCAATAGGTTGTCGGCGTTCGCGCGTTAGATAGCCGACGCGTGCGACACCCGCATGAGAAATTCCGAAGCCCCTAATCGCGCGGGCCGCTGCCGCCGCCGGCCCGCGACGGCGGCGCTTCACAATGCGTGGGTCACTTGCACCGTCTCTGGATGCTCGTTTTGCACTGCCGGGAGCAGGCGCGGCTCGCCGGTTTCATCGACGCACACGAACGTGAACTCCGCCTCCGTCACCTTGGTGCGCGTGCCGTGGCCCGCGCGCAGCACCCACACCTCGATGTGGAAGGTGAGCGAGGTGCGCCCGATGCGAACGAGAGCTGCATAGCAGCAGACCGTGTCGCCCACCTTGACCGGATGGTGGAACGACATATCGGTCACCGCCACGGTGACCACGCGGCAGCGGGCATGGCTTGCGGCGGCCATCGCGCCCGAGGAGTCCATCAGTGACATGATCCAGCCGCCGAATATGTCGCCGGAAGGGTTGGTGTCCGCCGGCATGGCAAGAACGCGCGAGGCAAGTTCGCCGCGTGGGGCGGACCACGCTTCAACCTCTTCAGACGTGTAGGGCCACATTCGTGCTCTCCAATCGATTCGAGCCGTTTCGCCCACCTGGCCGGAACACTACGCCGTATATGCGGCGCACAAACGGTTATGTTGCAATGCAGCACATCCGATGACGCATGCCTCCGGAGCCGGTCGCACGGGAAAGCGCGGCAAATTCCCGGGCAAAGCGCGGATTTGTGCCCTTTCTTGTGACAGTGGGCTTACGATGCTGCACGGTTGCGGCGGGAGACGAGCACCGGGCAAATGTCCGTGAAGAAGATCGTGACCCGAACGCAGAAGATCCAAACGGCCCTGGCCGACGACATCGTTCACGGCCGCATCGCGCCGGGCGAGCCGCTCGACGAAGCGCGGCTTGCCGGCCTCGTCGTTTCCAACGGCTGACGTTTCGCGTACCATCCGGCTGCGCTTCGGAATTGACGGGCGTCAAACATATCGCCGACCCTGATTAGTAGTGCTGCTTTTGCACAGAGGAGAGTGCATCATGTGTCTCGGAGTGCCGATGCGGGTCGTGGAGCGTGACGGCTTCATCGCGCGGTGCGAGGCGAAAGGCATCGAGCGCTCGGTCAGCCTGTTTCTGCTCCAGCACGAGGATATCGGCCCGGGCGACCACGTCATGGTCCATGTCGGCTACGCCATCCAGAAGATGTCGGAGGCGGACGCAGCAAGCGCCTGGGAGCTGCTCGACGAGATGCTGACGGCCGAGGACGAATTGCTGGCCGCCGAAGAAGCGGCAGCAGCCCCCGACCGGGAAGCTCGTGCCCGTGCATGAGCTCTCGATCTGCCAGAGCCTGCTGCGGGAGGTTCGGCGCGTGGCGGATGCGCACAACTCGCAGGAGGTGACGGGGATCGTCGTAGCGGTCGGCGCGATCTCCGGTGTAGAGCCGATGCTGCTTCAGCGCGCCTTCACCATCGCACGTGCCGGGACGGTCGCCGAAAACGCGACGTTGGAGATCGAAGACATGCCGGTCACGGTATGGTGCGAGTCCTGCGGCGTCGAGACGCCTGCCACGGCGAACGGCATAGTGTGCGGTCAGTGCGGCACCTGGAAGGTCGATCTCCGATCGGGAGACGAGCTGCTGCTGAAACGGGTGGAGCTGACCAGCACGGAAGATACGGCCGCCGTGGCGAGCGGCTGATCGAGGCGGTCGAGGGAGAACGCCATGTGCGAATATTGCGGATGCGCGACGACGCCCGGCGCCGTTCACGTGAGCGATCACAGCGGGATCGTTTCTGCAAAGCCGATCGACCGCGCCTCGATCGAGGTCCTCACTGGCATTCTCGATGAGAACGATCACGCGGCCGCCCACAATCGTGAGCATCTGGAGCAGAGCGGCGTGCTCGCGGTCAATCTGATGTCGTCGCCCGGCTCGGGGAAGACCAGCCTGCTGGAAGCCACGATCGAAGCGATCGGCAGGAAGCATCGCATCGCCGTAATCGAAGGCGATCTCGAGACCGAAAACGATGCACGGCGCATCCGGGCGAAGGGCGTGCCGGCGGTGCAGATCACGACCGGCCAGGCCTGCCACCTCGACGCGCATATGGTCCACGACGCGCTGCACGCGATCGATCTTGCAACGGTCGACATCCTGTTCATCGAAAATGTCGGCAATCTCGTGTGTCCGGCGAGCTTCGATCTCGGGCAGCATGCGAACGTCACGTTGCTCTCCGTCGCCGAGGGCGACGACAAGCCCGCAAAATACCCGGTGATGTTTCGGGCGAGTGATCTCGTCCTGCTTTCGAAGACCGATCTCTTGGCTGTTTTCGACGATTTCTCCCCGGCGAAAGCGGCTGGCCATGTTCGCGCGCTGGCCAATCCGGCTGAAGTCATGTCGGTCTCGGCGCGCCGCCTCGATATGCTCGCGCCTTGGATCGCGTGGCTTGAGGATCGGCTTGCGAGGTCCCGGGCCGGTGCGACGCTGCGTCCGCGCTCCCGGCACTCGGAGGCGTGGCAGGGTGCAGCGGAATGACCGCGTTGGCGTCCCCCACTGTCGTTGCGAAGGAATGGCTCGAGCGCATCCGCGCCTTGCCGCTGCGTGGCCGCGTTCGCGTGATGAACGTTTGCGGTGGCCACGAACGCTCGATCTCCATGGCCGGCCTCCGCGGTGCCCTGCCCCGCGAGATCGAGTTGATTCCCGGACCGGGTTGCCCGGTCTGCATTTGTCCTGAGGAGGACGTCTACGCCGCCATCCAGCTAGCCTTGCGCCGGGACGTCACCCTGGCGGCGTTCGGAGACATGCTGCGCGTGCCGGCGAATGTTCCGAAGAGCGAGCCGCGCTCGCTGGAGCAGGCGCGCGCGGCGGGCGGCGACGTCCGGCCGATCGCCTCTCCCCAGGAAGCGGCAAGGATCGCCGCAGACCAACCCGGACGCGAGGTGGTGTTCTTCGCCGCCGGCTTCGAGACTACGACTGCGCCGGTCGCCGCCCTCGTTGCCGAGGGACTGCCGCCCAACCTTTCGATCCTGCTGTCGGGCAGGCTGACATGGCCGGCGGTTGCTGCACTTCTGGAGAGCGAGGAAGCCGGCTTTGACGCGCTGATCGCGCCGGGCCACGTCTCGGCCGTGATGGGGCCGGAGGAATGGCGTTTCGTTCCCGAGCAGCACGGGATACCCTCTGCCGTCGCCGGCTTCGAGACCGACAGCCTGCTCGCCGCGCTCTATTCAGTGTTGCGGCAGCGCCTTGAGGGGCGAGTCTTCCTCGACAATTGCTACGTGAACGTCGCCAAGCCGAACGGAAACCCAACCGCACGGCGCCTGATCCACGAGACGCTCGACGTTGTCGACGCAAACTGGCGCGGCATTGGAATCATTCCCAGATCCGGCTTTGCGCTCAAGGCGGAGCTCGCGTCATTCGATGCGGTTCGGCGGTTTGATCTGAAGTCGGACGCGTTTCGCAAGCGCGCCGGTGAAATGCCCCCGGGCTGCGACTGCGCGCGCGTCGTGCTTGGCAAGGTCTATCCGAACCAGTGCGTCCTCTACGGAAAGGCTTGCACGCCGCGCAATCCGATCGGCCCGTGCATGGTGTCGGACGAGGGGGCCTGCCGCATCTGGTGGTCGACCGGGATCAGGCACACGGCGGCACATGAGCACGCACCGGCGCGATATTGACGACGTCAATCAAAGATCTGCGCGCCGAATCGTCATGGGCGGGCGCGTCCAGGGCGTTGGCTTCAGGCCGTTTGTCTACCGCACGGCGAAGAGCTTCGGCCTGACAGGCTGGGTACGCAACGGCTCCGGACAAGTCCTCATCCACGTCGAGGGTAATCGGCGCGATATCGCCAGCTTCGAATCGGCGCTGACCGCAGAGGCGCCACCGCTGGCGGAGCCGCGTCTCGAGGCATCGGACAAAGCGCTCGTTGAAGGCTTGCGTCTTTTCCAAATCCAACCGAGCGACATCGCCGACTCGCCGGACGTACATTTGCCGCCGGACATGTTCTGCTGCGACGACTGCCTAGCAGAGTTGCAGAGCGCTTCGGAACGGCGCTTCCGCTATCCCTTCACCAATTGCACGCAGTGCGGCCCGCGCTACACCATCATCGAAGCGCTGCCCTACGATCGGCCGAACACCTCGATGGCCGGGTTTCCGCTTTGCCCGCGCTGCCGGAGCGAGTACGACAGCCCGCTCGACCGGCGGTTTCATGCCGAGCCGCTTGCCTGCCCCGACTGTGGACCGAAGCTCAGCTTCCGGCGCAATGGCCGCGAGCCGTGTCACGGCGAGGCGGCGCTCGACGCGACGATTGCCTGCCTGCGCAAAGGCGGCATCGTCGCCGTCAAAGGCGTTGGCGGCTACCATCTAATGTGCGATGCGGCGAACGATGCGGCGGTCGCGAACTTGCGGGCACGCAAGCACCGCCCGCACAAGCCGCTCGCCGTCATGTTTCCGCAAGCGGGGTCGGATGGCCTCGATGCCGTTCGCGAGAGCGTCGTTCTGGGCGAAGAAGAGGCGCGCGCGATTGTCGACGCCGCCCGGCCGATCGTCTTGGCGCGCCGGCAGCCGGCCTGCGGATTGAGCGCCGCGCTTGCGCCCGGTCTCGCCGAGCTCGGCGTCTTCTTGCCCTACAGTCCGCTGCACCACCTCCTGCTCACCGCATTCGGCACGCCATTGGTCGCGACATCGGGGAACATCGGCGGCGAACCCGTGATCACCGGCAATGCGGAAGCCGAGGCTCGGCTCTCGCCGATGGCGGACGCCTTCCTGCATCACGATCGGCCCATCGTGCGACCCGCGGACGATTCCGTCGTGCGGGTCGTCGCCGGCGCGCCGCGACAGATCCGCGTCGGGCGCGGAATGGCGCCGCTGGAGATCGAGCTGCCCGCCGAGCTTGCCGAGCCCACCCTTGCCGTGGGCGGCCACATGAAAGGGGCGATTGCGCTCGGCTGGGGCCGCCGCGCCGTTGTCTCGCCGCATATCGGGGAGCTCGACAGCCCGCGCAGCCTTCAAATTTTTGCGCAGGTCATCACAGACCTGCAGGCGCTTTACCGCGTTGAGGCTCGCCGTATCGTCTGCGACGCACACCCGGGCTACGCCAGTACCCGCTGGGCGAAGCAGCAGGGTCTGCCGGTCACGCTTGTTCAGCACCACGCCGCGCACGCCTCGGCGCTCGCCGCCGAAAAACCCGACATCAACTGTTGGCTGGTCTTTGCATGGGACGGGGTCGGTCTCGGCGACGGCGGCGATCTGTGGGGCGGCGAGGCGCTGGCCGGGCACCCGGGCGCGTGGCGGCGCGCGGCCAGCATGCGTCCGTTTCACGTCGTGGCTGGAGACCGCGTAGGACGCGAGCCTTGGCGCTCTGCCGCCGCATTGATGTGGGAGACTGGCCGAGCCTGGTTGCCGCCGATCGACGCTGCGGACCTCGCCGCGCAAGCATGGCGGAATCGCATCGGAACGTCGCGGACCTCTTCGGTCGGACGCCTATTCGATGCGGCAGCGTCGCTTGTGCTTGGCCTAAACGTCGCAAGCTTCGAGGGCCAGGGACCGATGCTGCTGGAAAGCATTGCAGACGTCGGCACGGACAGCATTGCGCTGCCGCTTGCGCAGGACAGCCACGGAGTCTGGCGCTCCGATTGGGAGCCGCTCCTGCCGATCCTCGCCGATACCGACTGCACCGCCGATGTGCGCGCCGGGATTTTTCATGAGAGTCTGGCGCGCGCCCTTATTGACCAGGCGACGGCGCTGACGCCGGCGGAGAGACCGCAAGCGATCGGACTGACGGGCGGTGTTTTCCAGAACCGCCTGCTGGCGGAGCGCGTCATCGCACTCCTGGCCGAACGAGGCTTCTCCGCGCATCTGCCGCAAGTCACCCCGGCGAATGACGGTGGTCTGGCGTTCGGCCAGCTGATCGAGGCGCTCCATCGCGATGCACCGCAAGCGACCGGATGGCCGTGATGGAAGACCGGCACGTATCGCTCGCACACGGCAATGGCGGCCGCTACATGCGCGAGATGATCGAGGAGGTCTTTCAGCGCCACCTCGCCGATCCCGCTCTTGACGTTCATCTCGACGCCGCGCCGATCGCACTTCCGCCGGGCATGGTGCCGTGCGTCACGACGGACGCCTTCACGGTGCAGCCGCTCGAGTTTCCCGGCGGCGATATCGGCTCGCTCGCCGTCAACGGAACGGTCAACGATCTTGCGGTGGCCGGCGCCGAGCCGCGCTTCCTGACACTGAGCGCCATCATCGAGGAAGGCCTTGAGGTGGCGTGCCTCATTCGCATCGCCAAAAGTCTTGCCGAAGCCGCGCGGGTAGCCGGCGTTCATGTCGTCGCCGGCGACACCAAGGTCGTGCCGCGCGGACAGGGCGGCGGCCTTTACCTGACGACCACCGGCGTCGGCGTGCGTGCCGCCGAATTGCACCTCGGCATCGAGCACATTCGCGCCGGCGACGTGCTGATCGTGAGCGGACCGCTCGGCGATCATGGCATTGCAGTGATGCTCGCCCGCGAGCAGTTCGACCTCAGCGGCCCGGTGCGATCGGACTGCGCATCGGTGACGCCGTTCGCCCTTCCGCTCACCGCCGTCGACGGCGTGCGCTTCATGCGCGACCCGACGCGCGGCGGACTTGCCACGGTGGCGCACGAGATCGCCGCGGCGACGTCGCTCCAGGTGCGCCTCGATGAAACGCGAATCCCGGTACGGGACTCGGTCCGCTCGGTCTGCCAGATTCTGGGTTACGACCCGTACTACCTAGCCTGCGAGGGACGCGTGGTCGCTGTCGCCGCGCCCGAGGCGGCCGACGCGATCCTGGGCTTGTGGCGCTCGCTTCCCGGCGGTGAGGACGCGAGCCTCATCGGCACCGTCGAAACCGGCAACGCGCAGGTCGTGCTGCAGACGGCGATCGGAGGAGAGCGCTTCCTTGAGGAATTGGAGGACGATCCACTGCCGAGAATCTGCTGAAATAGAGCCCGGCATTGCCGCGTCACTAAGACGGCGCGCCATCGCGGCGACCTATGTTGACATCGCTCAGGTCGGCCCTATCGATTGGCGGAATGCCGGAACGGCATCGGTGGGAGCGAACCACGTTTGGGCGACAGACGATCAGGGTGGCCCGCGAGCAGGAGGGAACAAGTGTGTGTGCATTGCGATCCGGCCCTGTCGGCCGTCGGGACTTTCTGAGGCTCGGCGCCGCCGGTCTGGCGGTGATGACACTCGGCGGAGGAGCCGGCACCGCCCGCGCTGCAGAAGGGGCGCCGACGGAGCTGACGCCGGATCAGGCGCTGACCGCCCTGAAGGACGGGAACGCGCGCTATGTCGCCAATCCGGAACTCTGCGTGCTCGACCTCGCGGCCACCAGAGAGGCGGTGGCGGTGCACCAGGCGCCGTGGGCAACGGTGATCTGCTGCGCCGACAGCCGCGTGCCGCCCGAGCTAATCTTCGGCGGCCACGGCGTCGGCGAACTATTCGTCGCCCGCAACGCCGGCAACCTAGTCGACACGGCAACGCTCGGCACGGTCGAATACGGCTCGGCCGTCCTCGGCTCGCCGGTCATCGTCGTTCTGGCGCACACCGCCTGCGGCGCGGTCAAGGCGGCGTGCGACGTGGTCACAAAGAACGCGACCTATCCCGGCGCCATCGGCCCGATGATCGGGCCGATCGTTCCGGCGGCGCTTGCGGTCAGGGATCAGCCGGGGGATTTCACCAACAACGCGGCGAAGGAGAGCGCACGGCGCACGGCCGCGCGCCTCGCTGCCTCCAGCACGCTGCTCTCCGGCGCCGCCGGCGCTGGCAAGCTAAAGATCGTCGCCGCGATCTATGACCTTAAGACGGGCGTGGTGAGCTGGCTGGAGTGAGGATCGCCGCCGGCAACCGTCGGCATGTAATCGTTACGCCGCCGAATCGATCCCGATTTTATCCACGGCATTTCGCAAAATCCCTTCAAACATCGCTGCCGCGGCGGCAATCACGATCGAGCCGAAGGCGATGAGGATGCCCATAAAAACCCCGCCTGCTCGATCGTCTGAATTGTTAAACAGGATGAAGATGTTTTCTCCAGCGACAACAAAACCAAATATGGCCAGCGCGCAAAATTTGATAGCCCGCAAGGCCTTTATGCTCTCTTGCGAAAACACCTTGTCTTGTCCGGCGTAGCCCAACACCTTGAATGCTTGATAGAGCGCCACGAAAAACGGAATGGACGCTATATACGCGTACGCCAAAAAGGGATCTTTGAAGTAAATCTCAAAAAGCGTGGCGTGCGCATTCCTACCCTCGACGTGAGGTTCCCAAAGCAAGAAGGCAAGAGCGCCAATGCCGATGAGACAAACGACTATCCTTAAGAAGAAGATTGGAGCTCGGTTCACGGACCCTCCTTGGACCGCGGATATGTTTTAGATGCTCGAGGAGATGTTTCCATAGAACGCTCTGCGATCAAGACAGGCTATCGGCAGACGCGTTGCCCCATCGCGACCAACGCCGGCAACACAGTCACAAAGCAAGGCCATGCGCTCTCACTGCGGGCTCAAACTCGGTCCCATTTTTAGCAGGGTAAGCAGAATGCCGGAAGCCGGGACAATGTCCGCTCTGAGTCAGATTCGGGCTCAGGCGACGTCCGCCGGTTGGCGATAATCAGACATAGCAGCGAGCATGCAGCACCTTGTGCGCTCCGAGCGTCACATGTCACGGAAACCGCAGGCCCAAGAACACTGGCGGCTTTCTCAGCGCTCCAGCGTGATCGAAGTGGAATTTGGACCAAGCCCGTCCGGGACCGGGACATCGCTCGCGGCGTAATCGGCGTTCACCACGAGATTAGCAGTGTCGATCTTCAGCCGATCAACGACGATCACGGTATAGGCTGAGGCATCGGCAACCTTGCCGGTGCCCCCGATTTCGAGGACTGCGTTTGGCAAATAGATCGTGCCGAGGAGCTTGCGCGCGGAGTCACTGCTAATCTCGTAGCGCTGGCCAACCGTGTTCTCGCGGTTCGCAAAGAATAGGATGCCCGCCATCGGCCCCTCTTCCGGTGCCGAGAGTTCTACTAGGCCTTTGTCCTTGAACTCGAACGTGGCTTCGTCATCGGCAAAATAGAAACTCACATTCTCGCCGCGCAGTTGGGTCTTGTTACCGGTGTCGAGCTTGCCGCCGGTGATGATGTAGAGGCCGGGATTTAGGTCGACGACCGCGTTGTTCCGCATCTTGATCCCGCCGCAATAGGTGCCGGGGGATAACGTGGCCTCCCCTGCGTCCACCTCAAAGTCGAGAAAGTCGCAGCCGCTCACAGCGGGAGCGATCCGTGCGGAAAGCGGATCCTCGATTGGAGGGCAATCCGTCTCCGGTTTCGGAGTAATCGCGTTCGCGCCCACAATTCCGCCTGACGAGCAGGTTCCTGCGGAATCGATGGTGGAGCCTCCCTCGACTTGGATTCCTTCCGAATCAGTTGAATTCGACTGAACCGCACATTCTGGAGCGGTCAGGATTCCTGCCTTTTTGGACCAAAGGGTTCCGCTCTTGCTGCCGTCTAGGCCGAGCACGCAAAGCTTGGCGGTTCCATAGGCGTGCGCAACGGAGTCGGCGCGGATCGGGCTCTCTGCCCAGATTTTTGCGGGAAGAAAGGTCTTCGCTTCCATCGCTATCTTCACCTCGACGGTCGAGGCCTTCGTATCCACGATGACTTCGACCTGGTGGGGTCGCTCTGCCAGCCCAACAGACTCAAGATGAGCCTCAGTGATGGCTTTCCCGGCTTCGACCAATTCCGTCGTGTCTGATGAATCCTTTCCGGGATCCGGCGCCCGATAGACGTGCAATTCCTTTGCTATTCCAAGCGCCGCGGCGTCAGCCGCATTCTGCATACGGCTCGATTGATGATTGACCGAAGCGTCGTCGATGGCGAGGGCCGCCAGGCCGAGGAGGACGGGAAATGTGATTCCGAAAATGACGGCAACGTTTCCGTCTTCGCAGAAACGAAACCGGAGCAGCATCTTACGAGCGATATTGACGAAAACAGCGATCACGGGTGCTAACTAGCATCGTGCTCTGCGAAACTAGGTTTAAAAACCGGCTTCGCGCGGCAACTAAATTTGGAAGCGGCTAAGAAATTGCGAGCAATCTTAGCAGTCTCAGACAAGGACTAGGTCAACAATGTCTTAGGTGCTCCTCGGAAACGCGGCGGTTCAGCCTCGCGCCGCCCTCTTACCCGAGAAGGCGAATCACACCCGGCACAATTGCGACGATCCGCGTACACGGCGACGCGACAAGGATGCTCCAGAGTTCGACAACGATTGTCCTCTAAAATCCGCGATCGTCCAATGGAGGAAAACGTGGGTGAAGCGGAAGCTCGAGCACGTCTGAGAGCGGAAATCGAAAAGCTGTTGGCCTGACCCGTTCCCGTCGCAGGCCCGAGCCTCAACGTCAGGGCTCTCAGCCATTCATGCGTTAGCTTCGCCACGGAAGGTGGCATGATGTCGGTACCACAAACAGCATCTACGATGCATCACATGGAACCGCGGGCGGTCAGGTTCGGACCACTCGTGTTCGGTGTCCGGCACGGTCCTCGGTCGATGCGAAGCCGGTTGCACCGTCTTGTCCTTGTGTCAGTCGGGGTCGCGCTGACGTGCTCGGCGCTTCTGAATATCTGGCAGGCGGCCAACAGCTATCTCACAGACAAACGAGACAACTTGCTGGCGACGGCGAATGTTGTCGCCGGGGCGTCCTCGACGGCGGTAGCGTTGCGCGACACCACCCTGATAAAGGAGAGCCTACGATCGATCGCCAGAGTGCCTGGCCTTGTCTACGCAAGAGCGGAAGGAAGCGATGGTCAGATTCTCGCTGAGGTCGGCGCGTCGGCGCGCCTAAATGGTGACGCCCGTTTTGGACGCGACGGATCCGCGTCGATTTACTCGCTGCTGCGAACCCGGACCATCCAGGTCACGGTTCCGATCATACATGCGGGCCAGCGCGTCGGACGCCTTTTGATCATCAGCAAAGCAGGTGATCTCGCCGCGCGCTTCATGAGCGTTCTAGGAACTGTGTCCATCGGCGCGCTACTTGCAATCGCGGTCGGGCTGTTTATCGCGAATCGCCTTCAGCGATCGATAACCCGCCCCCTCACGGCGCTCACAGAAGACATGACCAGGATCGCGCAAACGCATGACTACAGCGCCTCCGTTATCGCCACGTCTGACATCGAAACTGCCACACTGGCTGATAGCTTCAACGCTATGATGGAGGCGATCCGGAAAGCCCACATCGCCATATCGGATCGAGAGGCCGAGCTGATATTCCGCCTCTCTAGCGCCACCGAAAAGCGAGACAATGAAACGGGTGAGCATGTTCTTCGCATGGCGCGGCTTTGCAGACTCGTCGGGCAAGGGCTGAAACTTGACGGCGACTATATCGAGGCCATCCATCGCGTGGCGCCGCTACACGATGTTGGAAAGATTGGCGTGCCGGACAGCATCATTTTCAAGCCGGGCAAGCTGGACCCTGCAGAGCGTCGAGAAATGCAGAACCACACCAGGTACGGCCATGAAATATTGCGCGATAGTAAGTCGGATCTTATTCGTCTGGCGGCAGAGATAGCTTTGTCGCATCACGAGCGATGGGACGGTGCAGGTTATCCCCGGGCCCTCAAAGGAGCCGACATTCCACTTGCCGGTCGGATCGCGGCAGTCGCTGATGTTTGCGACGCACTCGCGTCAGAAAGGCCCTACAAGCAGGCTTGGAGCTTAGAGGCCGTTCGAGCTCACCTGACCCAACATTCGGGAACGCAGTTCGATCCTGCGTGCGTTGAAAGTCTCCTCAGTCGGTGGGACGAGGTTGAAGAAATGTACGCCAAGCCCTCCGCCCCGGCGTTTGCAGAGGGCCTGCGGCGAGTTTCCTCAACTTCCACTTAGTCATAAGCGGACATGATGCGTGCTGGCGCGATCCGACGCGCTTTTGAAATCGAGCACGCTCCGTCTCACCTGAAACCTAAGCCATTCACAAATTTCGGGCGTGGCGTTCCACTGGCGCTCCCTAGGGGCCTAGTCTGTTCGATTAAGATCAAGAGCTTGGGCTGTCCAACGTCATCACGCGCGCCCATTGAATACTAAGGCTTTCTTTTCGGACGTCTAACCGATTTCAAGGCGGCGCATCGCCCCTCCGTCGCAAGAGAGCGGCGCGCTCAGGCCCGGCCGGCTTGCGTCATGACACGCCGAGCCTCGTGAGGCGTGCCAGCGGCTCGACGAGAGCCGGCGTCGCGGCAAGCACCTCGCCTCCCTGTGCCAGTCCGTCTCCGGCGAAGAAGTCATTGGTCCATCCGCCGGCCTCGCGCACCAGCGCGAGACCCGCCGCGACATCCCATGCATTGATGTGCCGTTCCCAGTAGCCGTCGAAGCGACCGGCAGCACAGTAGGTGAGCCCGAGCGCGCCCGAGCCGAGGCGCAGATATTCGCAACCGGCAGTGAGCAGCGCCTCGACGCCACGCACATGGTCGGTCACGGGGCGGCGATAGCTAAAGCCGACGCAGACCCGAGCACGTGTCACATTCGTCTCTCCGCTGACTCGAATCGACGTGTCGTTGACGAAAGCGCCGCCACCCTTGCGCGCGGAGAAGAGTTCGTCGGCCGTTGGGTGGTAGATCACGCCGAGCACCGCCTCACGATCGACCACGAGCCCGACCGAGAGGCACCAGAAAGGGATGCCGGTCAGGAAATTGTGCGTGCCATCGATCGGGTCGATGACCCAGGTGGCGCCGGCTCCGGGATTGCGCGCTCCGCCTTCCTCGCCGAGAAAGCCGTCCTGCGGAAAGGCGGCCGCGAGACGAGAGATGATGAACTCCTCGCAGCGGCGATCGGCTTCGCTGACGAGGTCCTGCGCTCCCTTGTGGGTGATCGCAAGGTTATCGCGCCGGTGGAAATAGTCGATCGCCATCGTGCCCGCTTCGCGGACGATGGATCGCGCAACGTCGAGGCGGCGATTGAGATCTGCCTGCGGCATCTCAGGCGCCATCACTTCGACCCTCCAGCTTTTTCGACAAGCATGGCCAGAAACGGCACGTCGTCGCCGGAGAGCGTGTCGATGGCGCCGTCGGCAATCCACTCGACGATCCGCGGAACGAGATCGCGCCCGCCCTGCCAGAACGGCACCAGCTTCTCCGGCCGCGGCAGGTGCACGCGGTTCGAGAGGCCGGCGGCGTGGAGCGCATGTCCGTCGTCGGGATGGAACATGTCGAGCTCGATGGAGACGGAGCTAGCACCGCAGGCTTTGAGCACGCCGACAATGTCGGCGTGACGCGCGTGGGTAATGGCCTCAGTGCGAATTCCAGGATGCGCCTCAACCATGTGCTTCAGCACAACGTGATCGAAACTGAGGACCAGTACGCGGTCGGTGGTTCCGGTGGCGTCAAGCAGATCGGCCACTCGCTCGATGGCAAGCTCCGGCCGCTCGTATTCTTTGATCTCGAGCACCACGCCCATGTCTTCCCGCTTCGCCCATTCGAGCGTCTCGGCGAGAAGCGGCACTCTCGTTCCGGCAAAGCGCGGATCGAAGCTCGCGCCCGCGTCGAGCGCGCGGATCTCCTGAAGCGTCAGGTCGGCGGCGAACCCATGCCCGTCGGTAGTGCGGTCGACCCTGTGGTCGTGAAGGACGATCGCCTCGCCGTCCTTCGACAGCATCACATCGATCTCGACAGTCGACGCGGCCGCGTCCTTGGCGGCCTTGAAGGCTGCGATCGTGTTCTCCGGATAGTGGAGGCTGTAGCCGCGGTGACCGCAGACGTGGACGCGGCCCGCCTCGCGCGCAAGAAAGCTGAACGTCATGATCGTCGCTTCTGTTTCTTTGGTGGATGAAGTGATCGTCGAGCGCTCGCGGCCGGCGGCCTGACGGCGCTATTCTAGCGGAGCCCCCTGACGGTTTCGCGGATGACCAGCTCGACGGGAAACAAGACAGCCATCGGCGGCGAATCGTGGTTGGCGGCGCGGCGGTCCAGAAGGGCGATGACCTCCTTGGCGATGCGCGCCGGGTCCTGGCGCACGGTCGTGAGCCGGTAGGGTGCCCACGCCGCCATCGGTAGGTCGTCAAAGCCGACCACCGAGACGTCGTCTGGCACGCCGAGACCGGCGCCCCGCAGGAAATCGAGCGCGCCGATCGCCATCGTGTCGTTGACGCAGAAGATCGCCTCAGGGTGCGCACCCTCGACGAGAAGCTGGCGCGCCGCCTCCTGTCCACCTTGATAGTCGGAGCGGCCGGCACGCGCGATCCTGAGGTCGACGCCTTCCGCCGCCGCAAACTCCGCGAATGCGCGCTCGCGCGTAGAGAGGCTCGGGCTTGGGTGCGCCGCGTTGATCACTCCGAAGCGTGACGCGCCGCTCGCGCGGAGCGCATCGAAGGCCTGTCTGACGCCGCTGCGATCGTCGCAGCGCACGCTGTCGAGATCGGTCTCGGCGCGGTTGATCAGGATCAGCGTCTGCCCGTTGCGGCGCGTCAGCTCGACGAGGCTTTCAGGCGGCGAGCCGGAAAGGAAGACCGTCGCCTCCGCCCGGTAGCGCAGGAGCTGCCGGCTGGCATTGGCGATGTCGTCGGCCTCGGGGCCGATGGTGATCAGCGCCGGCACGTTGCCGCGCTCGATCAGCGCGTTCGACAACGCGTCGATCATCTGGGCGCGAAACGGCGCGTTCGGGTCGGAGGTGACGAGCCCGACGAGCTGGCTGCGATGCGCGAGAAGCCCGCGCGCAAGATCGTTGACTTGGTATCCGAGGGCGTCAGCCGCCTCCTGCACCCGCGCAAGCGTCGCCGGCGCGATGCTGGCGCCAGGCGTAAACGCCCGCGACACGGCGGATCGGGAGACCCCGGCGCGTTCCGCGACATCGTGCGCGCTGACGAACCGTCGCCGCCCATTTTCTCTGCCACCGGGCATTTCAACCAATGCTCTGGACCGTCGCTCCAAAGGCCTTCATAATCGTGTTGCACAGCTTTGCAAATACATACGACGATGCGGTCGAAAACGCGTCGCAGCACCCAGGGAGAGCACGATGAAACACTGGAAAATTGGAACTGCAGCGCTGCTCGCCGCGGCATGTTTGGGCGCGCCCGCGCTGGCGGAGACTGTGAAGCTTGAGCTTTGGTCGCGCCAGGATCCTTCCGGGCCGCTGCGCGCCGGCAATGTGGTGAAGGCCGCCGATCGGCTAAACGCAGCGCTGAAGTCCGAAGGGTCGGATGTGCAGGTCGAGGTCGACGTGCACGACAGCCCCGCCAAAGGCTTCGATGAGGATGCGCTGCAGCTCCTGAAGGTCTTCGGGATCGGCGAGGGGCCCGACATGTTCATCGCAGCGCATGAATGGGTCTGCGCCTTCCAGCAGGATGGCTTCGCGCTGAAGCTCGACGACTACATCGCCAAATATCCCGACAAGTTCGGCACGATCTTCCCGTCCTTGTGGAACGCCGTGAAGTGTTCGGACGGCACCTACGGCATCCCGCAGGACGCCGAGGCACGCATGTTCTTCTACAATAAGAAGCTCATGCGACAGGCCGGTTATGACGACGCCTTCATCGAGGGCCTGCCCGACGCCGTGCTGAAGGGCGAGGTGACGATGGACGACATCATCGACATCGCCAAGAAGGTCCAAGACAAGACGGGGGTCAAATACGGCATCCTGCATCGCCCGAGCAAAGGGCCGGACTATCTGATGGTGTTCCAGGCCTACGGCAACACCTTCACCGATCCGAAGACCGGCAACCTGATGCTCGATCGCGACAAGCTCGCCGCCGCCTTCGGCTGGTTTGAGAAGGGCGTCAAAGAAGGGGTCCTTGCCGCCAACAACACCTCGATGGAATGGGACGACATCCGCGCGCAGTTCTACAAGGACCAGAACGACGTGTTCTGGATGTACGGCATCTGGGACCTGGGCAGCTCAGCGTTTCCCACCTTCGGGCTGCCGCAGGACGAGGCGAGCTTCTTCAAGGACTGGGGCTGGGTCGCCTGTCCGCCGGTGGAAAAAGGCGGCAGCCCGAGCAGCCTGACGCACCCGGTGATCTACGCGGTCTCGTCGAAGACGCAGCATCCTGATCTCGCCGTCAGGCTGCTCGGCTTCGCGTCTGACCCGGACCTCAATGTCGACCACGCCGTCACGACGACGCATCTCGGCATCAAGCCGGAGGAGCTTGACGACAAGCGCTACGCCGACGCCTGGCCGCTCGCCAAGGCGACGGAGATGCTGAAGTTCACGAAGTTTCTGCCCAACAACCCGCAATTCGGCGATCTGAACGGCATCATCTACAATGCCATGCAGGGCGTGGAGACCGGACGTCTCAGCGCAGGCGACGCGGCCGACTTCGTTATCGATGAGGCGACCTCGACGCTGAAGGACGTTGTGGTGAACTAGAAGATCGCGATTGGCGAGGGCCGGCGGCCGCCGGCTCTTGCCATCTTCGCGGAGCGCCGTAAACGAGGTCGCCGGGCAGGCCTGATCGAATGGCGACGACGGCAGAAGAGCTGATGATCGAGCGCCGTGCGGCAGGCCGCTCGGCGGCCCGCCAGCGCGCGAACTTCGTAATCTTTCTCGGTCCGGCTATCGTACTGACCTTTCTCTTTTTCGTCATCCCGGTCCTGATCGACGTCGCCGTCTCGTTCACCGATCTCGGCCGCTCACTCAAGATCAGCGGCTTTACGTTGGAGCAGTATGAGAAGGTCTTTGCCGGCGACCGGCGGCTGCCGCCAGTCGTCGTCATGACCTTCATCTACGTCTTCGGCACGCTCGCGATCTTCAACGTGACCTTCGGGCTGATCCTAGCGCTCGTCACAACCTCGATCAGCCGCATCTCGGGAAGCTTCTTCCGCGGCGTGTGGCTGATGCCGCGCATGAGCCCGTCCGTCCTCTACATCCTCTTGTGGCTGTGGGTCGTCGATCCGTCGTCGACCGGGCTCCTCAATCAGATTCTGATACAGGTTTTCGGTCTTACCGAGCCGCTCGATCTCAAGACCCAGGCGCCGGTCGCGCTCATTATCATCTCAAATGGCTTCATCGGCGCGTCGCTCGGCATGATCATCTTCACGTCGGCGATCCGCGGCATACCGGAGCACCTCTACCATGCGGCGCGCGTCGACGGCGCGGGCGTCTTCGCGCAAACCTGGTTCATCACGCTACCGGCACTGCGCTGGCCGATCAGCTTCGTGACGATCTACCAGATGCTGTCGCTGCTTGTGAGCTTCGAATACATCCTGCTGCTCACCAAGGGCGGACCCTTCTACGATACCACCGTCTACGCGCTCTATATCTATCGCCGCGCTTTCGAGAGCGGCCAATACGGCTATGGCGCCGCCCTCGCGCTCTTCCTGATCGTGATCGGTACTGCGCTCGCGCTGCTGGGCTGGCGCTTCTTCGACATGCAGCGGCTCCTGCAGCGTCCACGCATCGAGGTGCAGTGAGATGACGGCAGTCGCAAGCCTCGGCGGCGGTGCGTCCGAGCGGGCCGTGGACTGGTCGCGCGTTGCGGCGCGCGCGAGGACCTCACGCAGGGTGCGCGCGGCAACCGTCTACTTGTTCCTGATCGCCGTCTCGCTCCCGATCATCCTCCCCTATTTCTGGCTCATCACCATCGCCTTCTCATCGCGGCTCGGAGTCGCCGAGACGAGCGTTCTGTGGCGGTCGATGGCGGTGCTCGTGCCCACGGTGATCGGGTTCTGGCTGGTCGTGGCGCTCGCCAGGAGCCGGCGGCAAGTGGCGATCGGCGTCGCCGCGGTCGCGGTTGTGGCGCTCGCCGTCTTCGCCTGGCTCGTCGGGCCGTCGCTCTATCTCGGCAATTTTCTGTTCCTATGGGAGCCGGATTTCGCCTCGGTCGTGCGTTCGCGCGTCGGCGAGGTGAAGGGCGCCGTTCAGTTTCCGAACGTCTGGCACGCCTTCGGCAACTCGATCCTGCTTGCCGGCTCGCAGACCGTCATCGTGGCGACGGTCGCGTCGCTCGCCGGCTACTATCTCTCGCGCTTCCAGTTCCCCGGGCGCGCCGCGATGCTGCGCTCGCTGCTGGTGCTGCATGCCTTCCCGGTGCTGACGCTGATCGTGCCGCTCTTCCTGATGCTTTACTACATCGGGCTTCTCAACTCGCTCCTCGGCGTCATTCTTGTGCTTGTCGCCTTCGAGCTTCCGTTCGCGATCTTCATCATGAAGGGCTTCTTCGACGCCGTTCCGTGGGACATTGAGATGAGCGCGCTGACCGACGGAGCGTCGCGACGTCAGGCGTTCCTGAGCGTCGTGCTGCCGCATGTCAGGAACGGCATTCTCGCGATCTCCGTCTTCACGTTCATCCGCGGCTGGGAGGAATACATCTTCGTCTTCACCTTCCTGATCCGCAACACCAACTGGACCATGAGCCTTTACATGTTCTACGTGCGCGACGACGTGATGGGCGTCGACTATGGCGTCGTCTCGGCCGTTGGCGTGTTCTATCTGGTTCCGAGTCTCGTGCTTTATCTCGCTGCGCAGCGCTACCTGATGCAGATGTCGATCGGCGGCGTTAAGGGCTGACGGAGATGGCGCGCATCGAGTTCCGCAACATCGCGAAGCGCTTCGGTGACGTCGTCGTTATCCCCGGCATGGACCTGACGATCGAGGATGGAGAGTTCGTCGCTCTGCTGGGCCCCTCCGGCTGCGGAAAGTCGACGAGCCTCCTGATCCTCGCCGGCATATACGTGCCGAGCGACGGTGCGCTCCTCTTCGACAATCACCTGGTGAACGACGTCGAGGCGAAGGATCGCAATGTCGGCATCGTGTTCCAGTCCTACGCGCTCTATCCAAACATGACGGTGCGCGAGAACATTCGCTTTCCCCTGCGCTTCAAGAAGACGCCGCGCCCCGAAGCCGAGCGCCGCGTCGAGGACGTCGCCGCGCTCGTCCAGATCGATAAGTTGCTTGACCGCCGGCCGGCCGAGCTCTCCGGCGGGCAGCAGCAGCGCGTGGCGCTCGCGCGTGCGTTGATCAAGGAGCCGCAGCTTCTCCTCCTCGACGAACCTCTGTCGAATCTCGACGCGACGCTCAGGCTGACGATGCGCACCGAGATCAAGTCGCTGCAGCAGAAGCTCGGCGTGACAACGATCCTCGTCACGCACGACCAGATCGAGGCAACAACGATGGCCGACCGCATCATCTGCATGCGGGCCGGCCGCATCGAGCAGGTCGGCACGCCAGACGATCTCTATCTCAGACCCTCGAGCCTGTTCGTCGCCGGCTTCATCGGCTCACCGCCGATCAATCTGATCGCGGGCGAGGCGCGAAATGGAGCGATCTCCATCAGCGGCGCTGCGTCGTTGCCGATCGAGGGCGCGGACGGAGCGGTGACCGTGGGGCTCAGGCCGGAGCATCTGGCGTTCTCGGAGGAAGGCCTTCCGGGTCGTGTGATCCACCTGGAGCCCATGGGGCGGGAAGCGCTCTACGTTGTGGAAACCGGCCTTGGTCACGTTCGCGTCCTCCTGCAGGGCCATGGCATCGCACATCCTGCTGGCGCGAATGTGCGGATCGGTTTTCAGCCTTCGGACTCGCTTGTATTCGATACCGCGACCGAGAGGCTTATCCCTGACGCCCAGGTCAGGGCGACGGCATAAAATCGGCTGGCGCATGAAGGCTAGTGATCCGGAAGGCATGAAGTTTGCCGCAGCTGCTCCGATCACCGTCGAAGGACCGCGCGGGCCGATACGTCTCAAATGGCATAAGCTCAGAACCCGCTTGGGTGAGGCGCCGTTCAAGCCGGTGAACCTTGCGCTTGGGTGGCGGATCGGAGCGAGCCTCGAAGTCGACATCATGACCACAGCCGACGGCCGGTTCGCCGTGCTCCACGACGCGACGCTGGGGCCAGCGACCACCGGCAGGGGCCGTGTATCGGAGACGCCACTTGCCGCGATGAAGGGGCTCTCCACCGCGACCCGCACGGGATCGCCGACGCGGACGCACCGGTCCTTTCCCTTTCTGCTCTGCTCGCGCCGTTAGCTTCGCTGCCGAGAGCCTCGACGACCTCGCTGCAGCTCGACCTCAAGGTTCCCGAAGCGAAGGCTTTGCCGGTGGCTGCGATTGCGGATGCCGCTGCCGCGGTTGCAGGGATAGAGGATGCGATCGTCGTTGGATCCACGGATCTCGGTGCAGCTCGAAACCTTGCCACCGCGATGCCGGGCGCACGACTTGGGTACGACCCGCAACGCGCAGTCGAACGCTCGCCCGATCTTGCAGCTTTCCCGGAGCGTCTGCTCCGGCACATCGAATGCCGCAAGGCTGGACTGACGCTCGCATATCTGCGCTTCGATCTCGTGCTGACCGCGGCCGAGCACGGTTTCCCGATCGTCGACCGATTGCTCGATCTCGGAATCGAAACGGATGCATGGACCATCAATCCAAGCCCTGGCCGCACGGATGAGGTCGTGCGCGGCCTCCTTGACGCCGGGGTGCGTCAGATCACGACCGACGACCCGCAGGAACTTGCGCGGCACATCGCCGGGCGGGATTAATTTGGGTCCAGAGATTGCTCTCGTAAACTTGCGTGAATGTCGAGGGAGGCCGTTCTACGCTGTGCTGCCCCGCCGTTTCCCGAGGTTTCTGGAGCTGGAGAACATGAGCACATCCACAAACTGGAAGCCGCGCACCCTCGCGGCGCAGGCGCTCGGCCGGATCGACGAGACCACACGCGCCGTCGTTCCGCCGATTCATGTCGCGACCACTTTCATCCGTGACCCCGACAACCAGTACCGCAGCGGCAACGTCTATGGCCGGCCGGACAATGAGACCGTGCGCGAGGCGGAGGCGGTGATTACGGCTTTGGAAGGCGCGGCTGCCGGGATGGTGTTCGGTTCCGGCATGTCTGCAGCCACCGCCGTGTTCCTCGCGTTGTCGCCGGGCGATGCCGTGGTGGCGCCCAAGGTGATGTATTGGTCGCTCCGCAACTGGCTCCTGACCGAGGCGACGCACTGGGGTCTGAAGGTGGATCTGGTGGATATGTCTGACCTTGACGCGGTAAGAGCGGCGGTGCGCTCAGGCTCGACGAAGCTCGTCTGGGCCGAGACGCCGGCCAATCCGCTCTGGTCGCTAACCGATATCGCGGCAGTCGCCGAAATCGCGCATGCAGCCGGCGCGTTGTTGGCGGTCGATTCAACATGCGCCACCCCGATGCTCACGCGCCCGCTGGAGAACGGCGCCGACATCGTCATGCACGCCGCCACCAAGTATTTGAACGGCCATTCCGACGTCCTCGCCGGAGCCCTGGCGACCGCGCACTCCGACGCGCTATGGGAGCGCATCGCGCGGAACCGCACGATGCTCGGGCAGATTCTGGGCCCGTTCGAGGCCTACCTTCTCGTACGTGGCATGCGGACCTTTCCGCTGCGGGTGGAGGCCGCTTGCGCCTCCGCGATGCAGCTCGCGGAGCGTCTATCAGGCCACCCCGCCGTCGCGGAGGTGCTCTATCCCGGGCTCGTTAGCCATCCCGGCCACGACGTAGCGCGACGGCAAATGCGCGGCGGATTCGGCGGCATGCTCAGCATCCGCGTGCGCGGCGGCCAAGCTGCGGCGGTATCGGCAGCGGCGCGCGTAGAGCTTTGGAAGCGCGCGACGTCGCTCGGCGGCGTGGAGAGCTTGATCGAGCACCGCGCCTCCATCGAGGGTCCGGGATCGCCCTGCCCGCCTGATCTGCTGCGGCTGTCGACCGGCATCGAGGACGCAAGCGATCTCTTCACCGATCTTGACCGGGCCTTGCTGGCTGCAAACGCTTAGCGCGCTTTCAGTCCCGCAAAAGACTGGAAACGCTGGGTAGCGTCTCAGCTTGAATTTGGGGGAGGATAAGAGGGGTGCAGGCGTAATTATTGTACGCCTCTTTTGTGCCGCTCGGCGTAGGAAGAAAACCCTTGCCAACTGAGGCCGTCCACACATGGCGCAAAGCGCAAACGCTGTCGGCCCTCTTTCGAAGTCATCACAAAGGGGACCGCTCGGTCGACGGCTGACGCATTTATGAGTTCACGGCCTAGCCGCGAGCGCACCTTCCAAGATGGCCAAGCCGTCGTCGATTACCGAATCTGGCGCGGTGAGGGGAACCAGAATCCGGATTGCGTTGGCATAGACGCCGCAAGACAACAATATCAGCCCGCCCTCATAGGCGCGCTTCACCACCAGTTTTGCTGCCTCGGGATCTGGATCGGCGCTGCCACGAGAGCGCACCAAATCAAAAGCGATCATTGCACCCAGCCCGCGAACTGCAATGATCGGGAGCACATCGTTTCTTCGTGAGCATGCATCCAAGCGGGCCTTGAGATGCTCGCCAATGGCGTTTGCGCGACCGAGCAGACCTTCGCTCTCGATGACGTCGAGGACGGCAAGTGCCGCGGCGCAGGCAAGCGGATTGCCGCCGTATGTACCTCCGAGCCCGCCCGGTTCAGCGGCATCCATGATCTCGGCCCTACCGATGACCCCCGACAACGGAAGTCCGCCGGCCAGGCTCTTCGCAACGCACATTAGGTCTGGCTGGACATCGTAGTGCTCCATCGCAAAGAGCTTGCCCGTCCTGCCAAAGCCCGTCTGAATCTCATCAGCGATCAGAACGATGCCGTTTTCATCACAGATTCGGCGAAGCGCTCTCATCAAGTCGGGGGGCACTTGGTAGAATCCGCCCTCTCCCTGCACTGGCTCGACGATGATTGCGGCGATCTGCGACGCTTCGACATCAGCCCGAAAGAGATAGGAGAAGTGCTTTAGCGTATCTTCTACCGTCACTCCGTAGTGGGCGATCGGCATCGGAACGTGCCATATGTTCGGCAGCCCCAATCCAAAACCGTGACGGTAGGGAGCAACCTTGCCTGTCAGGCTCATCGCGAGGGTCGTGCGGCCGTGGAAGGCCCCGGTCAGCGCGATGATGCCTTGGCGCTCCGTCGCAGCTCTCGCGATCTTCACGGCGTTTTCGGTGGCTTCGGCGCCGGTGGTCAGAAAAATGGACTTCGAGGGGCTCTTGATCGGGGCCAGAGCATTCAGGCGCTCGGCGAGTTCGACGTACGACTCATAGAGCAGAACCTGAAAGCAGGTGTGAGTGAACTGCCCCATCTGTTGCTGGACGGCCTGCATGACTCGCGGATGGCGGTGGCCGGTGTTCAGCACCCCAATCCCGCCCGAGAAGTCTACGTAGCGCCTGCCTTCGACATCCCAGACCTCGGCGTTATCGGCGCGCGCCGCGAATATCGGCGTAACGTGACCGACGCCACGAGCGACCGCGACATTCCTGCGAGCGTAGAGTTCTGCGTTCGTTGTCATTTGCTTCCTCGACGCAGCCGCCGTCCGCTCACGCGGGCATCGACCACGTCAGACGTCCTTTTCGGCCAACCACGTCTTGATAATTGCGCGATGCCGTTCGGTTCCGTAGCCCGCATAGTGACCACCGTGAACAACTCGAACGGGAAAGTCGAGGAGCCGGGTCATACTTGCTACATAATCCTTCGCGTCGGAGTGATACAGCCCATCCTGATCTGACGAGGAAGTTTTGCCTGCCGATTTGGCTGATGTGAAATCTGCTCGCCAACGTCTACTTCTTCTTTTGCCGTGCTTGATCGGACATGAATGGTAGGAGTTCGGAGCCAGTCTCTCGATCACAGCGGTGCGTGCCCGACCAGCGGTTCTTTTTGCCTGATGTTCGCTTGTGGCGCAAAGCGGACGGGCGTCGGCGGAAAGAGACTTCCGGTTTTGACCCAAGGCGGACATCGCATAATTCGAGAATTTGGCTACGCACCGATTACCCCCACAATCGCTTCGACGCGATGGCGGCGCCTTCGCTAAGCGACTTGAGCTTGGCCCATGCCACGTCCTCCGCGACCCACTCCCAGCCGACGAATGTGCCGAAGCCGCAATCGACGCCTGCGATCACGCGCTCCTTGTCGCCCAGCGCGTCAACCACGGCCTCAATGCGCTGAGCAACCACTTCGGGGTGCTCGACGAAATTGCTCTTGGAATCGATCACGCCGGGAATGACGGCCATATCCTTGGGCGGTTTGTTCGCCCTGAGCGCCGCGGTCTCGTGCTGGCGGCGCGGGTTGGCGAATTCGAGGCCGATCGCACCGACATTCGCCTGATAGATCGGCGGCAGCACCACCGCCATCGGCACGTCGTGGTTATGCGGTCCTTCCCAATTGCCCCAGCAAACATGGAGCCGGACGCGGTCGCGCGGTATGCCTTCAAGCGCCTTGTTCAGCGCGTCGACATGTTTTTGCACCTGTTCCGCGAACTCCGCGTCGGTCAAATCCTGATACAAGAGCACCCGCTCCATGGCGAGATCGGGCGCGTCGACCTGCAGGACGTAGCCGGCATCGACGACGGCCTTGTATTCCTTCGATATCTCGCGCGCGACCGCATCGAGATACGCTTCATCGGAATCGTAATACGCATTCAGCATGGTGCACGCGATGATGCCGGGCGACGGCGCGTTCATAAACCACTCGGCGACGTGCGCGTTGGTCTTCTCCGCCTGACGCTTCGAGCGGTCGATCTCTTTCTGCAGCTCGCCTTCGCCGTGGTAATGAATTTCGCCAATCGCTTCGGGCGCATCGAAAACCTTGCCGGTCTTTGGGATGCGCGCCATCATTCGTTCGGTGAATTTCGGGAACTCGACGAATTCCCTGCCATACGGGCGGCTCGATTTGCCACCGAAGCCGCTCCAGCGTTGCGGCACGTAGGTTTGGAATCCGACCCGCCCCTGCTCGCCGTCATTGGCAATGTCGACGCCGGCTTCGACTTCTTTTTCTATGATGTAAGCGACGCGGTCGTCGGTGACCTCTTCGATTTTCCTGCGATCGACTCTTTTGCCGTCCTCCTGGTCGATCAGCATCGAGCTGAGCGGCTCGCCGCGCGGCATACTGCCGGCGTGAGTGGTAAGAATCCTTTCCGTGCTGAGCTTCATTGAACGCCGCCCCTACAAATTTGCATCGCCGGTTGGAGGTTCTTGGACTATAGTGTCGTGGTCGTTATAGCGGTACGTCGGTTCAATAAAAATCGCAAAGAAGAAACGGTCCCGACGACGTCAATGGGAGGGGCGAATGGCATCAAAAATGCAACTTATCGGGGGCGCAGCCGCAGTGGCGCTCGCCTGGCAAATCGCGGCTGCAACGCCGGCGGACGCCCAGAACGCTTTCGCTGACCTCGATATGGCGCCCGACAAGATCGGCGGCATCGAGGACATGCAGGACATCACCGCGTATTGCGGCACCAAGCCGATCAAAGTGGCCTTTTCCGACGGCTGGGGCGGCAATTACTGGCGTCAGATCACCCGCCGCGAATTCGAGGACGAGGCGAAGAAGTGCCCGAACATCACCGAGGTCCGCTACACCGACGGCGAGTTCAAGGCGGAGAAGCAGATCGCCGACATCCAGGGGCTGATTGCCCAGAAGTTCGACGTCATCATCGTGTTTGCCGATACCGGCGTGGCGCAGCTCAAGGTCATGCGGCAGGCGACCAAGGCGGGCATCGCCGTCGTTCCGTTCACGACCGGTGAGGCTCCGTTCGGCGAGCTGGGCAAGGACTATCTCGTTCGCGTGACCGAGCGTCAGACCGAGCTCGGCAAGATGCTCGCCGAGTGGATGGTCAAGACGCTCGGCGGAAAGGGCAACGTGATCGTGCAGGGCGGCACGCCCGGCAATCCGATGACCGCATCGCAGGCCGTCGGCTGGCAGGAAGTCTTTGCCGCGAACCCGGGGATCAAGGTTCTCGAGGGCCCGGTTGATACCAACTGGGATCCGGCGCTGGCGCAGAAGGTGACCGCCGGAGAGATCGCCAAGTATCCGCAGATCGACGGCATGATGGCTGAGACCACCGGCCCGATCCGGGCGTTCCTCGCGGCTGGCCGTCCCATCCCGGCATGGGCGGGCCAGGACCTGAACGAGCTGAGTTGCCTGTGGCAGGACAATCACGCGGACAACCCGACCTTCAACCTGGCCACCGCCAGCGCGCACACTTGGCTGGCACGCTTGGCGCTGCGCAAAGGCGTTGCCGCCGCTGAGGGCATGGACAACACCGAGCCGAGCCTCATCAACCTGCCGTTTTCCGAGGACAGCACGTCGGACGATCCAGCCCTTGCGGTGAAATGCGACAAGGACCTGCCGCCGACCGCCATTCCCTCGGCGATGGTCTCCGGTGCGGAGATGAAGGAGATTTTGTCCAAGTAATCTCGCTTTCGGCGACTGCGGCGATGATACCGCCTAGAGGCGCGGCTGAAGCGCAATCGGAGCGGCGGCGGCCGGAGCGCTCTTGGACGAGGCGCGAGTACAAGGGGCGAAAGAAGCCGCTTCACCGGCTGCTGATCGTGTCGATTGCCACGGTTGTACTGCTGGTGGGCGGCGGCATTGTTGCGCCCAGCACCGTCTCGGTCAGCGCCCTGCAACTGATGCTGCCGTTCTTCGCGATCCTTGCGGTCGCGTCGATCGGCCAGCATCTGGTAATCCAGCAGCGCGGACTCGACCTGTCGGTCGCCGGTATCATGTCGTTTGCGGCCGTTATCGTTTCGGCACTGCCGAGCTCGGAGGCCGGCGTCCCCGAGACGCTGGCCTACGTTGCGCTCGCGCTGGCGATGGGACTTGGGGTCGGCGCGGTCAACGGCGCGCTGGTCGCGCTGCTTCGCGTCAACTCGCTGGTCACCACCATCGGCATGAATTCGCTGATGCTGGGTATCACCATGCACGTCACCAGGGGATTCTCGCAACAGGCGCCGCCGCCGCTCAACAAGTTCGGCCTCGGCAAGTTCCTCGAAGTCCCGTTGACCCTCTACGTGTTGATCGTCATCGCCGCGATCGCGATCTTTCTGCTTGAGAAAACGACCCTTGGGCGGCGTTTCATCGCGACCAGCGTCAATCCCGATGCAGCGCTTACCGTGGGTATCCCGCTCGACGGGTATCGCGTCGCGACCTACGCGCTTGCCGGCTTTTGCTATGCTGCGGCAGGCGTGCTGCTCGCCGGCTATGTGCTATCGCCGACGGTGTTCAGCGGCATGCCCTATCTGCTGGCGACCGTCGCGGCGGTGGTGGTCGGCGGCAATCCCATCGGCGGCGGCTTGCGCGGCAGTGTCACTGCAACCATCGTCGGCGCGCTGTTCCTCACCTATCTCGGCCAGCTCGTGCTCGCGGTCGGCTTCGAGACGTCGGCCCAGAATATCGTTCAGGCTATCATCATCATCGCCAGCGTCGGCATCGTCGAGGCGGGCCGGCGCATCCGCTTCGAATGGATCCGCTTCAAATTCTGGGTCACCTCGCCCGATGTCGAGTTTCGGATTCGAACGACCTTTACGCGAACCATGACACGGCTCGGACTTTCGAAATTTCTGAACGTCGCGCCCGAGTTCAGGTGGCGCTGGCGCACCGCCTACCTTCGACTGAAGAAGCGACTCGAAATCACCGAATGAGCGCCGGCAAACGGAATCTGCTGGGCGCCCCGGTCATGGGGATCGTGGGGGCCACAAAGTATTACGGCCCCGTGGAGGCGCTTAAGTCCGTCAGCCTCAGCATCCGGCGCGGCCAGGTGCACGCCGTCGTCGGTGAGAACGGCGCGGGAAAATCCACGCTCATCGGCATCGCAGCAGGGGCCGTGCCGCCCGACTTTGCGGTCATTCGCGTAGCCGGCAGGGAAATCAAGAGACCCAACGCCAAGAAACTGCACCGGGCCGGCGTGGCGGTGACCTTCCAGCACCCCGAGCTGGCCGAGGAAATGACGATCTTCGAGAATCTCCAGCTTGCGGCGCCGTCGCTCACCGGCGCTGCCGGCCGGGCAGAAGCTGAGCGGCTGCTTGCGGCCGTTGGATCCGAACAGCACGCCATGTCGCTCGACGTGCGGGTCCGCGACCTGACGCTGGCGCAATTTCATATCATCGAGATCGCCGGAGCGATCGCGTCGAAACCCAAGGTGCTGTTTCTCGACGAGCCGACAGAGCCGTTCCAGCAAGCCGACATCGCCAGACTTTTTGAGCTCATCAATCGGCTGCGCGAGGAAGGAGTCGCGATCGTCTACGTTTCGCACCGGCTGCGCGAGATCGAACAGATCGCAGATCACGTCACCGTATTGCGCGACGGCAAGATCATCGACAGCCGCCCGGCGGCGCGAATTACCACCGACCAGATCATCACCATGATCGCGGGCCGCCCGCTCGGACAGGTGTTTCCCGACAAGGCAAAGGGCGCGGGCGAAGTCATCCTTGAGGTCGAAAATCTCGCCGGGCCCGGCTTTGCGAATGTCAGCTTCAGGGCGCGCGCCGGCGAGATCGTCGGCGTGACCGGCATCGAAGGCGAGGGACAGCGCGAGTTCTTGCGCACCATCGCCGGACTAGAACGCCGCACCGCCGGATCGGTGCGCATCAAGGGCAAAGCTGTCGAGGGCGACACCGCCGCGGCGGCGCGGCGCGCCGGCATCGGGTTCGTCACCGACGACCGCCATGAGGAAGGACTGTTTCTGACGCTCCGGCTGCGCGAGAACATCGGTATCGGCGCGCTCGACCGCATTTCGACCGCCGGCGTGATCGACCGGAAGCGTGACTACGCCTTGACCAGGGAAGTGATGGCGAGGCTCGGCATCTACACCGGCTACCGCATCAAAGAGCACGACGACACGACGGCTGCGGAACTTTCCGGCGGCAACCAGCAGAAGACGCTGATCGGACGCGAAATTGCCGGCGAGCCTGGCATCGTCCTCATCGACGAGCCCACAAAAGGCGTCGATGTCGGCGCGCGCACGGAGATCTACGAACGCTTGCGCGAACTCGCCTATAGCGGCGTCGCCGTGGTCGTGTCGTCGTCTGACGGCATCGAGCTTGAGGGCCTGTGCGACCGGGTTGTCGTGTTCGCGCGCGGCCAGATCGTGAAGGAGCTCGAAGGCGAGACCCTTACCGACGAAGCCATCACCGAGGCGAACATGACCGCCACGGTGGCGCGCGAAGGTGCCCCGGTCCGCACCGGGAAAGGAGAAGAAGAACCCTGGCGGCGCATCATGGCAGCCGACCGGTTCCCCGCCGCGGTGCTGAGTGTGCTGACCGCCATCGTGCTCATCGGCACCGATTCGATCAGCGAGTATTTTCTCTCCGCCTTCAATATCGAGACCATGCTGACCTTCCTCGCCATCCTGGCTTTCATCTCGATCGCCCAATTGGGCACGATCCTGGTCGGCCGGATCGACCTCTCGGTCGGCGCCTTGGCCGGATTCGTCGTTGTGCTCGCGTCGTTCCTGACGCCCGACGGCGCGGGGCCAGGTGACACTCTGTGGGGTACGGCGCTGATCTTGGCGATCACTTCCGGGTTCGGCCTGTTTCAGGGCTGGCTGGTTACCTGGCTCAACATACCGGCAATCGTGGTGACGCTCGCCACTTTCATCGGCCTGCAAGGCATGTCGCTCGTCCTGCGGCCGCAGGCGGGCGGCGCGATTACGGATTACATCTCCGACGTGACGCAATGGGGCTTCGCCGCGGTGCCTGCCTGTTTCCTGGCACTCATGTTCATCGTCGCGGTGTTCGAATTCGGCCTGTTCCGCACGGCGTTGGGCCGGCGCCTGCGTGCCGTGGGGTCCAATCCGCTCGCCGCAACGCGCGTGGGCATCAACGCCAACCGGCATATCTTGCTGGCCTTCACTCTGTCCGGCTTGCTGACCGGGATCGGCGGCCTGATTTTGGCGGGCCAAGTCGGTATCGGTTCGCCTGCTACCGGAATCGACTACACGTTGATGAGCATCACCGCCGTCGTGCTCGGGGGTACCAGAATTGCGGGCGGGCGCGGCTCTGTTCTGTCCGTCTTGATGGGCGCGGCCCTGGTGCAGTCGCTGTCGAGTGCGTCCTCATTCGTCAACCAGGATTCCGCAATCCATTTGACCGTTTTGGGTGCGGTCACCCTGGTTGCAGCGACTTTCTTCAGCGTCGCGCGGAGAGAGCGAACCGGGTAGAAGCCGTTCGGGATATCCAGAGATCAAATACCGCCCGCCCGACATTTCGCCTGTTGGCGCGATGCTGCCGTGGCCAAGGGCGCGGGGCGCCGCCGCTTCGCCCCTGATATCAGACGTCGACCTGTTCCGAGATCGCCAGTGCGTCGTCGACCTCTACTCCGAGGTATCTGACCGTGCTTTCGATCTTCGTGTAACCGAGCAAGAGTTGCACAGCCCTCAGGTTGCCAGTCCGCCTGTAAATGAGTGTCGCCTTCGTACGCCGCAACGAATGTGTCCCGAACAGCGACGGATCTAAACCGATGCTCCCGATCCGATCTGAGACGAGACGAGCGTATTGACGGGTATCGAGTGTCTAACCGGGATGATCAGTTAGACAATTCGGGAAAAAAATCGAATGAGATCAACGTCCGAAATCGCAGGGTGGCGCTCCCTAGGGGACTCGAACCCCTGTTTCCGCCGTGAGAGGGCGGCGTCCTAGACCACTAGACGAAGGGAGCGGCGCTTGGAGGAGCGCATATAAGCGCCCGTCTGCGCGCCGCGCAAGTGACGACGTCAGGTCAGGCCGATCAGGGGCGTGTTGGCCTCATGCGCACTCTATTCCGGCGCGATCGAATAGCGGCCGACGACCGCGCCGGTCGCAAGATCGACGAGGAGCAGCGACGTCGTTCCGTCGGGCGCGGCAAGCGTCAGAAGCGCGCGGTCTCCGTCAAGCGCCGTTGCAACGATCCGCTCGCCGGCGGGAATGGCAATGCGGCCCTCGATCGGCGCAGCCGACGAAAGCCGGCTTGCCCTCCCCTCCCCGCCCTGGTTCAGCTTGTAGACAATGGCCCCGAACACCGCGATAAGCCCGAGCATCATGATCCCGCCGGACACGAAGAGCAGGCGAACGAGCTTCCGCCGAAGCCGCGCCGCCGCCGGGTCGAGCGGCGCTTCGGTGTCGTCGTAGGAGGTCATGGGCGACCTGATAGAGAAGCGGACCTTCCGGGTCGAGCCCGACGCGGCGGGCGAAAGGCTCGACCTCTTCCTTGCCCGCCATGCCCAGGCACTTTCCCGCAGCCGGCTGAAGGCCTTGATCAAGGCCGGGAAAGTCGAAATCGGCGGCAAGGCCGTCGACGACCCGAACACACGCGTCCCGGCCGGAGCGGCAATCGCGATCTCCCTGCCGGAACCGGAGGAAGCGGAGCCGGGGCCGGAGCCGATCCCGCTCAACATCCTTTACGAGGACGCCGACGTTATCGTCATCGACAAGCCGGCCGGCCTCGTTGTGCATCCGGGCGCAGGCAACCGCTCGGGCACGCTGGTCAACGCGCTGATCGCTCATTGCGGCGACAGCCTTTCGGGGATCGGCGGTGTCAAGCGGCCGGGGATCGTGCATCGGCTCGACAAGGACACGTCGGGTGTGCTCGTCGTCGCCAAGAACGATTTCGCCCATCGCGCGCTGTCGGCGCAGTTCGCCGATCACGGACGCGAGGGCCCGCTCCTTCGCGAATACGACGCCCTTGTCTGGGGCGTG
The DNA here is from genome assembly GCA_963720705.1 of uncultured Alphaproteobacteria bacterium. Taxonomy (GTDB): domain Bacteria; phylum Pseudomonadota; class Alphaproteobacteria; order Rhizobiales; family Afifellaceae; genus DASWJZ01. The sequence continues at coordinate 315,147 of CAVRGJ010000006.1, forward strand.
CCGAAGCCCCATATCGGGGCAGTCGATGCCCCCCTCATTCGTGATGCAAGGAACCGCTTGAAGCAGGCGGTCGCGCGGCGTGGCGGCCGAAATGCGGTGACGCACTACGCCGTCAAGGAGCGTTTCGGGACGACCGCCGCCCTCCTCAAATGCCGCCTGGAAACCGGCCGGACTCATCAAATCCGCGTGCATCTGGCGCATATCAGCCATCCACTTGTGGGGGACACAGTCTACGGCGCCGGCTTCCAAACCAAGGCAGAGAGGCTGCCTGCGGATTTGCGAGCCAAAATCAAAGACTTCCGCCGGCAGGCGCTGCACGCGCGATTGCTGCGCTTTCGCCACCCGCGGACAGGGGCGCTCATTAAATTTGAGACAGATTGGCCAACGGATTTGACCGATCTGGTAGAACTGTTCCGAAAACACGCCGTTTAGCGGAAGAGGCGTTCTTTCCGCAGTCGCACACTCGGCGTGATAATGTGCACGACTCTCATGAAGGCTTTGCGGCGGGCCGCTTGGACGCCGGACAGCCTGGAAGGATGTGAGACATGGCCAAGGGCAACATTCCGGTCTTCCAGTCGGGGGACGGTGGCCTGACGCGCTACCTTGAAGAGATTCGGCGGTTCCCGATGCTGGAGCCGCAGGAAGAGTACATGCTGGCGAAGCGCTACCTCGAGCACGGGGACCGCGACGCTGCGCACAAGCTCGTCACCAGCCATCTTCGGCTCGTCGCCAAGATCGCCATGGGCTATCGCGGCTACGGTCTGCCGATCGGCGAGGTGATCTCGGAAGGCAATGTCGGCCTGATGCAGGCGGTGAAGCGCTTCGACCCGGAGCGCGGCTTCCGCCTCGCCACCTATGCCATGTGGTGGATCAAGGCCGCGATCCAGGAATACATCCTGCGCTCCTGGAGTCTGGTGAAGATGGGAACGACCGCGAACCAGAAGCGGCTGTTCTTCAACTTGCGCAAGGCAAAGAGCCAGATCCAGGCCCTCGACGAGGGCGACCTTCGCCCCGACCAGGTGACGCAGATCGCCAAGAAGCTGAACGTCAGCGAGGAAGAGGTCGTCTCGATGAACCGGCGGCTCTCCGGCGACGCGTCGCTGAACGCGCCGATCCGCGCCGGCGAGGGCGAGTCGGGTGAGTGGATGGACTGGCTCGCGGACGACGGAATCTCGCCCGAGGAATCGCTCGCCGAGCAGGACGAGCTCGACCAGCGCCGCTCAATGCTCGGCGACGCGCTCAACGTGCTCGACGATCGCGAGCGCCGCATCTTCGAGGCGCGACGGCTTGCCGACGACCCGTTGACGCTGGAGGAGCTCTCCACCGAGTTCGACGTGTCGCGCGAGCGCGTCCGGCAGCTCGAGGTGCGCGCCTTCGAGAAGGTTCAGAAGGCGATGCTGAAGGCGACGAAAGACCGCGACCGCGGCCGCGCCGCGCTGATGGCGCCGGCCTAAAAAAGCCTCGGCGGCGCCTAGCCGCCGGACGGCCGCGCCGGCTGAGGCCGGCGCATGCGGGCGAACACGCGCCCGTCGATCGTCACAAGACCGAGGCCGATCAGCGTCATGCCGGCGGCCTTCGCCGGGGTGAAGGCCTCGCCGAGCAGGGCCCAGGCAAGGAACACCCCGCCTACCGGGATCAGCAGCGTCACAAGCGAGGTGTTGGTCCCTCCTGCTCGCGCAATCAGCCGGTAGAAGATGACGTAGGCGAGCGCGGTCGAGAGAAGCGCGAGCCCTATCACCGAGGCGACGGTGACGGGTCCGGGCAACGGCAACTCGAAGGGCCTGTCGAAGGCCAGCGCGAGCGGCGTCAGCATGAATGTCGACGCGGTGAGCTGGCAGGCCGCCGAGACCAGCGGATCGATTCCCTTGAATCCCCGCCCGTGGACGGCGGCGAACCCGTAGCAGAGGCTCGCGCCGAGCATCGCGGCGACGGCGACATAGTCGACGCCGAGCCCGCTTACCGAGCCGGGGTCCGTCATTGCGGCGACCCCGCCAAAGCCGAGCAAGATGCCGACGAGCTTCCCCGGCGTGATCTTCTCGTCGACGGTCGCGAAATGCGCCACGATGAGGGCGAAGATCGGGGTCGTCGCATTCAGGATCGACGCCGATCCCGCACCGATCCGGGCGGTCGCGAAAACGATCAGCACGAAGGGCAGAACATTGTTCGAAAGCGCCATCACGATGTAGCGGCCAAGCATACCGGCGCCGCGCGGATAGCGCCGCGGCCCGGCGATGATGATCAGGTTCAACACGATCGCAGCAAGCCCGACCCTGAGCAGCACCAGGGTCAGAATGGGAATCTCCGCCGCGCCGATCTTGATGAAGATGAAGGATGCACTCCAAAGAAGAGCGAGGGCTACGAGCAATGCCCAACTCCGGGCATCCAGTTTCGGGGCGGGATCGATCATGGAGAGCGTGTCTATCGATGCCTCTCCGCCGCCACCACCCAATTCATGCGCGCGCCGGCCGGCGGCTCCCGGCAACCGCCACACCGCCGATGATGAGCGCCGCGCCGACGAGGTGATAGAGCGCCGGCCGTTCGCCGAGAAAGATGACGGCGAGGATCACGCCGAAGAGCGGAATGAGGTGGAAGAACGGTCCGGCCCGGTTGGCGCCGATCAACTCTACCCCGCGATTGAAGCAGATATAGGAGAGCACCGAAGGGAAGATCGCCACGTAAGCGATCGCAGCGAAGTCGCCGGCCCCGAGCGGGGCGAAGCGCGCTCCGGAGACGAACTCCAGCACAGTCAGCGGGAAGAGAAGCGCCGAGCCGATTCCGATCGTCGCCGCGATGAACGCCAGTGGCGCAATGGCGGGACGCTTTCGAAGCAGCGCTGCATAGAGGGCGTAGATCGCCGTCGCCGCGACGACGATCACGTCGCCGATATTGAACGACATGGTGGCGAGCCGCGCCGGATCACCGGCGCTGACGATCACCGCCACACCGGACAGCGACGCGGCCACGCCGGCAAGCTGCCCCGGCGTCAGCGGGTCGCGGAAGAGCGCCCAGCTGCAAAGGCCGATCAGCAATGGCGCGCTCGACTGCATCAGCGTCGCGTTGATAGCGGTCGTATGCCGGAGGCTCCAATAGAGCATGGTGTTGAACGCGGTGATTCCGGCAAGCGAAAGAAGCACCACGATGCCGAAATGTCGGCGAATGACGGGGAGGTCCTCGCGCAGTTTCGACCATGTGAACGGGAGAAGGAGAAGGAAGGCGAGCGTCCAGCGCATCTGCGCGAGCGCCACCGGCGGAACGTCGCGCACGACGGCACGGCCGACGACCGCGTTCCCGGCCCAGAACAGGGACGACAGGGTCAGGAGCACGTAAGGCTGATCGCGAAGCCGCGGCAGCTTGAACATGGAGCGAGCCGGGAGCGCTAAACGACGATGCGGATTTTCCGCGGAAGCCGACAAAAACCCCAAGCGGCCCGCGTCACGATGGCGTCCAGCTCGCCATCACGGTCTCGAAGACCTTGTCGCCTGGTATGCCCTTCTCGAAGGTGAGGAGCGCCCGCGTCTGGTCGCTGAAGAGGATCGGAATGTCGAACCACGAACCCTCTCTGAGGAGCTGCACGTTGCGGGTCACATCCGCGTCCTCGTTGGAAAGTGCGATCCAGAAGAGCTCGTTGGTAACCGGAACCGCGGCGCCGGCGAGCGGCTGCCCGCGCGCCTGCTCGGTCTGCTTCAAGACGAGCGCCGGGACGCGCTGGATCGGGCTATCCGACAAGGCGCCATAGAACTGCACCTCGACCAGGTGGCTCGCCGGTAGCGCCGTGTCGTAGTTCTTGTAGATGGTGACGGTGACCGTCACGTTGCGCTCCGGGATCTTGAGCGTCGCCTGGATCGCCGGGCGGCTGTCCTTCGTGATTTCCGCCCAGGTCGCGGAGCCCTCGTTGGCCTGCCCCGGCTGCCCCTCCGAGCCCTGGTAGTAGTAGATCGCCCGCTGCTCGACGAGGTTCGTGCCGGGAGCCGCGCTGTCGTTGCCGAGCCCCGACATGTCTTCAAGCGGCAGCCCTTCCGACGACGCGACGGCGCCCGCCGCTGGTGGCGCGGGGGGCGGCACGACGTTTGTATCGGATTGCGGGGGAGCACCCGCCGGAGGCGTCTCGGGCCCATTGGTCAACCGGTCGGCGCGCTTCTCCGGCTCGGTCGATTCCGGTGCCGCTGGTGCCGCGACGCCGACCGGGGCCGGCTCGACCGTCGCAACCTCGTCCGCCGACGCGACTTTGTCGGTGCCGGCGCCGAAGAGCGAATCGCGCTTCGCGTAGACATAAGCGCTCGCCCCCACCAGTACCAGCACGACCGCGAGCACACCGATCAGGAGCGGCAAGCGCGACCCGCGCTCGTCCTCTTCCTCGAAATCCTCCTCGTCCTCGTCGTATCCGGCACCCGCCGGCACCGCGCCAAAATCGGCAGGCTCCGGCGCCGGATGACGGCGCTCGGCGGCAGCCGGCTTCGGCGGCGGCGAATAGAGGAAGTCTTCCTTGCCCGAGTAAGCGGGCGCGGGCGCAGGCGCCGTCGGTGCGAACTCAGCCTCCAGCCGCGCGACCGCGTCTTCAAGCTCCAGGTGCTGAAGCTCGATCTCCCGCGTCGAGAGCGGCGGATCGACGGCGGTCAGTTGTCGCGCCAAGGCGGCACGGGCGCGCTGGTAGACCGCCTCGCGCATTTCGGGGCTCGCATCCGCGAGCCCGGAAATTGAGCGCCTCAGGATCGACACATAATCGGGCATCGTGTTGACTTTACTGATCGCAGAAACTCTGAAAAAGGGGGTTAATCCTGAAACGGATCGCGGACAAGGATGGTATCGTCGCGTTCCGGGCTGGTCGAAAGTAAGGCAACCGGTGCCTGGACCAGCTCCTCGATGTAGCGGACGTACTTGACTGCCTGGGCCGGAAGCGCCGCCCAGGAGCGCGCCCCGGCGGTCGATTCCTGCCAGCCTTCCATCTCCTCGTAGACCGGCTCGACCCGTGCCTGATCGCCCTGCGAGGCAGGCAAGTAGTCGATCGTCCGGCCATCGAATTCGGTATCCGACGGCAATCTTGATGGTCTCCAAACCGTCGAGAACATCGAGCTTTGTGAGCGCAATGCCGTCGATGCCGGAGATCTTCGCGACCTGACGGACGAGCGTCGCGTCGAACCATCCGCAGCGCCGCTTGCGCCCGGTGACTGTGCCGAACTCCTTGCCGACCCGCCCGAGCCGCTCGCCCATCTCGCCCCTGTCCTCGGTAGGGAACGGGCCCTCGCCGACGCGTGTGGTGTAGGCTTTGGTGATGCCGAGCACGTAGTCGCCGGAGCGAGCGCCGAGCCCGGAGCCGGTCGCCGCCTGGCTGGCAACAATATTCGACGAGGTCACGTAGGGATAGGTGCCGTGGTCGACGTCAAGCAACACGCCCTGCGCCCCCTCGAAGAGGATGCGCTTGCCTTCGCGCCGCGCCGCATCGAGGCGGCGCCAAGCCGAGCCCATGAAGGGAAGAATCTTCGGCGCGATCGCCCGCAGCTCCGCCAGGAGCGCATCGGCATCCACGTCTTCGGCGCCGCTGCCGCGCCTTAGCGCGTTGTGATGCGCCAATAGCCGGTCGAGCTTTGCCGGGAGACTCGCCGGGTCGGCGAGATCGACGACGCGGATCGCACGGCGTCCGACCTTGTCCTCGTAGGCCGGACCGATGCCGCGGCGCGTCGTACCGATCGCCTGCATGCTGTTCGATGATTCTCGCGTCACGTCGAGCTCGCGATGGACCGGCAGGATAAGCGCCGCGTTCTCCGCAATGACGAGGCTCTCCGGCGTGACCGTGACGCCCTGCCCTCTGAGTTTCTCGACCTCCTCGACGAAAGCCCACGGGTCGACGACGACGCCGTTGCCGATCACCGAGAGCTTGCCCGGCCGCACGACACCCGAAGGAAGCAGGCTCAGCTTGAAGGTCACCCCGTCGATGACGAGCGTGTGGCCGGCATTGTGGCCGCCCTGAAAGCGCACGACGACGTCCGCCCGCGCCGACAGCCAGTCGACGATCTTGCCCTTTCCCTCGTCGCCCCACTGCGAGCCGACGACAACGACATTCGCCATTCAATGCCCCGGCAAAGAAGCGCCCCGGCGGATCGCCGGGGCTTGGCCTGCTATAGTCCTTTTCCCGGTGGGGTTCGACCCCGGATTTCCATCAAAAGGTGAGATGTCGGGCCTGGACCACGCCTTCGAGCTCGACGATAGCGGCAAGCGTTGCCTGCGGCACGTCGCCGTCGATCTCGACGAGCGCGATGGCGTCGCCGCCGGCCGCCTGCCGCCCGAGATGGAATGTCGCGATGTTGTGACCGCGTTCGCCAAGCAGTGTGCCAAGCCGCCCGATGAAGCCGGGCTTGTCGCGGTTCGTCACGTAGAGCATGTGCGGACCGAGCTCGGCCTCCATGTTGATCCCCTTGATCTGGATGATCCGGGGCTTGCCGTCGGCAAAGACTGTTCCGGCAACCGAGCGCTCCTGCTGGTCGGTGACGACGGAAAGGCGGATGTAGCTCTCGTAGACGCCCGCCCGCTCGCGCCGCGTCTCCTCGACGCGAATGCCTCGCTCTTTCGCATAGGCCGGCGCGGACACCATGTTGACGGTCTGCAGCACCGGGCGGAGGAAGCCGGCAAGCGTCGCTGCAGTGAGAGCACGAACGTTCATCTCCGCGACGGCACCCTCATATTCGAGCTTCACGGCCTTGACGCTGGTCTCCGTCAACTGTCCGGCAAAGGAGCCGAGTTGTTCCGCGAGCTTCACAAAGGGGGTAAGCCGCGGCGCCTCCTCCGCGCTGATCGAGGGCATGTTGATGGCATTGCGGACCGCCCCGCTCGTCAAATAGTCGGCCATCTGCTCGGCGACCTGGATGGCGACGTTCTCCTGCGCCTCCGTCGTGGCGGCACCGAGATGCGGCGTGCACACGACATTCGGCGCGCCGAAAAGCACGTTCTCCTTCGCCGGCTCGGTGACGAAGACATCGACGGCGGCGCCTGCCACCTTGCCGCTGTCGAGCGCGGCGCGGAGCGCCTCTTCCACGACAAGGCCGCCGCGGGCGCAGTTCACGATTCTGACGCCGTCCTTCATCTTCGCAATCGCCGCAGCGTCGACGATGTTCCTCGTCTTGTCGGTGAGCGGCGTATGCAGCGTGATGAAATCGGCACGACGGAAAAGCGTGTCGAGATCGACCTTCTCCACGCCAAGCTCGGCGGCGCGCTCGTCGGAGAGGAAGGGGTCGAAAGCAATGACATGCATCTGCAGCCCGAGCGCCCGGCTCGCAACGACTGAGCCGATATTGCCGCAGCCGATGACGCCCAGCACTTTTCCGGTGATCTCGACGCCCATGAAGCGCGACTTCTCCCATTTCCCCGCCTGCGTCGACTGATCGGCGGCGGGGATTTGCCGCGCGCAGGCGAAGAGCATCGCGATCGCGTGTTCGGCCGTCGTGATCGAATTGCCGAAAGGTGTGTTCATCACGATGATGCCGGCGGCGGTCGCCGCGGGAATATCGACGTTGTCGACGCCGATACCGGCTCGACCGATGACGCGAAGCCTTCCATTCGCCGCCGCGATGACCTTTGGCGTGACTTTGGTGGCGGAGCGGATGGCGAGCCCGTCATACTCGCCGACGAGCTTGGCGAGCTTCTCCTTGTCGGGCCCGAGCTCGGGCTGGAAATCGACGTCGACACCGCGATCGCGGAAGACGTTGATGGCGGTCTCCGACAAGGCGTCGGAAATGAGAACGCGGGGGTTCATCGCAGGTACCTTCGGTGCATGACGATGTTGCGGTTAGGCGGGCGGCGGGTCGCCCACCAGGAAATCAGGCGGCCTTGCGCAGGCCGGCTTTCGTCTCGGCAAAAGCCCAGCCCAGCCAGGGCAGAAGCGCCTCGAGGCTCGCCGGCTCTACTGTGCCGCCGCACCATATTCTGAGACCCGGCGGCGCGTCGCGGTAAGACGCGATGTCGAAGGCGACGCCCTCCGCCTCGAGAAGCTCGGAGATCGCTTTCGCGAACGCCGCCTGTCCGGCCGGGTCGAGCGCGCGCACCGCGGGGTCGACCACGGTGAGGCAGACCGAGGTGTTTGAGCGGGTCGCCGGATCGCGGGCAAGGAAATCCACCCAGTCCGTCTGTTCCACCCATGCGCCAAGGCGCGCGGCGTTTGCGTCGGCGCGGGCGAAAAGGCCCTTCAGACCGCCGATCGAATCGGCCCAGGCAAGCGCGTCGAGATAGTCCTCCACGCAAAGAAGCGAAGGCGTGTTGATGCATTCGCCGGCGAAGAGCCCCTCCGTGAGCTTGCCGCCGGAGGTCATCCGGAAAATCTTCGGCAGCGGCCAGGCCGGCTGATAGGTCTCAAGCCGAGCAACTGCGCGCGGAGAGAGCACGAGCATACCGTGCTGCGCCTCGCCGCCGAGCACCTTCTGCCAGGAGAAGGTGACGACATCGAGCTTCTCGAAGGGAAGCGGCTGCGCGAAGGCGGCGCTGGTGGCGTCGCAGATCGTAAGGCCGGCGCGGCTCGATTTTATCCAGCCGCCGTCGGGCACGCGCACGCCGGAGGTCGTACCGTTCCAGGTGAAGATCACGTCGCGGCTGAAGTCGACGTCTTTCAGATCAGGCAAATCGCCGTACGGCGCGTTGAGCACGCGGACATCCGCCAGCTTCAGCTGCTTCACCACGTCGTTCGCCCATCCGGCCCCAAAACTCTCCCAAGCGAGCACGTCGACGCCGCGCGCGCCGAGGAGCGACCAGAGCGCCATCTCCATTGCACCGGTATCCGACGCCGGGACGATCGCGATCCGGTAATCGGCGGGCACTTGGAGCAGCCGCCGGGTCTCGTCGACGGCGCGTTTCAGGCGCGCCTTCGCGGGCTTCGAGCGATGCGCCCGCCCGACGAGAGCCGTCTTCAGGTTTTCTGGGGACCAGCCGGGCCGCTTTGCGGTGGGGCCAGTGGAAAAGCACGGATTTGCCGGCCGCACAGCCGGCTTCTCGATATTTGCCATAGCTCCTCTACCCTTCCAGATAGGCGCCCCTCGTTGGGGAGGGGTGTCCCACTGGCGGGGCTAGCCGAGGGCCGAAGCAGTGTCAATCGGGCGCGGCATGCATGCGTCGCTTCTCTCGCAAAGAGGTCGCTTCTTTCGCAAAGAGATGGACGCCGCAAAAGAGACGGGGCGCGGCCCTTTCGAGCCGCGCCCGCGAAGCAGAACGCTCGAACGATTACCAGAAGGCGTAGCGGAAGCCGAGCCGCACGTCGTGCGAGGTGATGTCCTTGAACTCCATCGGATTGAACACGTTGTTGGTGCCGTCGGAGGCGATCAGATCGCCGGTGCGGCCGTCGCCGAGATCGAGATAGCGGTAGGCAAGCTCGAGCGTCAGCGCGTCCGTGACCTCAAAGCCAAGGCCGGCATAGAGGGCCCAGGCGAAGTTCCATTCGTCGTGGGCGCCCGCATATGCGATCGCCGGGAGTCACCGCCCGTTCCGATGCCGATGTCGCTGAAGGCGCCGAATCTCGATGTCGGCGATACCAGCGCCGGCACCCACGAAGGGGCTCAGGCCGTGCCAGGTTCCGAGATCGAGATACATGTTGGCAAGCGCCAGCCACTCGGACTTCTTGCCGAAGTAGGTGTCGGGGAACGTGCCAGCCGCTGCCGGGGTCAATGTAGATGTCGGCGCCGTTGAATTCCGCCTTCGAACGGTATTCGCCGGTGACGTCGAAGCGAAGCCAGTTGTTCCAGCGATAGCCGATACCGAAGTCAAGGATGGGCGCGCCCGTGAATTCTTTGTACTGGTTTTGAACCCCGGCGGTCGTCGCATAGAGCGCGTTGTCGAGATGATCGACGCGCTGATTTGAGTAGCCGATGTCGCCGCGAAGGTACCAGCCCTTCAGGACGGCTTGCGGAATGGGCGCGGCCAAGTCCGCCGCTCTCGCTGTCGGAACGGCGGTCACGGCTCCCGCGCAAACGACAAGCGCTAGTCTGCTCAGTTTGAACATTCCACGTCCTCTCGCAATCGCGGCGCGCTGGTTACGGAGCACGGCCGCCGTCAGGAGAAACGTGGTAAACAAGAATGCTTAAGAAGCGTTTAATGGTGAATCAAAAGCAAAGCGCAAGATTAACTACGCTTCGACTGCAGCATGCCAAGAACCGCACGGGTCCTTGGCTTTCCTCGCCCCGCGGGTTTCGCCGTGCCCGCAATTGCGCCAAGTCTTGTTAAGATTTCGGTAAGACCCGTAACTCTGCCGATCGCGCCGGGGAGAGCCGAATCAGCGTGTCAGGCGGCGCGGCCGAGTATCTCGACGATATCGTCCACCACCGCCTCGACGAGCTCGACGTTGTCGCCCTCTCCCATGACGCGAATGACCGGCTCGGTGCCGGAAGGACGAATGACGAGGCGGCCGCCATTGAGCTTGACCTCAGCGTCGGAGATGGCGCGCTTCACCTGATCGTTGTCGAGCGGCTGTCCGCCCTTGTAGCGGAAGTTCTTCATTACCTGCGGCACCGGGTCGAAGCGGTGGCAGACTTCGCTTGCCGGACGCCCGTTGCGCTGGATCACCGCCAAAACCTGCAGCGCCGCGATGAGCCCGTCGCCGGTGGTGGTGAAGTCGGAGAGGATGATGTGCCCCGATTGCTCGCCGCCGACATTGTAGCCGCCGTCGCGCATCGCCTCGCCGACGTAGCGGTCGCCGACCGGCGTGCGGACGAGCGCGAGGTCGAGGCTCTTCAGATAGCGTTCAAGCCCGAGATTCGACATCACCGTTGCGACGATTCCGGGCTTCGCGAGCCGCCCGTCCTCGCGCCAGGAATTGGCGACGACCGCCATCAGCTGATCGCCGTCGATGACGCGGCCGCGCTCGTCGATCAGGACGACGCGGTCGGCGTCGCCATCGAGCGCAATGCCGAGGTCGGCACGCAATTCCCGTACCTTCTCCGATACCGCCTTCGGCGCGGTCGAACCGACGTCGCGGTTGATGTTGAGGCCGTCCGGTTCAACGCCGAGCGGTATCACTTCGGCGCCGAGCTCCCACAGCGCCTCGGGTGCCACCCGGTAGGCGGCGCCGTTGGCGCAGTCGATGACGATTCTCAGTCCCTGCAGCGACAGAGCACGCGGCAGCGTAAGCTTGGCGAACTCGATGTAGCGGTCCTGGACGCCGTCGATGCGGTGGGCGCGGCCGATCTTCTCCGAGCCCGCCAGCCGGCTCGTTAGGTCGGCATCGATCAGCGACTCGATCTCCCGTTCCAGCGCATCGGAGAGCTTGAAGCCGTTTGCCCCGAAGAGCTTGATACCGTTGTCGTCATAAGGGTTGTGCGACGCGGAGATCATGACGCCGAGGTCGCAACGCATCGAGCGGGTGAGCATTGCGATCGCCGGCGTCGGAATTGGACCGGTGACGAGCACGTCCATGCCGACGGCGGCGAAGCCGGACACGAGCGCGTTCTCGATCATGTAGCCGGAGAGCCGCGTGTCCTTGCCGATGATGACGCGGTGGCGATGGTCGCCGTTGCGGAACACGATGCCGGCCGCCATCCCGACCCGCATCGCAAGCTCAGGCGTGATGACGCCGTTGGCTCTTCCGCGGATGCCATCCGTCCCGAAATAGCGCCTGGTCAAGTCCGCTCCCCACCTCGTCGAATCACGAGCGGCAGGATTTCTCGTGATACGCCCGCGCCCCTTGTGCAACAACCGAGCCGCAGAATAATGGCGCGGACGGGGCCCACGTCTCAAATATTGTGACCTATGGTTTCAGGCTCCCCCGGCCTGACCTTCCGGTCAAGCCTGCGGCTGTGGCTCAAGCCCCGTGTCGCCGCCCTTGTCCTGCCGCGGCTTGGCGGCGCCGGTCGTCGGCACGGCGGAACCGCGCGGCGGATGGCTTTCCTCGCTCGGGTCCTCGCGCACCGGACGCTTGCCGTTCAGGAGATCCTTGATCTCCTCGCCGGTCAGCGTCTCGAACTCGAGCAGGCCCTGCGCCAGCGCTTCGAGCTGTCCCTGATTCTCCGTCAGGATGTGGCGCGCCTCCTCATAGCCTTCGTCGACGAGACGACGGACCTCGTGGTCGATCTTGCGCGCGGTCTCCTCCGAGACGTTCTGCTGGCGCGCCACGGAATGGCCGAGGAATATCTCCTCCTGGTTTTCGCCGAGCGCGACGCGGCCGACCGCATCCGAGAAGCCCCAGCGCGTGACCATGGCGCGGGCGAGCTTGGTCGCCTGCTCGATGTCGGAGGCCGCACCGGAGGTCACCTTCTTGCCGCCGAAGATCAGTTCCTCGGCCACGCGTCCGCCCATCAATATCGCAAGCCGCGAGGTCATCTGCTCAAGCGACATTGAAAGCTGGTCGCGCTCAGGGAGCTGCATGACCATGCCGAGAGCGCGCCCGCGCGGGATGATGGTCGCCTTGTGCACGGGATCGGTCGAAGGCACATGCAGCGCGACGATGGCGTGGCCGCCCTCGTGATAGGCAGTCAGCCGCTTCTCGTCCTCGGTCATGACGAGAGTGCGCCGTTCGGCGCCCATCATCACCTTGTCCTTGGCGTCTTCGAACTCGTGCAGCGTGACAAGCCGCTTGCCGCGCCGCGCCGCCAAAAGCGCCGCCTCGTTGACGAGATTCATGAGGTCGGCGCCGGAGAAGCCGGGGGTGCCGCGCGCGATCGTCTTCAGATTGACGCCGGGTGCGAGCGGAACCTTGCGGACATGCACCTTCAGAATCTTCTCGCGTCCGATCACATCCGGGTTCGGCACGACGATCTGACGGTCGAAGCGGCCTGGACGCAGAAGTGCCGGGTCGAGCACGTCGGGTCGGTTGGTCGCGGCGATCAGGATGATGCCTTCGTTCGCCTCGAAGCCGTCCATCTCGACCAAGAGCTGGTTCAGCGTCTGCTCGCGCTCGTCGTTGCCGCCGCCGAGCCCCGCGCCGCGATGCCGGCCGACGGCGTCGATCTCGTCGATGAAGATGATGCAGGGCGCGTTCTTCTTCGCCTGCTCGAACATGTCGCGCACGCGGCTCGCGCCGACGCCGACGAACATCTCGACGAAGTCGGAACCGGAGATGGTGAAGAAGGGAACGTTGGCCTCGCCGGCGATAGCGCGCGCGAGCAGCGTCTTGCCGGTGCCTGGGGGACCGACAAGGAGCACGCCACGTGGAATGCGTCCGCCGAGCCGCTGGAATTTTTGCGGATCGCGCAGGAACTCGACGATCTCCTCCAGATCCTCCTTCGCCTCGTCGACGCCGGCGACGTCGTCAAAGGTGACGCGGCCGTGCGCTTCCGTCAAAAGCTTCGCCTTGGACTTGCCGAAGCCCATGGCGCGGCCGCCGGCACCCTGCATTTGCCGCATGAAGAATATCCACACGGCGATCAGGAGGAACATCGGGAACCAGGAGATGAGCACCGAAAGGAACGACATCTTCTGGTCGTCGGCGCGCGCCTGGATGGAGACGTTGCGATCCTCAAGCAGCGTCACGTAGTCGGCGTTCTGCGGAGCGATCGTACGGAAGCGCGAGCCGTCCTCGTACTTGCCCGTTATCTCCTGGCCGGAGATGACGACGCTCTTCACACGCCCGTCGTTGGTGTCGGTGCGAAACTGCGAGTAGGTGATTTCCTGGGCGCCGGTCTGGCCGGTTGGATTTTGAAACAGATTGAAGAGGGCGACCAGCAGAAGCAGGATCACGGCCCAGAGCGCGAAATTCCGGAAATTCTGGTTCATTCGGTCGATCCCCAGGCGGCCCGGATCGAAGACCGCCAGCCTTCCTAGCCTAAATAGGTTCTAGCATCGTTGATGCCAAGAAGAACCGCCGCGGAGCGATCCTGCAAACGAAACCCGCCCAAATGGTGTTCATCGCGCTAGGGCCGACTTTCCGGGCGGGATTCCGAGCCGCCGGCCGACGATGCAGGCGACCGTGAGAGTTTGGAGCGGCGGGCCTTGGTCGGCCGGATACACCGCCGGCGGGACCGCGACAAGCGTACCATTTCGATACAGCCCCGGGAGCGCCTGCACGGCGCCGCGCTCCCCCTCCTCGGCGCGAAGACGGCGCTCCGAGCGGCCCAGCGCGCCGATGCTCAGTGCGCCGTTCAGCGGTGGCACCTCGACCTCGAAGCGCCGGTCCCAGAGAAGCGTGGCGCCGGCCGGCGCGGTCGCGTCCGCAAGACCTTTCCGCCCCCATTCGCGACGCGCCGCCAGCCGATCGTCCGCAAGCGAAACTACGACGCCGGAAAGCGTCTGCTTGAGCTTTCCCGAAGGTCGTGCTGCAAGGATCGCCGCGCGGAGCGCCTCGACCGCTTCAAGCCGCGGCGTGTAGTCGGCTCCGCCGACGGCTTTCAAGACCAACGCAAGCGTGCGCAGCGCGACTTCCTCCGGAACCTCTGCGAGCGCATCCGCCGCGCCGCTGACGACGCCGAACGGGTCGGACCGAAAGCGCTCTTTGAGGAGAAGCCCGGCATAATGGTCGAGCGCCGCCGCGGCCCGGCCGAGACGTTCCGCGGTTTCGGCAAGCCGCTTCGGAGTCAGGCCGATCGCATCAAGACCCGGCAATGCCGCGCGAACGCGTACGCGGTCGAAGCGAAGATCGAGGTTGCTCGGGTCTTCAACGACGGGCAGTCCGCTTGCTGCGGCAATCTTGCGAAGCGCGTCGCGTGGAACGAAAAGAAGCGGGCGCGCGAGCGCAACGCCATCGAACGATCCCTCCTCCGGCATTGCGGCGAGACCGTAGACGCCGGAGCCGCGCGCCAGCCGGAGGAGGAAGGTCTCGGCCTGATCGTCCTCGTGATGCGCCGTGACAATCGTGTCGAAACCCGCCTCTTGAGCGGCCTCAGCGAGCAACGAATAACGCGCGCGCCGAGCCCAGTCCTGAAGGTTGCCGCTTGCCGGCCGCTTGGGCGCTTTCATAATCCGCCATGGCAGATCGAGCAGCGCGGCGTTGTCCGCCACGATACGCGCCTCCGCCTCCGCTTCCGGGCGAAGGCCGTGATCGACACTGACGACAAGCACCGGCGGCCGACTACGCCACCTCGCGACGAGCACCATCAGAGCCGTCGAATCGGCGCCGCCCGAAACGGCGAGGATCAACCCGCGCCTTCCGGCAAGCCGCCGGAAGAGATGCGCCGGCTGCAGCTGTCTAGCCCGAACAGCCGGCCCGATTCCGTTCGTCACGAACGCGGCTCATTACCGACTCGGCGGCGCGCGGATAGCGGCGGCCGAGCTCGGCAAAGGTGGCGCAGGCGGCAGGCTTCTCGCCAAGCGCCGACAGCGAGACGCCGAGCTTCAGGAGCGCGTCCGGACCTTTGCTGCTGTCGGGCGCGGTCTTGTAGACGGCGAGGAAGGCGTTCGCAGCTTCGCGGTACTCGCCCTGCTGCAGATGGCTTTCGCCGAGCCAGAACTCAGCGTCTGCCGCCTGCGGATCGTTCGGGAAGTTGGTAAGCCAGGCTTTGAAGCTCTCTTCGGCAAGCCCGTAGTCGCCGGTCAGGATGTAGCCGTAGGCAAGATCGTATTCGTCGCGCGCCGAGCCGGAGAGCGCGGTTGTCGGCGCCGGCGCCGTCGGGGCGACCATCGCTGTGTCGGTCGGGGGCTCGGCCGGCGCGGCAGGCGCCGCCGCCTCGGCTCCGGGCGCCGGAAGCGGCGCACCCGTGCCGCCGGCAAGCGTCGAGAGATCGACCGGCGCGCCTGTGCTCGCACCAGTGCCGTCGGCCGCATTCGCAGCAACGGGAGGCGGCATCAGCTCCTGCTGCGCCACCGGCGGAAGATTCGGGTCTGCCGCCGCGGCGTCGCCGGCGGGCGCCGGTCCGGGGGTCAACGCGCCCGTCTGCTCCGGGCTCGAGGCGAGCGGCGGCAGGCCGAGCTGCGCGCGCAGCTGGTTGACCTCGTAGGCAAGCCGCTCGTTGTCGCCCGTCAGCTGGCGAACGCGCTCCTCAAGCTGCTGGATATAAAGCAGCATCTCGCCTTCCTGCTGCGACTGTGCGGCGGCGGGAGCAACCATCAGAAACGAGGCGAGAAGCAGGAAAATTGCGCGCGGCATGGATCGATCTCGGGGCGTTCGCATCCTCATACACCCGCATGAGCAATTCGGCCAAACTTCGGCTGATTGGTGAAATTGGAAAGGCCCGCCGGATGGGCGGGCCTTTCCCTTCCGAGGCGTTGCGGATCGGTCAGCCGCCGTCGAGCACCGTGACGGCGCGGCGGTTCTGCGACCAGCAGGAAATGTCGTCGCACACCGCGACGGGGCGTTCCTTGCCGTAGGAGATGGTGCGCATGCGGTTCGCCGGGATACCGCGCGCGATCATGTAGTCGCGCACCGCGGTCGCCCTGCGCGCGCCGAGCGCAAGATTGTATTCGCGCGTGCCGCGCTCGTCGGCGTGCCCTTCAATGGTGAAGGCAAATTGCGGATATTTCGCCAGCCATTGCACCTGCCGGTCGAGCGTCGCCTGCGACTGGGCCGTCAGATCGGAAGAATCCGTTTCGAAGAAGACGCGGTCGCCGACCGAGACCTGGAATTCCTGCGGGCTTCCCGGAGCCGGCGCGCCGGCCACGCCCGCTTCGATCGCCTTCTGCTGGTTCGCGCAGCCGCCTACCAGAAGCCCGGCCGCGAGCATGGAAACCGCGAGGATTCGTCCGACGGACAGGCTGAGCGGCATTTGCGGGAGCTCCTTGCGTAATACGCTTAGCGTCGTGGTAACCAACGGACGGTTAAGCCGCTGTCAAGGCTTACGGTTAACGAAGCGTTGGGCGGGTTCACGGGACTTAAGTCAAGAGCGGCGACCAGGCGGGGTCGGAGGCAAAGCTCGGGGTCGGCACGATCTGCTCGTTGTAGCCGCTGATATCGACCGACCAAAGCTGCGGCCCGCCGCTCGGTCCGCCAGTGTCGCGGAAGAACATCAGCACCCTCCCGTTCGGTGCCCAGGTCGGACCCTCATTGTGGAAGCCGGCGGTCAAAATGCGCTCGCCGGAACCGTCGGGGCGCATAACGCCGATCTTGAACGAGCCCTCCTCCTGCTTGGTGAAGGCGACGAGGTCGCCGCGCGGCGACCAGACGGGCGTCCCGTAGCGGCCGGTCCCGAAGCTGATCCGCTGCGCCGGCCCGCCATTCGCGCTCATCACGTAAATCTGCTGCTGGCCGCCGCGGTCGGATTCGAAGGCGATCTGCGTACCGTTCGGCGAGTAGCAGGGCGCGGTGTCGATCGACGGCGAGTCGGTCAGCCGGGTAAGCTGCCTGGTCCTGAGGTCGAGGCGATAGATGTTGGCGTTGCCCCCCTGCTCCAGCGACAGCACGACTTGCTGGCCGTCCGGCGAAAAGCGCGGGCTGAAAGCCATGTTCGGAAAATTGCCGATGAGCTCGCGCTGGCCCGTCTCGATATTCAGTATGTAGATGTGCCAATTGTCGGCGGTCAAAGAGGCGTAGGCGAGCTCCTGCCGTGAAGGCGAGAAACGCGGCGTGACGACCAGTTCCTGACCGTCGGTCAGGTAGCGCACGTTGGCGCCGTCCTGGTCCATGATGGCGAGGCGCTTGACGCGCTCTGCCTTGCTGCCGGTCTCGTCGACGAAGGCAATGCGGCTGTCGAAATAGCCTTTCTCGCCGGTCAGCCGCTCATAGACGGAATCGGCGATGATGTGCGCGAGCCGCCGCCAATTGTCGGGCGAAGCGAAGAACTGCTTTCCAACGAGGTACTGGCCCGAGACGACATCCCACAGCCGGTACTCGGCCATGATCCGCCCGTCGCCGGTGGTGGCAACGCTGCCCGACACCAGCGCCTGCGCGTTGAGCGGACGCCAGTTGGCAAAGTTCGGCGTAACCGTCGGCGGCACGACCGGCTCCAGGAACGCAGACGGATCGACAGGCGCGAAGAGACCGGAGCGTTTGAGATCGGCGGTGAGGACCTGCGCGACATTCTGGCTGAGTTCGTCGACGCTCCCGCCGTCGCCAACAAAGGCGGGGATCGCGATCGGCATCGGACGCGGCGTCCCTTGCGTGATGTCGACGCGAAGCTGCGCAAACGCGCTGCCTGCAACGCCCATCACGACGACCACGACCGCCAGCGGCAACGTCAAACGAAGAAGAATCGGCGGTAGCCGCCGCTCAAACCTCATCAGGCAAGCTCCCCCTTATCCGCCCAGCATTTCGCGCGGATCGAAGACAAACTCGATCTCTTTCCACAGGGCGTACTTTTCCGGCCGCAATATGTCCCCGAACGGCGCACATTGCACGACGGCCCGGACTGCGGCTTCCGCTGCAATCTGCGAGAGTGGATTCTGCGCTTGCTCGACCCGCATCAGCTCCGGCGGGCCCGAAAGGCTCCCGTCCGGAAGGAGGCTGATTCGCACCTCGACCACGAGCTCGCCAGCCTCGCGCACCGCGACCGGCGGGTTCCAGCAGCGATAGAGGCGCGCCTTCAGCGCGGCGATTTCGCTTTGTGTCATCGCCGCTTCGGCGTGGCCCTCGATCGAGCCGAGTGTCTGCGGCTCGGTTGCAGGCTCCGGATCGCCGCCGCGCGGCTTATCTTTGTTGAGGAGGGCGGCGATGTCATCGGCGTTGAACGACTGTTGCGGCGCCTCGGTGTGCGCAACCTCAGGAGCCGGTTCGGGTTTCGGCTCGGCGACCGGCTTCGGGGGATTCGGACGCGGGCGCGGGATGTTGGGATTGACCGGCACCGGCGGAGGCTCGGGGGCAGCTTCCGGCGCAGGCTCAGGCGCGGGCGCTGGCTCCGGCAACGCCGCGACCTTCGTCTCCGGCTCGGGCGGGGTGACGGGTTCTGCCGGTGGAGGCGGCGGAGGCGGAGGGGCCGGAGGCGGCGGCGCCTCGACGACCTTGTCCGCCGGCTTCTCGGCAGGTTGCGGAGCTGGGACCTCCGCCTTCACGTCCGGCTTCGGCTGCGGCGCCTCTTCCGGCAGCACCTTCGAAGACTTGTCGCCCTTCAGAAGGTCGGTCGCCTCGTCGATGGAAACGAGATCGACGGGCAGCGCGTCGATCTTTTCCGATTCGAGCGGATTCGTACCAAGCGCGATGAGCCCCAATCCGAGAATGACAGCGTGGCCGACGATGGAGGTGGTGAGCCCAACCCGCATGGCTCAGTTGTCCGGCTCCCCAAGCGCCTTCGTTTCGAGCGCGACGTGGCGCGAACCAGCCTTCTTGATGCGGTCGAGAACCTGGGCGACGGTGCCGTAGTCGGCGTTGCGGTTGGCGCGCAAGATGATCCGCTTCTCAGGATCGATCTGCATGATCGCCTGGATCTTCGTCAGCACCTCGTCGAGGCTGACCTCGGCTTCCTGCAGCATGATCTTACCATCCGCATCGATGGTAACGGAAAGCGGCTTCACTTCGTTGCCGAGCGTCTCGCCCTGCGTGCGCGGTAGGTCGACGGGGATGCCGACGGTCAGAAGCGGTGCTGCCACCATGAAGACGATGAGAAGTACGAGCATCACGTCCACGAAGGGTGTGACGTTGATCTCCGACATCGGAAGGTGACGGCGGCGCGCCTTGTGGCGGCGACCGCTTGGGACGGCTGATGCGGGGACGACTCCCATCAGGCCACGTTCCGCTCGTCGATCTGGCGCGACAGGATGGCCGCGAATTCGTCGGCGAAGCCTTCCATGCGTGTCGCGAGCCGCGACACCTGCGCGGAGAACTTGTTGTAGAACACGACGGCGGGGATCGCGGCTAGGAGTCCGAGCGCGGTGGCAAGCAGCGCTTCCGCGATTCCCGGCGCGACGACGGCGAGGCTGGTGTTGTTGGAAGCTGCAATCGCCTGGAACGACGACATGATGCCCCACACGGTACCGAAGAGGCCGATGAAGGGACCCGCCGATCCGACGGTCGCGAGCACCAGAAGGTGCCGCTCGAGGCGGTCCACCTCGCGCGCGAGCGTCACGTCCATGACGCGGTCGATGCGGCCGCCAAGACCCTGCAGCGAACGCACGCCGGATTCGTAGGTGCGCTTCCATTCGCGCATGGCCGTGACGAAGAGCGCAGCGATCCCGTGCACCTCGCGTCCCGACGCCTGCTGATAAAGCTGCTCGAGCGACTGGCCGGACCAGAACACCGACTCGAAGTCGTCCATCTGTTTTCTGGCGCGCGCATAGAGGAGCTGCTTGTCGACGATGATCGCCCAGCACCAGACCGACGCGAGGAGCAGACCGAGGGTGACCAGCTTCACGACGATGTGGGACTGCCAAAAAAGCGCAAACAGAGAGAAGCCGCCCGCCGGACCGGCCAATGCGGTCTGCACCAAGTCAGGATTCATGAAGAGACCGCCCGGTTCCGATCTCAGCGGCTTTTGGCCGCCGAATGTGTCCAAAGCGCGACCTGGCACGGCCTTGTCCCGCTCCGATAATGCAACACTTTAGGGGCAACGTTCTGCGCGGATCAAGGCGCGGTTCGAAGCCGGGAACGGGAGCGATCTCAAGGATTTGCCGACCCCCCGGCGAGCGCTGCGCGGATCGCCGGCGGGAGCCGAACCGCGCGGCCGCTGGCGCCGATGAGCGCAACGGTGACCGTCGCACGAATCAACGTCTCGCCGCCGCGATGCACTTCCTGGGCAAGCACGACCCGCGCGCCGCGCGCCTCGACCGGCGCGGTGTGGATGGTGAGCACGTCGTCGATCGAGGCCGGCTTCAGAAAATCGATCGCCATGTGGCGGACGGCGAAAGCGAGTCCTTCTTCCGCGAGCGCACGATGGTGCACGCCGATGAGCCGCAGATAATCGGAGCGTCCGCGCTCCATGAAGTGGAGATAGCGCGCGTGGTAGACGCGGCCGGAAAAATCCGTGTCCTCGAAGTAGACGCGCTGGATGAGCTCATGGCCGGTGGCTGTCAGGCGCCCGGCAATTCCTGCCCCGATGTCTTCACGCATGCCGGCATTAGAGCCGTCATGGCGCTTCGGCTGCAAACGAAAACCGCCCGGTCTCGCTGGGCGAGACCGGGCGGCTGAAGGCCTTTCGATCGGGGGGCGTGATCTGAGGCCTAGCTCTTAGACGGCAATCAGCTCTGCGGCTGCGGGGCGGGAGGGCCGCCCTCGCCACGACGGCGCTGGGCCATGAAGTCGTCGAACTCGGCGCGATCCTTCGACATGCGCAGGCGGTTCAGGAACTCTCGGAACTCCTTCTGCTCCTCCTCCAGGCGCTTCAGAGTCTCCGTCTTGTACTCATCGAAGGCGGCGTTGCCGCTCGACGGAGAGCCGCTCCACCAGCCCGAGCCGTCCATCCGGCTCTTCATGCGCTCCATGCGATCTTGCATGCGCTGCATCTTGTGTTCCCAGCGGGCCGAACCGCGTGCATGACAACCCATCCGTCCACTCCATAGAATGAAAGCCAGGGTGGCCAGACCGAGCGGCCACCAGATGATGAACCCGAGAACCATCACCGCAACCCATGCGGGCGTCCCGATGTCATCGAGCTTTGTTGCGATACCCGCAGCGCTCATTGATCCGGACCTCGTGTGAATGTTAATAACATTTACATAGCTACGCCCTCTGTCGCAGTCAAGAGCGATCCGAACGGGTGATTTCAAAAAAAGAGCGCCGACGGTCGCCCCTCTAGACGCCCGGCATCCCGAGCCCGCGAAGATAGATCAGCACGCCCGCCTCAAGCAGCTCTTCTGCCGACATCGGCAGCTTGCGCCGGCCCTCGTCGCCGCGCGCGAAGAGCGACGCGATGCCATGCGAGAGCGCCCAGATGTGGAAGCTCACCATCGACGCCGGCGGCCTGCCCTTCGCCGGAAGCGTCGCGACCAATGCTTCGGCGGCCGTGCGCAACACCGCATAGCCGCGTTCGGCGGCCTCGCGCAGTTCCGGATTGCTCGCAAGCGCCAAGCCCGACTCAAACATTGCGGAATAATAGGAAGGCTCTGCCCGCGCGAAGGCGAGATAGGCTCTGCCCACGCGCTCGAATGCTTCCTGCTTGTCGGGACGGCCGTCGTCCCAGGCTTTTTCCAAGGCGACGGCGAACATCTCGAAGCCGCGCATGGCGATATCGGACAGAAGCTCGTCGCGATCGCGGAAATGCCGGTAGGGCGCAGCCGGACTGACGCCAGCCGAGCGCGCCGCCTCGGCGAAGGTAAAGCCGGTAGGCCCTTTCTCGGCGATGAGATCGAGCGCGGCCTGGATCAGCGCTTCCCGGAGATTGCCGTGATGATAGCCCCGGCCGCGCTCTTTCCAGCTCATGTGAAGGGTCTTTACATGACCCGCGCCGATTCGGCGAGAAGAAAGCCCTCACGCGCGCTCGTGGGTAAATACGTGCGACCGCTAACGCTTCAGCCCGAGATCGACGGTGAGACCGGCGTCGCCGATCTTCTCCTGCCGCTCCTTGCGACCCTGGGGGTTCTCAAGCGGATCCTCGCCTTCGTCATTGGTGACAGCGAAGCCTTTGCGCGCGCGTTCGCGCTCCTTCAGCACCTCGTTAGCCCTTTCCTTCTCGGTCTTCATCGTGTCCTCCATCCTCTCGGGAGGAGAAACGATGGGCGGGGGCGAGCGTTCCACTTCTCAGACGTCCTGATCGTCGGCAAAGAGGCCTGCCTGCACGCCGTTCGCCTGCGTCGGCGCCGCAAGCCCGAGATGTGCGAAAGCCTTCGGCGTAAGGAGGCGGCCGCGCGGCGTGCGCTGCACGAAACCCTGTTGGATAAGATAGGGCTCGACGATGTCCTCGATCGCGTCGCGCGGCTCCGACAGCGCCGCCGAGATCGTCTCGATCCCGACCGGCCCGCCGGAAAAGTTCTCCGCGATCATCATCAGGTAGCGCCGGTCGAGCGTGTCGAGGCCGTGCGCGTCGACTTCGAGCGCGAGAAGCGCGCGATCGGCGATCTCACTGGTGATCTGCTTCGCGCCTTCCACCACGGCGAAATCGTGCACACGCCGAAGCAGCCGACCGGCAACGCGCGGCGTGCCGCGCGCGCGGCGCGCAATCTCCTTGGCGCCGTCGTCGGAGACCGGCGCACCCAAGATGCGC
Organism: uncultured Alphaproteobacteria bacterium; assembly: GCA_963720705.1. GTDB lineage: Bacteria > Pseudomonadota > Alphaproteobacteria > Rhizobiales > Afifellaceae > DASWJZ01. Next base: position 338,042 of record CAVRGJ010000006.1, read on the forward strand.
GCGCCGCGCCGGACGATCTGCTCAAGCTCCGCGTCGGTGTAGAAATCGAGGCGGATTGGAATGCCGAAGCGGTCGCGAAGCGGCGTCGTCAGAAGCCCGATCCGCGTCGTCGCGCCGATCAGCGTGAAGCGCGAAAGATCGATGCGGACCGAACGGGCGGCCGGGCCTTCGCCGATGATCAGGTCGAGCTGATACTCCTCCATCGCCGGATAGAGGATTTCTTCGACCGCCGGCGACAGGCGATGGATCTCATCGATGAAGAGGACGTCGCGGTCTTCGAGATTGGTGAGGAGTGCGGCGAGGTCGCCGGCCTTCGCGATGACCGGCCCGGACGTGGCGCGGAAATTGACGCCGAGCTCGCGCGCGACGATCTGGGCAAGCGTCGTCTTGCCCAAGCCGGGCGGACCGACGAAGAGCACGTGGTCGAGCGCTTCGCCGCGCTGCTTCGCCGCCTCGACGAAGACTTTCAGATTGGCGCGGAGCTTCGCCTGCCCGATGAAGTCGGCGAGCTTTTGGGGCCGCAGCGAGACATCGTCTTCCTCGCGTTGCTTCTCCGCAGTGACAATCCGCTTGGCGCTCATGCCAGCCGCCTCTGAAGCGTGCGCGTCAGCCGCCAGCAGATCAGCGACGCGACGATGGAGACGAGGAGCGTGAGCGCAGGACCGACCTGCCCTCCCCCGCGAAGGACCGTCGCGCCCGGAATGCTCCCGTGGAATAGTTGCTGCAAGATGAGGAGAGCACCGAACACGATCGTCGGCACCATAGCCGCCATCCTTATCGGAACCACGCCGCGGCGATAGGCGATGACGGCCGTAGCGATACCCGTAATCAGGGCAAGCGCGCCGGCCATCACGTAGGAGAAGATGAGGCCGAGCGGCACTGCATGAAACATTGCAGCAGCGGTTTCAGAAGGATCGTTGTGGCTGAACTGAACGACGACAATCGTTGCGATTGGAAAGACGAGGATAGCCCCGATCGGCGGCCCCGCTAGTGCGTAGACGAGCGCGATCAGGAAAGCCGCACCTCCTCTTTTCCAGGAGAAGGACGCATATGCGTCGCTGGTTGCCGCTATCATCTCGACAGCTCCTTCAGCCCGAGCCTGATCAGCCGTGCCGTCTCCGCGCCCTCCCCCGCTTCGCGCATCGCCGCGGCAATCGCTGCAGAGGCCTGCATCTGCCCGTAGCCGAGATTGACGAGCGCCGACACCGCCTCCGACGCCGGCTTCGGCGCGACCTTGTCGCCAAGCTCGGATTGCAGACGGATCACACCCATGTCTACGCCGACGATACCCGGCGCCCGGTCCTTAAGCTCGGCAGCGATGCGCGCAGCGACCTTCGGACCGACTCCGGGCGCCCGCGCGATCATCGCCTTGTCCTGCAGCGCGACGGCGGAAGCGAGCTCCGATCCATTGAGCGTGCCGAGCACGGCGAGCGCGACCTTCGACCCGACGCCTTGCACCGTGAGCAGCAGCCGGAACCACTCGCGCTCGACCTCCGACATGAAGCCGATCAGCCGAATCTGGTCCTCGCGAATCTGCGTTTCGACAAAGAGCGTCGCCGCCTCGCCGCGAGAGGGCAACGCCTCAAGCGTCTTCGCCGAGCAATGTGCGAGATAGCCGACGCCGTGCACGTCGAGGATCACCCAGTCCTCACCAAAGGAATCCACCACGCCGTTGAGCTTGCCGATCATCGTGCGCGCGTCCTCGCCCCAAGATTCCGCCGGCTAAGTCGCTAGAACATTACGGAAACAAGCACAATCGGTAACAGCTAAGTCACGACCGCTACCCTGAGCGCCGCCGCGCTTCTGTGATGCGCGTGGCAGATGGCGACGGCGAGCGCGTCGGCGGAATCGTCGCTGTCGTATTTCGCCCGCGGCAGAAGCACTGAGACCATCATGCGGATCTGCCGCTTCTCCGCGTGGCCGGCCCCGACGACGGCCTTCTTCACCGCGTTCGGCGCGTACTCGGCGACCGCGATCCCAGCGCGCGCGGGCACTAGCATGGCGATACCCCGCGCCTGGCCAAGCTTCAGTGTCGCCGCCGCGTCGCGATTGACAAAGGTTGCTTCGACAGCGGCTTCGTTCGGCGCAAAGCTCTCCAGAACGCCGACGAGAGCATCGTGGATCGCACAAAGCCGGTCGGCGAGCGCTGCGCCCTCGTCCGGCTGGATCGTGCCGGCGGCGACGAAAGAAAGCCGCGAGCCGAGGCATTCGACGACGCCCCAGCCGGTGCGGCGGAGGCCCGGGTCGATGCCGATGATGCGAATCGCATTGGCCACGGCGGGAACCGTATTGGACCGGCAGGGACCTGGCGAGTGCGGCACGCTCAGGGGCTTGCGTCGGGACCCTCGGGCCGCCCGCTATCGGCCATGCGCCGCAGGAAATCGCGCAGCGTCCGGCCCGGCTCATCGCGGAAGCGGTCGCCGCAATCGGCGATATCGGCGATGCGGTCGGCGCGGAAATTGCGAAAATCACTTCTGAGCTCGCACCACGCCGCGAGCGTCCACACCTTGCCCCAATGATAGAGCCCAAGCGGTCTCAGGTTCCGCTCGCTCGTCTCGCCGTCGAGCGCGTCATAGACGACGTGCACGCGACGGCGTTCGCGGATCGCGACGTCAAGGTGATCGACAACCCGCCTGGCGGAGTCCGGCAGTCCGTAGCCGATGGCGAAGAGGCCGGTCTCGGCACTGACGCGCCTCTCCTTCTCCGGCAGCACCGCCTCGATCTTGACCAGCGCCTCCTCCGCCGCGAGCGCGAGGCGCGCGCCGCCCCAAGCCTTCACGAAACGAGCGCCGAGCGTCAGCGCCGTCAACTCGTCGCGCGTGAACATGAGCGGCGGAAGATCGAAGCCGGAGCGCAGGATGTAGCCGACGCCGGCCTCGCCATCGATCGGAACGCCGGACGCCATCAGGTCGGCGACGTCGCGGTAGATGGTGCGCTCGGAAACTTCGAGCCGCTCCGACAGCGTGCGCGCGGTGACGAGCCGGCCGCCTCTCAAATGTTGAACGATCTGGAAGAGGCGGTCGGCGCGGCGCATCGGACAATGTCAGGTGAAGAGGCCAAAGCTGTTGCCGTCGGGATCGAGGCAATAGGCGAAGCGCCCAGCCGGGATCGACACGACGGGCGACACCACCTTGCCGCCGTTCTTGGTGACGCGGTCCATCGCCGCTTCAAGCGGCGTCGGCGACGCGAGGTGGACGGTGTTGCCGCCCCCGGCAGCGGCGGGCTTCCCGGGATAGAGGTGGCCGGCGACAGCCTTGTTTTCCTTGGCGGGAAACATCGCCATCGGATTTGGACCGCCGTTCTCGTCTTTCAGCTCGGTTTCGAGCACGGCTTCGTAGAACGCCTTGGCACGCTTCATGTCGGTGACCGGGATTTCGAACCACACGGCGGCATTGGCGGGCGTGAACTTGGACATCGGAAATGTCTCCTCTTCTCGACGACGGAGACAGCATCCCATACCCCTCCTGACAGCCTTCTGTCAGGAGGCTCGTCGGCAGAAGTTTCGGATCATTGGCGTCGATCTAGTCCGTCGATCGGAGCGCGGCGACCATGTCCTCGATCGCCATCCGCATGCGGTAGTCCGGATCGACGAAGCGCGCCGTGACTCTGCCGTCCGTGCCGACGATGAAAGTGGCCGGAATCGGCAGCGCCCAGTCGTCGGTTCCCTGCGAGACGGATGGATCCCAGCCCGACCCCACCATCAGCTCCTTCATCTCGTCCCCGACCCAGATCGCAAGATCGAGCGACATCGCGTAGCCGTTGTCCATGTCGGTCAGGATCGGGAACGGCGCTTCGGCATCGGTCTTGAGCCAGCTCGTGAACCGCTGTCGATCGGGCACGATCGCCGCCACGTGCCTTTGCTCCACGGCGATCTCTTTCTCCGCGCGCGCGAGCGCGTTGATGTTGATCCGGCAATAGGGGCACCAGTAGCCGCGATGAAACGCGATCGCGACGGGACCCGCCTGAAGAAGATCCTGGAGGCTGACGAGCCTGCCATTCTCGTCCGGCAAGACGAATGGCGGCATCGCCTCGCCGACTTTTGGCGCCGTCGCCCCCGCGCCGTTCTCCATCAGTCGCTCCACGAGACTGTCGACCGCCGTCTGGAAGTGCGGGCCCATGCGGCGCACCTCGTTCGCGAAGGCCTGCAGCCGGTCGGCGAGCGGGACCTCCATGTCGCGGCAGCGCACGAAGGTTTCTTCGAGGATCTTGCTGAGGGACTGCTCCGCCATCAATGCACTCCACTCAACCGCCGCTCCGGCGCCACGAAATCAGGTCGGCCTGCGTCGCGCCGAAGTCGAGCTTCGCACCGATAGAACGTCGCTATCGGAACTATTGAGCACAGGTGCTTTCGCCGCAGCAAGTACCGTGCGCAAGTAGTCGGGTGGCCGGAACACGAAATCCCGGCGCGAACCTTCGGAGGTGGGTCATGCGAGGCCCGTTTTTCGCGGCACTGGCCGCGTTGATTCTCGGCCAGATCACAGGCAGTCCCCTCGCCTTAACCAGCGCGGCGGCGGTCGAGGCGTCATGGGGAGCGCAGGTCGCCGGCAGCTTCTCCGAACCGCGCGCCAAGGCCGCGTATGAGGAGCTTCAAAACAGGTTCCCGGCAATTCTCTCCGGGCAGACGCCCAGGATCGTCCGCAGCGTCATGACCGGCGGCGGCACAAGCAGCTTCTACCACGTGCTTATCGAGGCAGGGACGCGAGCTGAAGCCGAAGGCTTTTGCAAGCGGCTCGAAGCGGCGGGCGGCGCGTGCGTCGTGGAGAAGATGGATCTCTCGTCTCCGTAAGGACAGCGGCCTGGCCTACGCTGCCTTGCCGTGGCCTAATCCTCCTTCACCGCCACCGTATAGTTGAGCGGCAGGCGTCCGCCGTCGGCGTAGATGGTCTGGCCGGTCACGTAGCTCGCCTCGTCGGAGGCGAGGAAGGCCGCGATTGCCGCGATCTCCGCCGGATCGCCGAGCCGCCCGAGTGGCGTGCGCGACAGCACACGATTTCGCGCCGCCTTGTCGCTCATCACCGCGGCAAGCATCTCCGTCATGATCGAGCCCGGCCCGATCGCGTTGACGCGGATGCCGTAGGGCGCGAGCGACAGCGCCATCACCTTGGTGAGCTGCATGACGCCACCCTTCGAGGCCGAATAGGGCACCTGGTTGCCGATCGCGACGACGGCGTTGATGGAGCTCATGTTGACGATCGCGCCGGGAGCGCCGCCGTCCTCGATCTGCTTCACCATCTGCCGCGCCACCGCCTGGCCGACAAGGAACATCCCCTTCAGATTGACGCGGATGACGCGATCGAAATCCGCCTCGGCGATCTCGAGGAAGTCGGCGCCGTGCACGATGCCGGCGTTCGACACCAGACACATTGACCGAGCCCCAGCTCTGCACCGTCGCCGCGACGAGATTGTCGACGTCCGCCTTGTCGCCGACGTCGCAGCGGATGAAGCGCACGGCGCCGTGCGCGCCGATCTCTTCGACGGCGCGGCTGCCCGCATCCTCGTCGATGTCGGCGACGACGACGCGCGCACCGTCGGCCGCGAAGCGTTTGGCGACGGCGAAGCCGATCCCCTTCGCTCCGCCGGTGACGATCGCGACCTTGTTCTCAAGCGGCATCTAAGTCCTCCGTGCGGCCGCTCTTAGCACCAGCCGCACGCGATGCCGACTCGCGGGCTTGCGTCAACCGGCCGCGAACGCTCTCCCTCTCACCAGGATTTCAGCGCGCGGAGCGTCGGGGTCTTTTTGAAGAGGTGCGCGTCCATGCGCGCGAGCAGCCGGTCGAGCACCCCGACCGCGACGCCAACCGCCGGCCCCTTGTTCAGCATGACGCACTCGGCGCGGGCCGCAGCGGCGGCGTCGGTCATCTCGCCGCGCGACGGCATGCCGTGCTTGACCAGGTCCTCAAGCACCTGCGTCGCCCAGATCGCGGGAACGCCGGCCGCCTCGCAAATCCACAGAATCTCCTCCTGCATCTCCGCGACGCGCTCGAAGCCGATCTCGGCGGCGAGGTCGCCGCGCGCGATCATCACCCCGAACGGCCGGCCGCGGGCGCGCGCGATGAGATCGGGGAGATTCTTCACCGCCTCCGGCCGCTCGATCTTGGCGACGAGGCCGAGCTTCCGACGGCGCGTGCCGCGGCGCGCCAAGGCGGCGTCGAGGAGATCGATGTCGTCCGCCTGGCTGACGAAGGAATAGCCGATCATGTCGGCGCATTCGATGACGGCGGAAAGATCGTCCTCGTCCTTGGCGGTCAGCGGCGAGAGGCCGAGCGCGGTGTCGGGGAGGTTGATGCCCTTCTCCGGCTTGAGCTTCGTTCCGCCGGCCTTGGTGCGGCCGACGCGGACGATCGCCTCGCCGTCGCCGACGCTCTCGACGACGCCCTCGAGCTTTCCGTCGTCGTAGAGCAGGCGGTCGCCGGGGACGAGCCGCGTCACCATCTCCGGCAGCGAGACGGCGGCGGAAAAAGGAACGTCGGCGCTCGCGCGCGGCGGTCCCGCAGCGACCAGCCGGAACGCCTCGCCGGCCTGAAGTCTCGGCTTCGCGTCGCGCCCGAGCACGGCCTCGGTGCGGATCTTCGGGCCGGCAATGTCCATGAGCACGGAGATCCGCCGGCCGACGGCATCGCTCGCCGCGCGGACGTTTTCCGTCATCGCCCGCCAGGCGATGTTGCCGTCATGCGCGCAGTTGATGCGCGCGATGTCCATGCCGCGCTGCGCAAGGTCGAGGACGAGCGCCGGATTGCCGGCGGCCTCGCTCGGCAGCGTGACCATGATGCGGGTGCGCCGGTGCGCCGGCTGCGTGCCGAAGAGCGCGTCGGTCGCCTCGGCGAGCCTGACCTCGCCGGCGAAGAAGGTCTCCTCCGTCGGAGCGGGAAACGGGCTCGGCTTGCCGGTGATCGCCGAGAGCGCGGCAAGCACCGCGTCGAGCGTCGGCAGCACGCGGCTCTCGAGCCGCCCGAGCGAGGAGAGCCCGCGCCACATCAATTGCCTTTGCAGCGCGCGAAGGTCGTGATGACGAAGTGCCAGATAGTGCGCGAGATTGGCGATCGCGGCGTCCTCGGGCTCAGCGCCGAGGCGGGCGACGAGCGACGCCGCGGCGCCGGCGACCGCGGCGCGAAGCGCCAGCACTTCTTCCATCAAGGCGTCGACCGGCAACGGCGCGGCATGCGCCTCCGGCATGTTCGGCAAACGCTTGGTCGAGCCCGCGGACATGCTTCTTCTTCTCGTTCTTGCGCGCTTCCGGCGCGGAAAAGCGCGGTTTCCGGCGACTTCGGGCGCGCGCCCGAAAACGCTAGCCGGCGCGCATTACGGCTCCATGACACAGATCAACAAGGGGCCCGGGCACGCGCAATCGGCCCTTCGATGCTCCGCTTCCACGATGTGGTTGGGTCCTCTTCCCCGGCTGCGTACACCCCGCATCGCCTGGATGCTAAGCACCTTCGCCCGAACTACGGTCGTGCGTCTGAGGTAGGGTGCGATTCGTGCATCCCAAAGCCTTCGTCCAAACCCCTGATTACGGGCAGGCGTAGATTGATTCTATGAGCAGCAGTGTTCAGCATTTCGTACCCATCTTGCAGGTGCTCGAACGTGCCTTCCGGCTCCTGGAGCGACGCGTGCCTCCGCCAAAGCGACAAGCATGGGAAGACGGATTTGTATTCCGCTATGCTGAGCGCACCGTTCATCAGGCCATCGTGCAAAAGTTGGCCAGAACAATTAGCGGCCTGTATGCGATTGAGGCCTTGTTAGAGAAGGGCCTGTTTCAGGAGCAGGGCGTAACCCAGCGCACGGTCGACGAACTCCAGGAGGACGTGATTTTCTTGTCGCTTGGTGCCATTCGTGGTGCACTCACACCCCTGCACCATAGTTACCTCGAATATTTTTATGCTGAAGAATTCTCTGACCCATCAAACGTTATGGAATTCCATCAAAGTCGGGGCATGGTCCGGCGAGCCAAAATAAGCGCCTACATAAATGAGTGTTTCGGCGCTGACTTTTCGCGGGCCAGTACTGCGGGAAGAATCATCACCAAGGCGTATTCTGGTTTCGTTCATGGGGCCTCTCCGCACATTATGGACATGTACGGCGGCATCCCGACACGGTTCGATGTGAAAGGGGAGTTCAAATCCTACCGAACGGAAGAGCACGCAGACGACGCATTGAATTACTTTTTCCGAGCGCTCCACTCAATGGCTTTCGCCGCAAAGGCATTCGGCGACGAGGAGATGTTTGCAGATATCCACGGGACGATAAGGGAGCTGGAGCCGAAAATGTGCTAGGCGAGTCTAGGGGCGGATAAGCGAACCGTAATCCGCCGTTCCATGGCATTCGAGAGGGGGCCGGCTACGCCTGCGGCCAACGCGTCGTACGTGCTAACTGGCGATACACGGTGATAGGCGATCGACAACAACCATGAAGAAGATCAGCCTCGAAGGAAGCAAAGGGCAGCGCCTCCCCCTCCCACCTGATCGATGCGAGGATCGCGGCGCTCGGCGATTGGCGCGGCGAGACGCTCGCGCGCGTCCGAAGTCTCATCAAAGAGGCCGACCCCGAAATGGTCGAGGAGGTGAAATGGCGAAAGCCGTCGAGCCCGCTGGGCGTTCCCGTGTGGGAGCACGACGGCATCATCTGCACGGGCGAGACCTACAAGGACAAAGTGAAGCTGACCTTCGCCAAGGGCGCCGCGCTCAAGGATCCGTCACGCCTCTTCAACTCCAGCCTCGACGGCAATGTGAGGCGCGCCATCGACTTCCATGAGGGCGACAAAATCGATGAGAAGGCGCTTCAAGGCGCTCATCCGCGCCGCCGTGGCGCTGAACACATCGAAGTAGGCGGCTCTTCGCCTCGTCCGCTCCGAGAGCAGCCAAAGAGCGCTCGAGGAGCGCCGCGTCAGGAAAAGCGCTCGGAGCCGTAAGGCAAAAGCAGCGGGTCGCGGCGGCCCGTCAGAAGCTCGTCGGCGGCGAAGCGGCCGATCGCCGGCGCAAGCGTGATGCCGGAATGCATGACGGCGAGATAGAGGCCGGCGACGCCTTGCGGCCGGCCGACGATCGGAAAGCCGTCGGCCGGGGTCGGGCGCTCCCCGATCGTGCGGAAATCGAACGCAAGCTCGGCGGCGTTCAAGAGCCTCGCTTTCGTCGCGGCGAAGAGCGCGGCGGCCTTCGCCTCCGGGTCGGCGCCCGGGTCGCCACCGCCGAAATCCGCGCCCGCGACGATCCGCGCGTCGGCGGTCTGCCGCATGTGGAGCTCAGGCGCGAGCACCAGGCCGTTCAGGACCCGCGCATGCGGACGCGAATAGACGAGGAGACCCGGCGGCATCGACATCGGGACCTCGATCCCGAGGGTGGCGGCAAGCGCCGGCGTGCCGACGCCGGCCGCGAGCACGACCTCGTCGGCTGAAAGCGGACCCTCTATCGTTTCGACGCCTGAAACCGCTCCGGCTTTCTCGATCAGCGCGGAGACGGGCGTGCGCGGCATGAGTCTTGCGCCGCGCTTCGTGGCGTCTTGAAGCAGCATGCTGGCGGCGAGGCCAGGCTCCACCGCGCCTTCCTCCGCCACGTGAAGCGCGCTCTCCGGCGGGTCCGCAAGGTTCGGCTCGATCTGAAGAATCTCGGCGCGGTCGACGCGGCGGATGCCGTAGCCCCATGCGCCGTGCTCGTCGGCATAGGCCTGAAGCTTTGCCGCCGGCAGGTCGAAGAGTAGCCCGCCCGAAAAGGTGAGCGGGATTTCAGGCAGCGCCGCCGCAAGCCGGCGCCACTCCGCCATCGCGCGAATGCGCAGGCGGAAATAGGGCTCGGGATTGCCCCAGCTGGCGTTGATCCAGGCGAAGGAATTGGCGGTCGCGACGCCGCCCGCGGCACCTGCGTCGACCACGGTCACGCGCGCGCCGGCCGCAACCAGATGCCAGGCGATCGACGCGCCGACGATGCCGGCGCCGACCACGACGATGTGCTTCCCGGTTGCCATGCCGCACCGCCCGCCGCTAGCCGCTGATCAGCACCTCTTTGATCTCATCCAGGATCGCCGGGTCGTCGATGGTGGCGGGAACCTTCGGCGTCTCGCCGTCGGCGATCTGGCGCATCGTGGCGCGGAGGATCTTTCCGCTGCGCGTCTTCGGCAATCGCTTCACGATATGCACCATGCGGAAGGCGGCGACCGGGCCGATCGCCTCGCGCACCAGCGCGACGCACTCCGCCTGCAGCTCGGCGGCCTCGCGCGACGCGCCCGCCTTCAGCACCACGAAGCCGCACGGCGCCTGCCCCTTGAGCTGATCGGCGACGCCGATCACCGCGCATTCCGCCACGTCGGGATGGCCGGAAAGCACCTCCTCCATCGCGCCGGTCGAGAGCCGGTGGCCGGCGACGTTGATGATGTCGTCGGTGCGCGCCATCACGAAGGCGTAGCCGTCCTCGTCCTTGTAGCCGGCGTCCGCGGTTTTGTAGTAGCCGGGAAATTCCGCGAGATAGGAGTCGCGGAAGCGCTGATCGGCATTCCACAGCGTCGGCAGCGCGCTCGGCGGCAGCGGCAGCTTCACCACGATGTTGCCGAGCGTGCCGGCGGCGACCTCGTGCCCGGCATCGTCGAGGACGCGAAGGTCGTAGCCCGGCATCGGCACGCCGGGCGAACCGTATTTGACCGGCATCAGGCCGAGCCCGGCCGGGTTGGCGCAGATCGACCAGCCGGTCTCCGTCTGCCACCAATGATCGATCACCGGCCGCCCGAGATGATGCTCGGCCCACTCGATGGTGGCGGTGTCGGCGCGCTCGCCGGCGAGGAAGAGCGTGCGGAATTTCGACAGGTCGTATTTTGGGATGAAGCTCCCCTCCGGGTCGTCGCGGCGGATGGCGCGAAACGCCGTCGGGGCCGTGAAGAGCGCAGCGACGTTGTGCTCGGAGATCACGCGCCAGAAAGCGCCGGCGTCGGGCGTGCCGACGGGCTTCCCCTCGTAGAGCACGCTCGCGCAACCGTGCAGCAGCGGTGCGTAGACGATGTAGGAATGCCCGACGACCCAGCCGACGTCCGACGCCGCCCAGAATGTCTCGCCCGGATCGATGTCGTAGATCCCCTTCATCGACCATTTGAGCGCGACCATGTGGCCGCCGTTGTCGCGCACCACGCCTTTCGGCTGGCCGGTCGTGCCCGACGTGTAGAGGATGTAGAGCGGGTCGGTGGCTTTCAGCGGCACGCATTCGACCGCGCGCCCATGCGCCTTGGCGACCGCCTCCGCGTAATCGTGGTCGCGTCCGGCGATGAGCTCGCAGCGTTCTTCCTCGCGCTGCAGGATGAGGCACACTTGGGGCTTGTGCTTGGCATGTCCGATCGCCGCGTCGAGCAGCGGCTTGTAGCGGACCACGCGCCCCGGCTCGATGCCGCACGAGGCGGACACGATGAGCTTCGGCTTGGCGTCGTCGATGCGCGTCGCAAGCTCCGGCGCCGCAAAGCCGCCGAACACGACGGAGTGGATCGCGCCGAGGCGCGCGCAGGCGAGCATCGCTATCGCCGCTTCCGGGATCATCGGCAGATAGAGGATGACACGGTCGCCTTTCGCGACGCCGAAGCCCCGCAGCACGGCGGCAAGCGCCTGCACGTCCGCAAGAAGCTCGCCGTAGCTGATCCGCCGCTTCTTACCCGTGACGGGGCTGTCATAGATAATCGCCGTCGCGTCCGGCCGTTTCGCGGCGTGGCGATCAACGCAATTGAAGCACGTGTTGCATTCGGCGCCGGAGAACCAGCGGCCGTAGACGCCGAGGCTTTCGTCGAAGACCTTGTCCCACGGCTTCAGCCAGTCGATCTCCGCCGATGCGATGCCGCCCCAGAACCCTTCAGGGTCGCGCCGCCAGCTTTCGTAGACTTCGTGGTAGCGGCTGGTCATTCCTTGCTCCTCCCGCATGCCCTTCTTGCGGCGACGGGCGTCGCGACGGCATTGATTTCAATCATCTTTGTCCGCTCGCGCGATGCAACCGGATTCGTGACGCGGCAAAAGCCGGGGCCCCGCGGCGGCTCGGCAGCGACCCGTCGAGTTTGCCCTCGCTTCGAATGCGTGTAGCGTGCGCGCCCTCTGACAAAATGCGGCCAGAGAAATGCCCAAGACAACGACATCGCCGTTCAGCGCTTTGCTCGCCGTCCTGCTGCTCTTCGCCGCGGTCACGACTGCTGCGGCTCAGATTCCCACGACCCCCGCGGCAACGCCGCCCGAAAGCGCGGCCGGGGTGCAGAAGGACCCGCTCGGGCGTGACACGCCGCAGGGGCTTGTCGCCGGGCTCATCAGCGCCCTCGGCGCCGGAGACTACGAGCGCGCCGTGCGCTTCTTCGAGCAGGACAAGGTAAGCGCCGGCGTCGGCCGGTCGGCGCTGTCGGGGGCTGATCTCGCGCGCCGCTTCCAGGAGATGCTCGACCGCGCCGGCAGCGTCATCACACCGGCCGAGCTCAGCGGCGATCCGCAGGGCCGCGTCGACGACGGACTTGCCGAGAACCTCGATCCCTTCGGGTCGCTCAACATGCCGAACGGCGAAACGAAGCAGCTACTCGCCAAGCGCGTCGAGCGTGACGGCAAGCCGGTGTGGGTGGTCTCAGCCGAGACTCTTGCCGATATCCAGTCGCTTGCCAGCGTTTCCGCCGCGAACGGCGCTTTGAGCGCGCCGCTGATCGACTGGTTCCCCGCCGGACCCTCCGTCTTCGGCGCGCCGATTTCGCACTGGGCGGCGCTTGTCGTCACGCTTTGCATCAGTTTCGCCATCGCCTGGCTGCTGACGGCGGCGCGCGGCGTCTTCGTGGCGCTGGTCAAGCGCTTCTACGGCGAAGGCCCGCTGACCCGCTTCGTCAACGCTTCGGCCAGCCCGGCGCGACTGCTCATTACCGCGATCATCTTCGGTATCGCCATACATTCCACGGGCGTCTCGGTGCTCGCGCGCTATTACGCGATGTTCCTGACGCAGATCGCCGGCTGGTTCGCCTTCGCGTGGCTGCTGTGGCGGATCGGCGACGCAGGCGCGGACTTCGTCCTCGGCCAGATGTCGCGGCGCGGTCAGCTCACCGCCTATTCCGCCGTGAGCTTCCTGAACCGCGCCTTCAAGGCGGTCCTCGCGGTGCTCTTCTTCGCTGCGCTTCTGCACGCCTTCGGGTTCAACGTCACGACCGGTCTCGCCGCCCTCGGTATCGGCGGCCTCGCCATCGCGCTCGGCGCGCAGAAGCTCTTCGAGAACCTGATCGGCAGCCTGACGCTGATCGCCGACCGCCCCGTTCGCATCGGCGACTTCTGCGGTTTCGGCGACAGGTTGGGGACCATCGAGGACATCGGCATCCGCTCCACGCGAATCCGCACCCTCGACCGGACCGTGCTCACCGTCCCGAACGGCGAATTCGCTTCGCTCCACATCGAGAACTACACGCAGCGCGACCGCTATTGGTTCCACCCGACGCTCAACCTTCGCTACGAGACGAGCACCGACCAGATCCGCTATCTGCTGCAGGAGCTGCGCGCGATGTTCTACGCTCATCCGAAGGTCGATCCCGATCCGGCGCGCGTGCGGCTCGTGGCGCTCGCCGCCTACTCGATCGACCTCGAGCTATTCGCTTACGTCCATGCGCGCGACTACCAGGAGTTCCTCGAGATCCAGGAGGATCTGCTGCTCCGCTGCATGGAGATCGTGGAAAAAAGCGGAACCGGCTTCGCGTTCCCCTCTCAGACGCTTTACCTCGGGCGCGATGGCGGTCTCGACGCGAAGAAGACAAGGGACGCGGAGGAGGCGGTCCACGGCTGGCAGGAGAAGGGAGAATTGCAGGTCCCGAGATTCCGCCCCGACACGATCCGCGAGTTGCGCGACACGATCGAGTACCCGCCGCCCGGCGCGGCGGTGCGCGGCAAGCCCAGCCGGTAGCCGGCCTTTGCCACGAGTCTCTCGTCGTCGCGATCCCGTTTGCTCGACCTCGCGATGCAACTTATATGTTGTCCCCGCGTGGCTGCGCGGTGCGTCAGGAGAACAATTCTCGGGGCCTTATCGATTCTTAGGGAGCTGTCCCTGACCGGGCCCGTGGGCTCGGACATACGGCGCCCACCTACGCGAGTAGGTTCCCGGGATCGAAAACTCCAACGGCCGTCGCGGCCATGCGTCTTCTCTGTCCCTTTGGTCGAACTCCAGGAGCCGTTTGCCAGAATGCTCAATTCGACCGTCAGCAAGGCAGAACTCCGCGCGCTCGGACTGGCGCGCCGGGCGGCGATGACGGACGAGGAGCGGCGCCTGGCGTCCGAGCGCGCCGTAGCGCGGCTGCGGTCGCTGATCAGGCCCGGCGAGACCGTCTCGCTCTTCTGGCCGATGCGCGACGAGATCGATCCGCGCGGCCTAATCGACGACATCAACAGCGCCGGCGGCAAGGTCGCCATGCCGGTCATCGAGAAGCGCAAGATGTTCTTCCGCCGTTTCGACGGCGAGGACTGCCTCGAGCCCGGCGTCTTCGGCACGCACCACCCGAATGCCGGCCAGCCGAAGATCGACCCCGACTTCATCGTCGCGCCACTTTCCGCCTTCGATCGAAGCGGCGGCCGCATCGGCTACGGAGCCGGGCACTACAACTCAGCGATCGCCGATCTCCACGCGCGAGGAAGGAAGCCGCGCATCGCAGGCATCGCGTTCGCTTGCCAGGAGGTCGATTGCGTTCCGGTCGAGTCGCACGACGAGCGCCTTTCCATGATCGCGACGGAGCACGAGCTGATCGAAGCGGAGCCGCAGACGTGAGGCTTCTCTTTCTCGGCGACGTCGTCGGACGCTCCGGCCGCGTGGCGGTGATCGCGCAACTTCCGGGCCTGATCGAGAGGCACCGTTTCGACTTCGTGGTCGTGAACGGCGAGAACGCCGCCGGCGGCTTCGGCATCACCGAGGATATCCTGCGCGAGCTGATCGCCGCCGGCGCCGATTGCGTGACGACCGGCAACCACGTCTGGGATCAGCGCGAGGCGCTGACGTTCGCCGACCGCTACGAGCGCTTCTTGAGGCCCGCCAACTATCCGCCCGGCACCGCCGGCCGCGGCGCCAACGTCTACACCGCGAAGAACGGCGCGCGCGTTCTGGTCGTCAACGTCATGGGCCTCCTTTTCATGCCGGCGCTCGACGACCCGTTCCAGGCGGTCGCGCGCGAGCTTTCCGCCTGTGCGCTTCGAAGCGGCTGCGACGCGGCGGTGATCGACTTCCACGCCGAGGCCTCGAGCGAGAAGCAGACCATGGGTATTTTCGTCGACGGCCGCGCCTCCCTCGTCATCGGCACGCACACGCACGTGCCGACCGCCGACTGGAAGATTCTCGCCGGCGGCACCGCCTACATGACCGACGTCGGCATGTGCGGCGACTACAATTCGGTAATCGGCATGGAGAAGGACGAGCCGCTCAGGCGCTCCACCACCAAGATTCCCTCCGGGCGGCTTGAGCCGGCGCTCGGACCCGGCACGCTTTCCGGGCTTGCGGTCGAGATCGACGATCAGAGCGGGCTTGCGAGCCGCATCGCTCCGCTTCGGATGGGCCCGGGCCTGCCGCCGGCGGAGCCGGATTTCGGAACTGCGCCGTGAGCGGCGCCCCGCATGCGGCTCTCCACGGCCGCTGCTCCTGCGGCGCGGTCCGCTTCACCACAAGCGCCGAGCCGTTCCAGGTGAGCTGGTGTCACTGCAAGGACTGCCGCCGGCAGACCGGCGCGCCGGCCGTCGTGTGGGCGGGCTTCAAGACAGATCAGGTGGTCTTCGAAGGGAACCCGAAGCGGCGCCGCTCGTCGGCGCACGTGACCCGCTCGTTCTGCGCCGATTGCGGCACGCCGATCAGCTACGAGCACGAGGAGCTCAAGGGCGAGATCTACATCCACGCCGGCCTCTTCGACGAGGCCGACCGGCTCGTCCCGGACAGCCAAGCCTACGTGACGTCAAAACTCTTCTGGATGCACCTCGAAGACGGGTTGGACACGTTCGAAGAGACGACGCGCGAGCGGCCGCCGGGTTGATCCTCGGCTGCATCGGCGGCCGGAATAAACCCTAACAGGAAGAATCGAGCGCCGCCGCGAAAGCCCCTGTTAAGCATCGGCGATCCTGCTTGAGGAGGCGTCGGTGAAAGGCTCGTCGGAACGCGATCGCATAGAGGGCCTCGACATCCTGCGGCTCTTTGCGGCGCTGAGCGTCGTCCTCTTCCACTATTCGTTTCGCGGCGCCGCGGCCGACGACCTGACCCGCGTATCGCTCCCGGCGCTCGTTCCGGTGACGAAATACGGATATCTCGGCGTCGATCTCTTTTTCGTCATCAGCGGATTCGTCATCGCCTGGTCGGCCGAGGGCCGTCATTGGCTGCAGTTCGCGGTCGCCCGCTTCGCGCGCATCTACCCGGCCTTCATCTTCTGCATGACGGCGACGTTCCTGGTGACCATGCTGATCGGCGCGCCGCGCTTCGAGACGTCGCTCACGCAATGGGTGGCGAACCTCTTCGTCTTCTCGCCGGCCGCCGGCCAGCCCTTCATGGACGGCGCCTATTGGTCGATCGTCTACGAGCTCGTCTTCTACGGATGGATGGCGCTTCTGATCGCCACCGGTATCTTTCCGCGCTTCACGCAGCTGATGCTGATCGCCTGGCTCGCGATCTCGATGCTGAACGAGCACCTGCTCGGCTCGGGACTCCTTCAAAAGCTGTTCGTCACCGACCACAGCGGCTTCTTCGCGGCGGGCGTCGTGATCTATCTGCTTCGACGCGGCGATCGGAGCCTGCTGACCCGCACGCTGTTGGTGCTTTCGGTTCTGGTCGCGCTCGACCAGGTCATGATCGGCGCCGCCTGGTTCCGCGACCACTACCACACCGCCACAAGCACCCTGGCGCTCGTCCTTTGCGGCGTCGGGGCCGTCGCCTTGGTCGCCGCCGCGGTGCAAATCCGCAGCCTGCCGATCCCCGCCGCGGCGGTCGCCGCAATCGGCGGGCTGACCTACCCGCTCTATCTCCTGCATCAGCACGTCGGCTTCATGCTGCTCAACCGCTTCGAGGGAGACTTCGCCGCGCCCGTCCTCGTCGCGCTGACAATCGCCTTCATGATCGCTTCCGCCTGGGCGGTCTGGCGCTTCGTCGAGCCGCCCTGCCGCCGCGCGATTTATCGCCTCGCAGACCGGCCGCTTGCCCTGGTGGCGCGCCTGCGCGCGCCCTGAAGCACAAGGTCTGCACCGGGCGCCGTCCACGGCGCCACGGCTTTACGCCTGCTTTCACGCCGCCTATATCCTCGGCCCACCGCCAGACACTACGGACACGTGACAGGGGCCCTCATGGCAGGCCATTCGCAGTTCAAGAACATCATGCACAAGAAGGGACGGCAGGACGCGGCGAAGTCCAAGCTGTTCTCCAAGCTCGCGCGCGAAGTGACGGTCGCCGCCAAGGTCGGCGGCCCTGACCCCGACGGCAATCCGCGCCTGCGCCTCGCCATTCAGAACGCGCGTGCGCAGTCGATGCCGAAGGACAATATCGAGCGCGCAATCAACAAGGCGGCGGGCGGCGACGCCAATTCCTACGAAGAGGTCCGCTACGAGGGCTATGGCCCGGGCGGCGTCGCACTGATCGTCGAGGCGCTGACCGACAACCGCAACCGCACGGCGGGCGCGGTGCGCTCCTATTTCACCAAGCACGGCGGAGCGATGGGCGAGACCGGCTCGGTCGGCTTCATGTTCGACCGCGTCGGCGAGATCGTCTATCCGGCTTCGGCCGGGGACGCGGACACCGTTCTCGAAGCGGCGATCGATGCCGGCGCGAGCGACGTGACGAGCGGCGCCGACGGGCACGTAATCCAGACGGCGTTCGAGGATCTAAATCCGGTCGCCCGGGCGCTCGAAGAGAAGCTCGGGGAAGCGGAATCCGTCCGCGCCGTGTGGAAGCCGCAGACGCTGGCGCCGGTTGAAGGCGACAAGGCGGAGACCTTGATGAAGCTCATCGCCGTGCTTGAGGACGACGACGACGTGCAGAACGTCTACGCCAATTACGACGTCGACGAAGCGACGCTTGAGCAATTGTCAGCGGCATAGAAAGAGCGCCTTGGACGGGCAGCGCTGCGTGCTTCGAGGCTCCATTCCGCCCTCATCCTGAGGTGCGAGCGAAGCGAGCCTCGAAGGGGCGGAATGGAGCGCCTCAGCATGAGGATGTTGGGTGATCGCCAATGCTCACCCGAACACCGGCATCGAGACGACGGCCGAGACGAGGATCGTCACGTAGGCGATCCAGCGATACGTGCCTTCGCCGGCCCGGCCGAAGAGCCTGCTGCCGACGAACATCCCGAGCCCGTAGAACGGAAGAAGCGCGACGGAGAGCGTCATCACCTCGCTGGTGAAGATGCCGCCGACGTAAAACGAGATGCCGGAGATAACCGTCGTGAACAGGAAGAAGACGATGGCGTTCGCCCGCATCGTCGCGGACACTACCTGCCGGCCGAGCCAGTAGATCAGGACCGGCGGCCCCGCAATCTGGGCCGAGCCGCCCATGAATCCGGCGACCGCCCCGACGAGCACCGACAGCCAGGCGCGCGTCGGTCCGCGGTAGCGCCAACCGGCCGCAAGGAGACCGACGGAGATGAGAATCGCGAGCGACAGACCCCAGCGCAGCGGGATCGGGTCGACATAGACGAGCACCGCCACGCCGGCCGGCACGGTCACGGCAGCGCCGATACCGAGCGGCATGATCTCGCGCCAGTCGACCTTGCCGACGGCGTTGATCACAAGCGGCAGGATCAGCAGCGTGTCGACCACATAGAGGACGCCGGCGGCGACCTTCGGGCTGTAGCACGCCGCCGCGACCGGCACGAAAATCAGCGCGCCGCCGAACCCGGAGAAACCGCGCACTGTCGCGGCGATAAGCGCGGTGAGCGCGACCGCCAAGAAGGGCGGCTCGGAGAGGAAATCGAAGCTCGGCACGGTCTTGCCCCCACGCGCCTCAACGCTCGCTGAACTCCCTCAACACCCTCATGCTAAGGTGCGCGCGGAGCGAGCCTCGAACCACGAGGGTGAAGAGCGCAGCTCCGACTCGACTTGGCATCCGATCCTTCGAGGCTCGGCGCGCTTGCGCGCCTCGCTCCTCAGGATGAGGGGAATGGCTGCACGACCGCTTGGCGCGGTCAGTCCTGGTCGTTCTTCGGCGATTTGAGTTTCGCGAACACCGAATCCGCGGTCATCTCGTCGCGCCCGCCGCGACCGCTGGCGCCCTCGCCGGTGAAGAGCATGCGCGCAGCCGCCTCCGACTCCTCCTGGCGCGCGCGGAGCGCCGTCGTCTCCTCGGCGGAGAGAAGACGCGCGCCCTGCGGCTCGGGCGGTGGCGGTGCGGCCTTCGCGGCCTTCCTGACTTCCATGTCGAGCTCAAGCTGCGTACAGAGCCCGAGCGTGACCGGATCGGTCGGCGTCAGCGTCGCGGAGTTCCAGTGCGTGCGGTCACGGATCGCCTGGATGGTCGGCTTGGTGGTGCCGACGAGGCGCATGATCGCCGAGTCCTTCAACTCCGCATGGTTGCGCACAAGCCAAAGAATCGCATTCGGCCGATCCTGGCGCTTCGAGACCGGCGTATAGCGCGGGCCCCGCCGTTTCACCTCCGGCACTCGCACCTTCGGCTCCAGAATCTTCATGCGGTAGTTCGCGTCGGCCTCCGCCTTCTCGATCTCCTCGCGCGTGAGCTGGCCGGAGAGGATCGGGTCCATGCCCTTGATCCCCTGCGCGGCGTCGCCGTCGGCGATCGCCTTGATCTCCAGCGGGTGCAAAACGCAGAAGGCCGCCACCTGGTCGAAGGTCAGCGTCGTGTTGTCGAGCAGCCAGACGGCGGTCGCCTTGGGCATGAGCGGGGCTGTCGCCATGAAAAATCCTCCTCAAGCGCTCTCCCGGGGATCGGCGCCGGGAAAACCGCATTCGACGTCAGGAATGACGGGAATTGGGCTTCATATATTCAACCGGAGCGAAAGAGGCAAGGAAGCGGAATGAGGCAGTAGGGAACAAGGGAATAGGGCAGTGGGGTCCTGGGCACCACCTCACGCCTACTGCCTTACTGCTCTACCCCCTACTGCCCTTCTCCCTACTCTGCCATGGTCAGGACGATCTTGCCGATGTGCTCACCGGAATCGATGCGGCGGTGCGCGTCGACGACGCGCGCAAACGGGAAGACGCGGTCGATCACCGGCTTGTAGCGCCCCTTCTTGATGATCGGCCACACGGTCTCCTCAAGCGCCCGCGCCAGCTCCGCCTTGAAGGGGACGGGGCGGTTCCTGAGCGTTGAGCCGGTCAGCGTCAGCCGCTTCATCATGATCTGCCGGAGGTCGATCTCCGTTTTCGAACCCGCGAGCGTCGATATCTGCACGATCCTTCCTTCGGGAGCGGCGGTGGCGGCGTTTCGCATGAGATAGTCGCCGCCCACCATGTCGAGGATCACGTCGGCACCGTGCCCGAGCGAGGCCTCGATCGTCGCTTCGACGAAGTCGGTGGACTTGTAGTTGATGGCGTGGTCGGCGCCGAGCTGCTTCAGGGCCTTGCACTTTTCATCCGTGCCGGCAGTCGCCACGACGAAAGCACCGAATGCCTTGGCGAGCTGGATCGCGGTCGTGCCGATGCCGCTCGCACCGCCGTGAACGAGAAGCCACTCGCCGGGGCGGAGCCCGCCGCGCTCGAAGACATTGTGCCAGACTGTGAACGTGGTCTCCGGCACGGCGGCGCCCTCCACCAGCGTCAGCGGCTTTGGCAGCGGCAGTGCCGTCGATTCGGGCACCGCACAATATTCGGCGTAGCCGCCACCCGGAACGAGCGCGATGACTTGCGCACCCTTCTTGAAGCGCGTCGCGCCTTGGCCGAGCGCAGTCACCACGCCAGCGATCTCAAGTCCTGGAATATCGGGCGCGCCGGGCGGAGGCGGGTATTGGCCCTTGCGCTGCATGACGTCGGGTCGGTTCACCCCGGCGGCGGCGACGGCGACCAGGATCTCGCCGGCGCCAAGCCGCGGGACCGGCCGCTCCTCGATCGCGAGTACCTCCGGTCCGCCCGGCTCTTGGATGGCGACCGCCCGCATCGTCGCCGGCTCAGTCCCCGCTCGGGCCATCTCGCCTCCCCCTCTTACGCCACGCTGAAATTCCTAGCACCGTGGACGCTGACATTGAACCGCGCTGCCTGTTATCCTGCGTGACGACGAAGAGCGGGGAAAGCCATGTCCTTTCTCGACGACGACCGGCCACGCAAGCCGGCGAAGCCCGAGCCGGGAGAAGTCCTGGCCGATCTGTCGGTCGACGAATTAAAGGCGCGGATCGTGCTCTATCAGGATGAAATCTCCCGGCTGACGCGGGAAATCGAGGCCAAGGAGAAGCATCTGAAGGCAGCGGACGCGTTCTTTCGGCGCTAACGCCCCTGCCCAGAAAAAAGTCCTGCTCGTTTACGCGGCGTTAACCTTTGAGGGAGCTTAATGCGTCTGTCCAGCGATGGACGCGAGTGGCTCTTGCCCACTCTGTTTGACGCCTCCCTGTAAACTCTCTAGAGCCGCCCCGAGCGGCTCTTTTTTCTTTTGGCCGGCAAGCCTTTCTACCCCCTGAGCTTTTTCGTGACGGGCGCGGGCGGCAGGCGTCAAACGTCAAATTCTCCCTAGTCTTCTTCTCCAGAGGGCGACGATACCCAAGGCGGCGGCGTTCAGCTTCGATTTCGTCGAGAAAATGCCGGCGCCCGACTCCCCCGGTGCCATGACTTCAGCGTTTGCAGACGCAGCCGGCCGCTTCTGCTACTCGACCCTTCGCGCTCGGTGCGTTGCTTGCACCCGGTTCTCGCGGAGCTCAAATCCTTCTTCGTCTCGACCGGCCCGGATATTTAAGTCGACACCCACGTCGCGGAGGGGCTCGCCATCCACGATCCCAACATCGGCTATGCCTAGGAGCGCGTGCTGCCGGCGACCTTTTCCTAACCACGCAAGCGCTGCATTTTTCTTCACCATTTCGTAACTATCGGATTGAAGCAGGCTGCGCCGCGCGCGAAACTCCCCTTTGGCCGCGGGGGCATTTGGCTGCTTCCGCGAGCTTTTGTACACGAAGGTTCGTCGGAGTAGTCGTGGACCCGCATCCAAAGCGCCGGAAGACCGATCCGAAGGAACCGATCTCATTCGGCCGGGCCTATGCCCAGTCGAACACATTCCGCATGCTGTTTCAGGAAGGCATGGCGCTGGTCGAGGAGACGGCCGACTATCTCGACGGCGACGGCCGCCGGTCGGCACGCGAGCTGCCGCGCCCTGCCTCTATCGTCTATGCGACGGAATCGATGCGCCTCACCACGCGGCTCATGCAGCTCGCCTCGTGGCTGCTCCTCCACCGCTCGGTACGCGAAGGCGACATGACCGCCGATCGCGCACGCGAGGAAAAGAAGAAGATCCGCCTGGAAAAACTCTCCACCAACATGAACGGACCCGGCTGGGAAGAGCTGCCCGAACCGTTCCGCACGTTGATCACGCGCTCGCTCAGCCTGCAGAAGCGGGTCGAGCGCATCGATGCAGCGCTCTTCGAGGACGGCTCACCGGAGGCGGAGGACAATCCCGTCAACACGCAGCTGCGCGAGCTGGCGGCGGCGCTGAAGTCGGCGAAATAGGGCAATAAGGGAGTGAGGCAATAAGGCAGTCGGCAATAGCTCGCGACCGACCTACAGCCCTGTTGCCGTACCGCTATTCGCTAACCTTCTTCGGGCCGAGGAACGTGTCGAACTTCGACTTGAAGCGCGACAGGCGTCCGCCCCGATCGATCAGGTGCTGGCCGCCCCCGGTCCACGCCGGATGCGTCTTCGGGTCGATGTCGAGATGCAGCACATCTCCCTCTTTCCCGTAGGTGGAGCGCGTCTCGTATTCGGTCCCGTCGGTCATCACCACCTTGATCGGATGATAGTCGGGGTGGATGTCTTTCTTCATCGTCTTGTCTCGGTTCAGGGCCATCGCCGGTTGGCGTGAAGAGCCCGGGCGCATGGCGCTTAAGGGCGGCCGAGGCTGCGGCCATTGGTCGGCCGGCTCTATATAGGAGCGGGCTTGCGGCATCAAGGCACCGTTACCACCCTTGCGCCTGAGCGAAGATTGCGCCATCGCCGGTTTATGGCCCTCACCTCGCGTCTGTCGTCCATGTCGGGCGGCGGAGGAACCCGGTTCCGCGCGCTCGCGCTGATGATCCCCTACGTCGCGCGCTACAAGGGGCGCGCCCTGGCCGCCGTTGGGGCGCTCGTTGCCGCGGCCGTCGCGACGCTCGCCATGCCGCTCGCGATCCGCCGCATGATCGACGTCGGCTTCTCGTCGAGCAACGCCGGCTTCGTCAACCGGACGTTTCTGGTGCTGATCGTGCTCGCCGGCCTCCTCGCGCTCGCAAGCTCAGGCCGCTACTACCTTGTGATGACGCTCGGCGAGCGGATCGTCGCCGACCTCCGCCGCGATGTCTTCACGCATCTGATGCGCCTCTCCGCGGCTTTCTTCGACGTTGCGCGCTCCGGCGACATCGTCTCGCGGCTCAGCGCCGACACGACGCAGATCAAGTCGGCGGTCGGCGCGAGCGCCTCGATCGCGCTCAGGAATCTCGTGCTCTTCCTCGGCGCGACCATCATGATGGTGGTGACGAGCCCGCGCCTCTCCGGCCTGATCCTGATCGTGATCCCGGTGATCGTGCTGCCGCTCGTGCTTTTCGGGCGCCGCGTCAGGCGCAATTCGCGCTTCGCACAGGACCGCCTCGCCGACGCCTCCGCCTTCGCGGCGGAAGCGCTCGGAGGCGTGCGCACGGTTCAGGCCTACACGCTCGAGGCGCGCACGATCGGCCGCTTCACCAGGCTCGTCGACCAGGCCTTCGAAGCGGCGCGGATCGCGTCCGTCGCGCGCGCGTTTCTGACCGCGTTTGCGATCTTCCTGGTCTTCGGCAGCGTCGTCGGCGTGCTTTGGCTCGGCGCGCATGCCGTGCTTTCCGGCGAGATGTCGGGCGGCACCCTCGGCCAGTTCGTGCTCTATTCGGTGTTCGCCGCAGGAGCGCTTGGAGAGCTGAGCCAAGTCTGGGGCGAGGTCAGCCAGGCCGCCGGTGCCACCGAGCGGCTTGCGGAGATTCTCGCCACCGAGCCGGAGATCGCCGCGCCCGAGCGCCCGCTCTCGCTGCCCGCGCCCGCCAAGGGCGCAATCACCTTCGAGAACGTGCACTTCGGCTACGCCAGCTCCGGCTATCCGGTGCTGCACGCGGTCAGCCTCAGCGTGCGCCCGGGCGAGCGCGTCGCGATCGTCGGCCCGTCGGGCGCCGGCAAGTCGACGCTCTTCGCGCTTCTGATGCGCTTCTACGATCCGACCGACGGGCGCATCCTTATCGACGGCGTCGACGTGAGGCGCGTGGATCCGGCGGCGCTTCGCGAAAGAATCGGGCTGGTGCCGCAGGACGCGGCGATCTTCGCCATGAGCGCGGAAGAGAACATCGGCTTCGGCGACGCCGACGCCGAGCTCGCGGCGATACGCGCGGCGGCGCGCGCGGCGCACGCCGACGAGTTCCTCGCCGTCCTGCCGCAAGGCTACAAGACCGTACTCGGCGAGCGCGGCGTGACGCTCTCCGGCGGGCAGCGCCAGCGCATCGCAATCGCGCGCGCCATCCTGAAGAGCGCACCGATCCTGCTTCTCGACGAAGCGACGAACGCGCTCGACGCGGAGAGCGAGACCGTCGTGCAGGAGGCGCTCGAAGCCTTGATGGAGGGGCGGACGACGCTCGTCATCGCGCACCGTCTCGCCACCATCAAAAGCGCCGACCGCATCGTCGTCATGGACGAAGGACGGATCGTCGAGGAGGGCACGCATCAGAGCCTGATCGCGCGGAACGGCCTCTATGCGCGCCTCGCCGAGCTGCAATTCGAGGACGTCGCGGTGGAGCGGGCACGCAGCCACGCTTAGCGCCTGCCTCCCGAAGTGTTGCGTGGAAGCCGCAGCCGCAGCGCTTATGCTGCGCCGCACAAATCACCGGCTGCCAGGGGCCGGGCGAATCATGTAACATTTCGATGTCTTTGGGAGGCAATTGTCCGGATCCGTAGGGGTCCGTATCTCTTGGGAGGTCGACGCACGGTGGGGGAGCCGCAGCTTTCCCGCTCGCCGCGAGACCAAATCTCGATGCGAGTGCCGACCGGGCCAGCGCCCGGCAAGCAGGAGTGCCGAGATGACCTCTTTGAAGACAGCGCACCTGGGCGTGGGTCTTTCGTTGGCCCTTTTTTCAGTGCCCGCCGACGCGCACGATTTCTGGATCAACCACGGGAACTACCAGAGCCCCGACGGCGTGCATTGCTGCGGCGACCAGGACTGCAGCGAGCTCTCGCCGGATCAGGTGAAGATATCGCCGCGCGGCTACATGCTGATGAACGGCGAGCTCGTGCCTTTCTCCGAGGCGCAGCCGAGCGAGGACGGGCAATATTGGCGCTGCAAGCGCTATGACGGCTCGCGCCGTTGCTTCTTTGCGCCGCAGCCATCAAGCTGAGGTCAGCGTTCCGTCAGCTTCAATTCGATGCGGCGGTTGCGGGCGAATGCCTCTTCGCTGTCGCCGGTGTCGAGCGGCTGGAACTCGCCGAAGCCAGCGGCGACGAGGTGCTCAGGCTTGATGCCGCGGTCGATCAGATAGCGCACCACGGCGATCGCGCGCGCCGCCGACAATTCCCAGTTGGAACGGAAGCGCGCCGTCGACTGTACCGGCCTGACATCGGTGTGGCCGTCGACGCGGATCACCCAATTGATCTCGGGCGGGATCTGCTTCTCAAGCTCAAGGATTGCGTCGGCGATCTTGTCGAGCTCGCCTCTGGCGGAGTCGGAGAGATCGTCGCTTGCGGTTGAGAAGAGCACCGAAGCCGGCAGCACGAAGCGGTCGCCCACGACCTCGATGTCCGGCCGGTCGGCGAGAATCTTCCGCAAGCGTCCGAAGAAGTCCGAGCGGTACTGGGAAAGCTCCTGCACGCGCTGCGCCAGCGCGACGTTGAGGCGCCGGCCGAGATCGGCGATCTGCGTCTGGCTGTCGGTGTTGCGGCTCTCGGAAGCGTTGAGCGCTTCCTCAAGCGCGGCAAGCTGGCGGCGAAGTGCGGCGATCTGCTGATTGAGCAACTCGACCTGCGCCAACGCGCTCTGGCTGACCTGCTGCTGGGACTTCAGGTCGCCTTGCAGCGAGGCGATGCGGCCTGCCGCTTCGCCTTCGGCGCTGCCGGTCGAATCGACAAGCCCTTGCAAGCGATTTCGATCGCTCTCCGACGCGGCGAGGTTCGCCTGTAGCGTCGCGATCGTGTCCTGCAGGTCGCGCGAGCCGCTTTTCTCCATCGCCAGGAGATCGGTCAACTCTGCGATCTGGGCGTTGAGCCTGGTCAGCACCGTGTCCTTGCTGGTCACCTCCTGGCCGAGGAAGAACTGCGCCAGGATGAAGACGGAGAGCAGGAACACGAAGACGAGCAGCAGCGTCGCCATCGCATCGACGAAGCCCGGCCAGTAATCGATGCGCGTGAGCCGATGCGCGCGGTTGACCGCCATGGCTCAGCTTCCCTCAGGTCTCACGGCGGATTTCTGTCAGGTTGCTCGTTGTCCGCCAGTCGTCGTCGCCCTCACCCACCCGCTTTAGCGGCGTGACAGTGCGCTCTGTCAGGTTCGCCAAGCGCTTCAGGGTATCCTGCAGCGCCTGCTGCTGCGTCGACTGCGCCTCCATCCAGTCGCGCACCATCTGCTGCTCTTTGCGCATGTGCTGGACCATTCCCTGGATGCCTTCCGCGAGATTGGCCATGGCGGCGGTCGAGGCGCGCCCGCCGCCGCCCTCCTGAACAATGCGTGCGAGACGCTCCACTGAGGCGCGAATCTCAAGCTGCGAATTGCCGATCTCCTCGTCCGAGAGCCCGAGTTCCTCCGGATCGGTGATGGTCGACAGCCAGTCCTCAAGCTCGGTGTAGAAACGGTTCTGCGCCTGGTTCGCCTGGAGATCGAGGAAGCCGAGGACGAGCGAGCCGGAGAGACCGAAGAGCGAAGACGAGAACGCGATGCCCATGCCGGAGAGCGGCGCTGCGAGTCCTTGCTTCAGATCTTCGAAGATCATGCCGGCGTCGCCGGAGCCGACGCTCAGGGACTGGATCGTCGCGCCGACAGAGCTGACGGTGGTGACGAGACCCCAGAACGTTCCGAGCAGGCCGAGGAAGACGAGAAGGCCGGCGAGGTAGCGCAATATCTCGCGGTTTTCGTCGAGACGCGTGGCAATCGAATTGAGGATCGAGCGCCACGTCGATGTGGAGAGCCCCATGATGTCGGGGCGGTCGCGCAAAAGCGCCGCCATCGGCGCGACGAGCCGCGGCGGCGTCTGATCGAGGTTCATTTCGCGGCGCCGGAACGAGTTCACCCAGCGCACCTCCGGGATGAGCCCGGCGACGTTGCGCATCGCCATCGCAATGCCGACGATAAGGACGCCGACAATGAGGCCGTTCAGGCCCGGATTGTGCATGAAGGCGTTCGCCACCTCCCGATAGAGGACGAGCGGAACGAACGCCGCGATGATCAGGAAGATGATCATCCTGACCATAAAGATCCGCGGACTCGAAAGCATATAGGGGTCGAAGTCGCGTGCCATCGATCTTCCCGTACCCTGCACGGCCGCCAGTGGGAATTTGTAGCGCGTTTCGGCCGTGAGATGAAAGCGAAACGCGACCTAGCCGCGAAGCTGCTCAAGAAGTTGGCGGTGGATGGCCTCGTTGCCGGCGATCACTCCCCCCGTTTCCAGGATCGCTTCGCCGCCTTTGAGATCAGTTGCGAAGCCGCCCGCCTCGCGGATGAGGAGGATACCGGCGGCGAGATCCCAGGGATTTAGGTCGTGCTCCCAGAAGCCGTCGAAACGACCGGCCGCGACCCATGCAAGGTCGAGGGCCGCCGCCCCGAAGCGGCGTATCCCGGCCACATTGTCCATGATCGTGGCGAGCTCGCGGAGATAAGGCCCGTGCTGGCCATGCCCCTTGAAGGGCATCCCGGTCGCCACCACGCAGTCGGCGAGGTTCTGGCGGGAGGCGACGCGGAGCCGGCGGTCGTTGACGAAGGCCCCGGCGCCGCGCTCGGCCGTAAAAAGCTCCTCGGCGATCGGGTCGTAGACGAGCGCGGCCTGCAGCCGGCCTTGCCGCTCAAGCGCGATCGAGATGGCGAACTGCGGGATGCCGTGCAGAAAGTTCGTTGTTCCGTCGAGGGGATCGACGATCCAGCGGTGCTGCGGATCGCTTCCCTTGGTCTCGCCGGATTCCTCCATCAGGAAGCCGTAGGAGGGGCGGGCGCGCTCAAGCTCGGCGCGGATGACACTTTCGGCGCGAAGGTCGGCGGCGGAGACGAAGTCCGCCGGCCCCTTGCGCGAGACCTGCAGGTTCTCCACCTCGCCGAAATCGCGCTTCAGTCCGCGCGCCGCTTTGGTCGCCGCCGCGACCATGACGTTAAGGATTGCCGATCTGGCCACGCCGCGCCGCCCTACTCGGCGCGCCGCACATAGGCGACTTCGGCCGTGTCGACCACGATCCGCTCGCCTGCTGAGACAAAGGGCGGAACCATGACGCGCACCCCATTCTCAAGCATCGCCGGCTTGTAGGAGGACGCCGCGGTCTGCCCTTTGATCGTCGGTTCCGCCTCGGTCACTTCCAGCGTCACGTGCAGCGGCAGCGAGATTCCGATCGGCGTCTCGCCGTGCAGCTGCACCGTCACCATCATGCCGTCCTGCAGGAACGCCACGCGCTCGCCGACGAAGTCCTCCGCGAGATTGATCTGATCGTAGGTGTCGGTGTCCATGAAGACGAGCATGTCGCCTTCCTTGTAGAGGTACTGGAAGTCACGCCGCCTGATTTCCGCGGTCTCCACCCGCTCGTCGGTACCGAAGCGGTTGTTGAGCTTGCGACCGTCGAGGAGATTCTTCAGTTCGACCTGATTGTAGGCGGGGCCCTTGCCGGGCTTCACGGTCTGCGTCTTCACCGCGACCCAAAGCGAGCCTTCGTGCTCAATCACGCTTCCCGGCCGGATTTCGTTGCCGCTGATCTTCATGAAATGTCCCGGAAAGCGCCAATCTCCAGGCGCCGCGCCATCCAACACACTTCAGAACATGAGGCAAGCCGCTCAGCCGCGGCGTGATAGCCGGTTCACGTGACCCATCTTGCGGCCGGGCCGCGCTTCGCGCTTGCCGTAGAGGTGAAGCCGGGCGTCCGCATCCGCGGCGAGCCTCGCCCAGTCGTCTGCCTCGCGCCCGATCAGGTTGGTCATGACCACATCCGAATGCCGCACCGCGGGCCCGAGCGGCCAGCCGGCGATGGCGCGGATATGGTTCTCGAACTGAGAGACGGCGCAGGCATCCTCCGTCCAGTGGCCGGAATTATGAACGCGCGGTGCGATCTCGTTGACGAAGAGGCGCGCCTCGCCCCCCTCCTCCACGACGAAGAACTCCACGCCGATGACGCCGACATAGTCGAGCGCGGCGAGCACCGCCCTGGCGATCGCGCCTGCTGCTTCCGCAGCCGCGGTTGAGATGCTCGCAGGCACAGTCGCGGTGTGAAGGATGCCGTTCCGATGCACGTTCTCGGCCGGATCGTAGACGGCGACCGCACCGTCCTGACCGCGCACGGCGATGATCGATATCTCGCGCTGGAAAGCGACGAAGCGCTCGAGGATCGCCGGCGCGCCGCGCATCCCCTCATACGCCGCGCGCGCCTCGTCCGCCCAGCGGATCACTGCCTGGCCTTTGCCGTCGTAGCCGAGCCGGCGCGTCTTCAAGACGGCAGGAAGCGCAATCGCGCCGATCGCCCGGTCGAGCGACGGCCGGTCGCCGACCTCCGCGAATGCGGCCGTCGATATTCCGATCTCGCGCAGGAACGATTTCTCGGTGAAGCGGTCCTGGCTGATCGCAAGCGCCCTCGCGCCGGGCCTGACCGGCACGATGGCTTCCAGTCGCTCCACCGCTGCCACGTCGACATTCTCGAACTCATAGGTGACGACATCGACGGCACGAGCGAAGGCGGAAAGCACGCTTGCGTCGCCGTAGCCAGCGACGGTGCTCTTCGCGGCGACGTCGAATGCAGGGCTTACCGGGTCGGGAGAGAAGACGTGGCAGCGGAAGCCGAGCCTCGCCGCCGCAAGCGCCAACATGCGGCCAAGCTGGCCGCCGCCCAAGATGCCGATCGTGGAGCCGGGCGGGAGCGCCTTAGGGGCGGACATCGTCGTCGGCCGGACGCTCCGCCACCGCCTCCGTCTGCTTTCGCCGCCAATCGTCGAGCCGCTTGGCCAGCACCTGATCGGATGTAGCCAGGATGGCGGCGGCAAGGAGCCCGGCATTGGCGGCGCCAGCCTTGCCGATGGCGAGCGTTCCGACCGGCACGCCGGCCGGCATCTGCACGATCGAATAAAGGCTGTCGGCGCCCTTGAGCGCGCTGGTCTCCACCGGAACGCCGAGCACCGGAAGCGTGGTCATTGCCGCGACCATGCCGGGAAGGTGCGCAGCGCCGCCCGCGCCGGCGATCACCACCTTGAAGCCCGCGGCGCGCGCGCCCTTGGCGAACTTCGTGAGCCGATCCGGCGTGCGGTGCGCCGAGACGATCTTCGCCTCATAGGGGATTTTGAGATCGTCGAGACGCTCCGCCGCGTGCCGCATCGTCGCCCAGTCGGACTGGCTGCCCATGACAATGGCCACGCGGGGAGCGGCGACTGGCCTTGGCTTTTTGGGCCGTTTCGGGGCCATGCTTCCTTCAACCTGTGGATAAGTGGGGTAACGCGACGCGACGGCCCGCATGCCACATTTCGAGCTCCCGCTCCATGCCGGGAGCGGCGGAAAAGCGGCCTCAGGCGATAATGTCCGGAAGCAGCTTGTCCTCCAGCGCGGAGATGCGATCCTTCAGCATCAGCTTGCGCTTTTTCAACCGCTGGATCTGCAAATTGTCGGGCCGCGGCTGGGATTCCAGCGCCGCGATGGAATCGTCCAGGTCCCGGTGCTCCTGCCTGAGCCGGGCCA
The DNA here is from genome assembly GCA_963720705.1 of uncultured Alphaproteobacteria bacterium. GTDB lineage: Bacteria > Pseudomonadota > Alphaproteobacteria > Rhizobiales > Afifellaceae > DASWJZ01. Next base: position 368,984 of record CAVRGJ010000006.1, read on the forward strand.
GCTCGTTTCTGACCGCCGAATCAGTGACTTGGACCACCCGGCCTTCATCGCCCATCGTGGTGCCTGCCTCCTCGGAATTCCCCGAAATACTAGCACGGAGGCGGATCGGACGAAATCGCATCGCCCCCTTTACGTAACGGTAGGTAACCGGCCGAACCCGTTCGACAGGAATCGGCGTTTGTGTCATTCTTTTTACATTCCGGCTTAGATGGAGGCGCGAATGCCCGTTGAATCGCATCTTGCGGAGCTCGAACGGCGACACCAGGCGTTGAAGCAGGAAATTCAGGAGGCACAGAGCCACCCCGGCTTCGACGAATTCGAGGTCACCACGCTGAAGCGTCGCAAGCTGCGTCTCAAGGATGAGATCGCGAGATTGAAGCAGGAGACCCTGCACTAAGAGCAGGTCGAGTGAGGGGGCGCCGCCAAAGGCGCCCCGTCTGCGTAAGAGGGCGCCTTCGGGCGCCCTTCGCATTTTGCCGGCACAGGACCGCGCGCCGGAAAATTGCCTTTAGATCGCCTCGCCTTCGCCCGCGACGATCCCCACTTCGCGAGAAAGGGGGCCATCGGAACCAAGAAAGATGACGCCGGCGCTTCTTTTTCGCCTCGCATGGGGGATCTGGCTGCTCTCGTGGATCGTGGCCGCTTTCTGGTCGTCGAAAGCCACCGCGCGCTCTTCCGCCCGCGAAGGCTTCACCTACGGCATACCCATCTTCGTCGGGGCGTGGCTGTTGTTCGGCGAGACGTCGCGGCTGTTCCACGCCGCGAGGCTCTGGCACGTCGGCATCGCCGGCGCCTGGACGCTCGCCTCGCTAACGATACCTTGCTTCCTCTTCGCCTGGTGGGCGCGCATCTACCTCGGCGACCTCTGGTCGGCCCAGATCACGCGCAAGGGCGACCACCGCGTCGTCGACACCGGTCCCTACGCGATCGTCCGCCACCCGATCTACACTGGGCTGATAGCCGCGACGTTTCTCACCGCTGCCGCGAAGGCGACCCTGCCGGCCATTGCCGGCGCCGCGCTGATCGCGCTCGGGCTTTGGCTGAAGGCGCGCCTTGAGGAACGCTTCCTGTCTGAGGAACTCGGTTCCGACGCCTATGCCGCGTATCGACACAAAGTCCCGATGCTCATCCCATTCGCTCCGCGCTAAGCGGCTCGCTTATTCGAGCGATTTCACCGCTTCCCTGAGCCTGAACTTCTGCACTTTGCCGGTCGAGGTTTTCGGGATTTCGGCGAAGACGATGCGACGCGGGCACTTGTAGCGAGCGAGATGCTTGCGGGCGTGTGCGACGAGTTCCTCCTCGGTCGCGCTCGCTCCCGGCTTCAGCTCGACAAAGGCAAGCGGCGTCTCGCCCCATTTCTCGTCGGGCTTAGCGACGACGGCGACGACGGCGACGGCGGGGTGCTTGTAGAGTGCCTCCTCAACCTCGATGGAGGAGATGTTCTCGCCGCCGGAGATGATGATGTCCTTCGAGCGGTCCTTGATCTGCACATAGCCGTCGGGATGAACCACGCCGAGATCGCCGGAGTGGAACCAGCCGTCCTTCAGCGCCGCGTCGGTCGCCGCCGGGTTCTTGAGATAGCCCTTCATGACGATGTTGCCGCGGAAGAAGACCTCGCCGAGCGTCTCGCCATCGGCCGGCACGGGGCGAAGCGACTGGGGGTCGAACACCCCGAGGTCCTCGAGCGCCGGGTAGCGCACGCCCTGCCGCGCCTTCCGCGCGGCCTGCGCCGGCGCGTCGAGCGCATCCCATTCGCTCTTCCACTCGTTGACCACCGCCGGCCCGTAGGTCTCGGTCAGCCCGTAGACATGCGTCACCGAGAAGCCGGCCTCGGCCATCGCCTTCAAAACCGATTCCGGCGGCGGCGCAGCAGCAGTGATGAACGCAACCTTTTGCTCGAATCGGCGCTTGTCGGCCTCGGCCGCGTTGACGATGGTCGCCATGACCGCCGGCGCCCCGCAAAGATGTGTCACGCGGTGCTCCGCGATCGCCTCGAAGATCGCCCTTGCCCGCACCCATCGCAGGCACACATGTGTTCCGGCGACGGCGGAGAGCGTCCACGGAAAGCACCAGCCGTTGCAGTGGAACATCGGCAGCGTCCAGAGATAAACCGGATGCCGCCCCATCCCGCCGGCGAGCGCGTTCGCGTAGCACATCAGCGCGGCGCCGCGATGGTGATAGACGACGCCCTTCGGGTTGCCGGTGGTGCCGGACGTGTAGTTCAGGCTGATCGCATCCCACTCGTCGGCCGGCATGCGCCATTCGAAGCCGGGGTCGCCCTCCGCGATCAGCATTTCATAGTCGAGCGCGCCGATCGGTGCGCCCTTCTTGGTCGGCGCCTCGGCAGGATACTCGGAATCGTCGAAGTCGATGACCAGCGGCTTCGCCCGCATCTTTGCGAGCGCCTCCGCCATTACCGCGGAGAATTCGGTGTCGACGATCACGGCCTTCGATTCGGAGTGATCGAGCTGGAAGGCGATCAGAGCGGCGTCGAGGCGTGTATTGATCGCCTGCAGCACCGCGCCGAGCATCGGCACGCCGTAATGCGCTTCAAGCATGGGCGGCGTGTTCGCCAGCATGACGGAAACGGTGTCGCCAACCCCGATCCCACGCCGTGCAAGCGCCGATGCAAGCTGGCGAGCGCGCCGGTAGAACTCGCCGTAGCTGACGCGCCGCAGGCCGTGCACGACGGCCGGATGATCGGGAAAGGTCCGCGCGGATCTGTCGAGAAAGACGAGCGGCGTCAGCGGTTGGTAGTTCGCCGCACTTTTCGGGAGGTCGTCATTGTAGGCGGAGCGCGTCACGTATTGCCACCGGTACTGACCCTAAAGGAGGCCGCATCTCAAAACTAGGCGGCGTCGCCCTGTTCTGTCGCGGTCAGCCCACGCAAGCGCTCCGCGATCCGCTCCACGCGTGACGCGGCGCGGTTCAAGCTCTCGGCAAAATTCTGTGCCAGTCCGTCGATGCGCATGGCGGTGTCGGTACGCCCGTCGCGCAGAAGCTGTATCTCCTGCTCCAGGCGTCTAAGCCGCTCCTCGGTGTCACCGAGACGGTCGGTCATGAGGATACCCGCCATCACCATCAGACGCTGGTCGCCGATCTCGCCGAGCACGCCGCGAAGCTCGTTGATCGCCGAGTCGAAGCGCTGGCCGAGCTCAGCCACATGGTCCTCCTCGCCGTCTTCACAGGCCATGCGGTAAACACGCCCGTTTACGGTGAGATTGACCTGCGCCATCAGCCTCCCTCCTCGTCCGCGGCGAGCACCGTGCGAATGGTCTCGATCGCGCTGTCGAGGCGACGCGACACGTCGCGGTTGATCGTTTCGAGCTTGGCCGCGCGCGCCTGCACCTGATCGAGCCTTTCGGCCAGGCTCGCGCGGTCCGAGGAAAGCATCTGCACCTCCTCGACGAGCGTATCGGCGCCTTGCGAAAGCGATAAGCGCTCCTCGACGACATGCTCCAGGGTTTGGAGCGCCGCCTCCAGTCGCTTCACCGCTTGTTCCGTCGGGGACGGCATACACCCGCCCTTTTTCGCCCGAGTCGAGAGCCTGCTTTCTACCCGATCGCGCCGCTCAATCAAGCGGTTGCAGGACGAAAATTCAGCGATACTTGAAGCTGCGGGGCGTCGCGCCCGGACTTCCGGCCGGTTTGGCGGCCGGCGGTTCAAGCCGGGCGAGCCGAGTCACGGCCGCCAGCGAAGGCTTTGGCTAAGCCCGGCACCGCCTGCTAGGGATGGCGGCCAAGCAATAAAACAATATCGCGGGGACGAGATGCCCTTGGAGATCATCGGTCCGGGCTTCGGGCGCACCGGCACGAATTCCCTCAAGCTTGCGCTTGAGCAGCTGGGGTTCGGGCCCTGCCATCACATGTTCGAAGTGCGCGACAATCCCGATCTTCTCCCGGATTGGGAGGCGGCGTCGCGCGGAGAGACGCTCGATTGGGACAAGGTCTTCGCCGGATACCGGTCACAGGTCGATTGGCCCGGCGCAAAATACTGGCGCGAGCTCGCGACACATTTTCCCAAGGCGAAAGTGATCTTGACGGTACGCGATCCCGACGAGTGGTTCGACAGCGCGCAGGCTACGATCTGGCCGTTCGTCGCCGCTCGCGGCACGCATCCTTCAGAGCATGCGAACGCCATCGCCGCGATGGCGTATCGACTCGTCGTGCTCACGACTTTCGATGGCCGGATGACGGATCGCGAGCACGCCACGCAAATCTTCAAGGAGCACATCGCGGAGGTTCAGGCCACAATTCCCGCCGATCGCCTTCTAACCTACGATCTGCGCGATGGCTGGGAGCCGCTCTGCGAATTCCTCGGAGTCGAGGTCCCGGACATTCCATTCCCAAAGACCAATTCGTCGAAGCAATTTCACGAGGAGGAGTGGAAGAAGGAATAGTCGAGATCGGATCGCGCCCGAAGATACGATGTGTCCGGCGACGCCCTTGGAAAGGTTTGCGGCGCTAGAGCCGTCAGTCCGGCAGTCCCGCCTCGCGCAAGCCTTCCTCCCATAGCTCAAAATCCTGCTGGCGCCCGAAGGGCAGCAGATCCTTCAGGTTGGACATCCGCAGCGTCGGATTGAGCTGGCGCAGGCGGGCGACGGCTTTCTGTGCCTCGGTGAGCTTTCCTGCTTTTGCGCCGGCTGCGGCTGCCACGCAGATGGCCATGAAGAAATTCGGTTGCCGTCGGCGAAGTAGTCCTGCTCGGCATCGCCGCTCATGTTCTGGAACGGCAGCACGGCGATCGAGGGCTTGTCGGGGAGGCTGAGATCGGCGGGCGCCGAAGCGCCGACATCCGTCGTCGGTTCCGGGCGCAGGCGATAGGCCCGAACCGGGCGGGAGATGTTCTTGACCGTCTGCTCGCCCATGTCCTCGAACGCGCAGTCGAGCTTTCCGCGCACCTCGTCATAGATCTTGGCCGAGATGCAGATGCCGCCCGGCTTCGCCAGCGCGTCGAGCCGCGCGGCGATGTTGACGCCCTCGCCGTAGATGTCCTCCCCTTCCCCGATCACATTGCCGAGGTTGATGCCAATGCGAAACACGATCCGCTGGGCCTCGGGCAGCGGCTCGTTCGCCTCCGCCATCTTGCGCTGCAACTCCAGGGCGCCCGTGACCGCGTTCACCGCGCTGCCGAACTCGATCAGCGCCCCATCGCCGATGACCTTGACGATGCGACCGCTATGCGCGCGGACGGTAGGCTCGAGAACGGACGCACGTCGCTCCTGCAGGGCCGCGAGCGTACCAGCCTCGCCGCCTCCATCAGGCGGCTGTAGCCGACGACGTCTGCCATCAACACAGCGGCCAGGCGGCGTTCCATGTCTGCCTATTACCTCCGGCGCGCGAGACTAGCCTCCGCCGACAAGACAATCCAAGCCTTCGCGAGGCGATGGTTCTCGGCGCTGGAGGCAGGCGAGTGAGCGAAACCGTGTCCGGCAGCGTCGCTAAGCGCTCGGTTCCACGGGATGCTCGAGCGCGAAGGCGAAGTCGCGGCCTAATCCCTTGAACGACAGGGTGATCCAGATCAGCGCCATCGGCTCGAGGAGCCGCGCCGCCGCCAGACCCCCAAGGTCGACGGGCTCGAATTCCAGGCTCCGCACCAGCTCAAGCACCTTGGGCTTCCGCTCCGCGTCGTCGCCGGCGACGAGCATGAGGGGCTGCTGATAGAAGCGCGCGGCGCTCGCCATGTTGTTGGCCCCGGTCGTGTTGAAGACCTTGAAGACGCTCGCGCCCCTTGCCCAGCCCGCCACCGCTTCTCCGCCGGAGCGATCGTGCCCGATCTCAAGCGCCAGCGATCCGTCGCGCATGACGAGCGGGTTGGTGCAGTCGAGGACGATCTTGCCCGACAAATTGCCCGCCGATGCGATCGCCGCTTCGGTCGCAGGCCACGGCGTCGCCAGAATGACGAACTCTGCCGGGGCAACGGCCTCGTCGACGGCATGCACGGAAGCGTTTGCGACGCCGTTGCTCAAGCCGGCATGTCGTGGAGAACCCGGGTCGCGGACTCCATAGCGAACCGTGTGACTAAGAGCGGCAAAGGCGCCCCCGAGAGCGCTTCCGACGCTCCCGGCCCCGATGACTGCGATGACCGACATGGCAAGCTCCAGCTGTTCCAAGGCACCAAAGCTGGACTCGCGGAGGCGGCCGCGCAAGCGAACCCTCGGCGCGCCACTCAACGCGGAGTTAAGGCCGCTCGCTCGTTCAGGTGGGCCGGGCCGATCGCAGAAAGCTCCGCGCCACGCCCCTCATCGCTTAGGCGTCGACGACGAGCGTCTCCACCGAAAGGATTGTGGGCAGGTGCTGCGCGATCTCCTGCCAGCTGTCGCCCTCGTCGGAGCTCGCGAAGAGCGAGCCGGAGTTCGTGCCGAAATAGACGCCCGCCGGATCGAGCCGGTCGGTGGCCATTGCCTGGCGGAGAACCGCGAAGAACGCGTTTTGTTGCGGCAGGCCCTCGCGCCGCGCCTCCCATGTGTCGCCGCCGTCGCGCGTGCGCCAGACCGCCGCCTTGCCGTCCGGCGGGAAGCGGCCAGCCTCTGCGCCGTTGAGCGGCAGCAGAAAGAGCGTCTCGGGATCGCGCGGATGCACCGCCGCCGGGAAGCCAAAGGAGGACGGCAGGCCCGCTTCGATGCTCTCCCATGTCCGTCCGCCGTCGTCACTCCGATACATGCCGCAATGGTTCTGCTGGTAGAGGCGACCCGTCTCCGGCGCTCTGACCAGGCAATGTACGCATTGCCCGAACACCGGATAGCGCTGCCCCTCCGGCATGAAGTCGGCACGCGTGCCGCTGTTGCGGGGCTCCCAGGTCTTGCCGCCGTCGCCGGAATGGAAGACGCCGACCGCGGACATCCCAACCCAGATCTGGTCCTCGTCCTGCGGGTCGAGGGCAATCGAGTGGAGAATGAGCCCGGCGCCGCCGCCGCGCCACTCGGGGCGCGTCGGATGCTTCTGCAGACCTTCGACATGCTGCCACGACTGGCCGCCATCGCTGCTCTTGAAGAGCCCCGCGGGCTTCACGCCCGCATAGAGGTCACCGTTCCGTCGCGCGAGGCTCCACACCGCTTTGACCGGTTCGGCGGTGCCCTCTTCGTAAACGAGCCCTTCGCCGGAGCGCGTCCAGGTCTCACCGAGGTCGGTCGACTTCCAAACGTCATGGCCGAACCAGTCGTTGCCGCCCCCGGCATAGATTGCGCCGCTCGCCTCGTCGCCGATGACATGGTTCAGCGGCCACCCCTCGCAAAGCGGTCCGCTAAGCTCCCATGAGCGCCGCTTCACGTCGCCCTTCGCCAGGAACGCACCCTTTGTCGTGCCAATGAGGACGATGACTTTTTTCGCCAATCTTCCCTCCCTCGTCCGGAGCAAATCGCCGGCAGACGGACGGCCGTCGGCCGGCACCGCCCTCGCTATTGTTCCGTTCCCTCGAAGGCTTTTTTGAGTTCGGCAATGTCGAACTTCACCATCTTCAGCATGGCCTGCCCGATTCGGCCTATCGCAATGCGCAACCGCATCGTGACTGGACAATTTGCGTTGATATCAACATTATGGCCCGATGTCAAAACGCGATGAGCTGCCTTTCGCCGTCACGCATGAAGTCCGCGACACCTGCCTTTGCCTGCACGTACAGCGCGCGGCGCGCGCGCTGGCGCGTCGCTACGACGAGGCGCTGAGGCCCGTCGGATTGACGCACGGCCAGTTCTCGCTGCTGATGTCGGTGAACCGCCCCGACGCGCCGACGATCGGCGATGTCGCGACGCTCCTTGCCATGGACCGCACCACGGTGACGGCGAACCTCAAGCCCCTTGAACGCCGCGGGCTCGTGCGTACGACGAACGACGCAGAGGACCGGCGCGCGCGGCGCGTGGCGCTGACCGCGGCCGGTCGACGGCTTCTTCGTGCGGCGCTGCCGTTTTGGAAAGCAGAGCAGGCGGAGACCGCGCGCCTGGTGGCCCAACCCGGCGCCAATCGTCTGAGGGCCGCGCTGCGCGCGCTTTCCTAGGACCTCTCGCGCGCCCCGCGGCGATCTCCGCGTTGACTCGAAAGGGCAAGCTGATATCAGTGCCGCCGCAATCCGGAGCGTTTGACGGATAAGCGACTTCGCGGCGCGCCGTGGAGCGCCTTGCCACGGCGGAAAATTCGATGACCGACGCTGTCGATCCCAAAGTGATGGCCAATGCGATCCGCGCGCTCGCGATGGACGCGGTCGAGAAAGCGAATTCCGGCCACCCCGGCATGCCGATGGGCATGGCGGACGTCGCGACCGTGCTCTTCACCCGCTACCTGAAGTTCGACCCCGCCGACCCGGATTGGCCGGACCGCGACCGCTTCGTGCTCTCCGCCGGCCACGGCTCGATGCTGCTCTATTCGCTGCTCTATCTGACGGGCTACCCGGAGATGACGCTCGACGAGCTGAAGCGCTTTCGCCAGCTCCATTCCAAGACGCCCGGGCACCCGGAAAGCTTCGACACGATCGGCGTCGAGACCACCACCGGGCCGCTCGGCCAGGGTGTTGCCACGTCGGTCGGCATGGCGCTCGCCGAAAGAATGCTCGCGGCCGAGTTCGGCGAGGACATCGTCGACCACAAGACCTTCGTGCTCTGCTCCGACGGCGATCTCATGGAGGGCGTCAGCCATGAGGCAATCGCACTTGCCGGGCACTTGAGGCTCAACAAGCTGATCTTCCTCTACGACGACAACGGAATCTCGATCGACGGCCCTCTGACGCTCTCCGATTCGGTCGACCAGGTCGCCCGCTTCAGGGCTGCCGGCTGGAACGCCACGCAGATCGAGGGGCTGAACCACGAGGCCGTGTCGGAGGCGATCGACGCGGCGCTCAAATCGGACCGGCCCAGCCTGATCGCCTGCAAGACCGTGATCGGCTACGGCGCACCCAAGAAGGCCGGTACTTCCAAGGCGCATGGCGAGGCGCTCGGCGCCGAGGAGCTCGCCGGCGCCAAGAAGGCGCTCGGCTGGGAGTACGGGCCGTTCGTCATCCCGGACAATATCCTTGCGGCATGGCGCGACGCCGGAAAGCGCGGCGCACCCGCACGCGCGGCATGGCAGAAGCGGATGGCGGCGAAGGACGTGAAGCAGCGCGGCGAATTCGAGCGGCGGCTGGCGCGCAAGCGTCCCGCGGCGCTGGCGAAGGCGTTTGCCGCGCTTGAAGCAGAAGATCGCCGCGGACAAGCCCACCCTTGCGACGCGCAAATCGAGCGAGATGGTGCTGGAATCGATCACCGTCGCGATGCCGGAGCTGATCCTCGGCTCCGCCGATCTGACGCCTTCGAACAACACGCAGACCAAGAACCTCTCCAACATCAAGCCCGGCGACTATTCCGGCCGTTACATCCACTACGGCATCCGCGAGCACGGCATGGCGGCCGCCATGAACGGCATGGCCATGCATCGCGGCCTGCAGCCGGCGGGCGGCACGTTCTTCGTCTTCAGCGATTACGCCCGCCCGGCGATGCGCATCGCGGCGCTGTCGTCGATTCCCGTCGTCTACGTCATGACGCACGACTCAATCGGGCTCGGCGAGGACGGACCAACGCACCAGCCGGTCGAGCATCTGGCCGCGCTCCGCGCCATGCCGAACATGCGCGTCTTCCGTCCGGCCGATGCGATGGAAACGGCCGAGTGCTGGCAGCTTGCGCTGGAGCGGCTCGACGGCCCCACGGTCCTGGCGCTCACCCGGCAGAACCTTGCGCCGGCGCGCGCGACGGTCGCGAATGCCAATCTCTGCGCACAGGGTGCCTACGAGGTCTCGCCGGCGTCTTCGAAGGCGCTCGCGACGATCTTCGCCTCAGGCTCGGAGGTGGAACTCGCGATCAACGCCCAAAAGCTCCTGAAGGACAAAGGGATCGCCGCCCGCGTCGTCTCCGTCCCCTCGCTCGAGCTGTTCCTTGGGCAGCCGGAGGATTATCGCGCCAAGGTGATCGGCGATGCGCCGGTAAAGCTTGCCGTGGAAGCGGCGGTCCGCTTCGGCTGGGATGCGGTGATCGGGCCGGAGGGCCTCTTCGTCGGCATGCACAGCTTCGGCGCCAGCGCGCCCTACAAGGACGTCTACAGGAATTTCGGCATTACCGCCGAGGCGGTCGCTGACGCCATCGTCAAGCGGCACAACGCCTGATACCGACCGGAGCAAAAGACATGACCACGAGAGTTGCCATCAACGGGTTCGGCCGCATCGGCCGTTTGGTCCTTCGCGCCATCGTCGAGTCGGGCAGAAAGGACATCGAGGTCGTCGCCATAAACGACCTCGGCCCGGTGGAGACGAACGCCCACCTGCTGCGCCGCGACTCCGTGCACGGCAAGTTTCCGCACGAGGTCAAGGTCGACGGCGACACGATCGACGCTGGCGCCGGACGCATGAAGGTGACGGCGGAGCGCGATCCCTCGAAGCTTCCGCATAAGGAACTCGGCGTCGACATCGCGCTCGAATGCACCGGCATCTTCACTTCCAAGGAGAAGGCGTCCGCGCATCTGAAGGCGGGCGCCAAGCGCGTGCTGATTTCGGCGCCGGGCGAAAATGCCGACCTGACCGTCGTCTACGGCGTCAACGACGACAAGCTCGCCAGGGAGCACGTCATCGTCTCCAACGCTTCGTGCACCACCAATTGCCTCGTGCCGGTCGTGCACGTCGTGCACAACGCCATCGGCATCGAGCACGGATTCATGACCACGATCCACTCCTACACCGGCGACCAGCCGACGCTCGACACGCTGCACAAGGACCTCTACCGGGCGCGCGCGGCGGCGCTCAACATCATCCCGACGACGACCGGCGCGGCGAAGGCCGTCGGCCTGGTCATCCCGGAGCTGAACGGCAAGCTCGACGGCGCTTCCATGCGCGTGCCGACCCCGAACGTCTCGCTGGTCGATTTCAAGTTCGTCGCCAAGCGGCAGACCTCCGTCGACGAGATCAACAACGCTCTGATCGAGGCGTCGAAATCGAACCGCCTGAAGGGCATCCTCGAATTCACCAAGGAGAAGCTCGTCTCCTCCGACCTGAACCACGATTCGGCGTCGTCGACGGTCGCCGTCGACCAGACCAAGGTGATCGGCGGCACCTTCGGCCGCGTCGTCTCCTGGTACGACAACGAATGGGGCTTCTCCAATCGCATGGCCGACACGGCCGTGGCGATGGGAAAGCTCGGCTAGAGAGAGCGGGCCGCGGCGTCCGGGCAGGACGCCGCGCTCAAACCTGGAGCGCTCAGCGCCCGTAGGTGTAGGTGACGCTCGCCTTGTCGAGCGTGCTGAAGTGCAGGTTGAACCCGACCACGGCGCCTGACGCGTTCTCATCGACAGGGAGAGCGTCTGCCGTCACGGCGAAGATCGTGATGACGTAGTGGTGCGGCGCGTCGCCCTGCGGCGGACACGGACCGAAATAGGCTGCCGTGCCGGCATCGTTCCGCGACTGCACCGCGCCCGCCGGGAGCTTGCCGTTGCCGGCCTCGCCGGCGCCTTCGTCCAGGCTCATCGTCGTGGGCGGCAGGTTCGCCACCTCCCAGTGCCAGAAGCCGCTGCCAGTCGGCGCGTCCGGATCGTAGATGGTCAGCGCAAGGCTCTTGGCGTCCGCCGGCACGTCCTTCCACACGAGCGGGAGCGAGACATTGTCGCCGTCGCAGCCGAACGCATTGGCCGTGTATTTGTGCGGAATCGTATTGTCGCTGCCGACGGCGGGGCTCGATATCTCGAAGGCCGATGCCTGGCCGGCGAGAGCGACCGTGGCTATTGCCGCGCAAAGATGAAGCAGTTTCACGACGATTTCCTCCCTTGGGACGCCCGCAATTGCCGCGTGGACGCCGCGTCCATGATCAATCTTCGCCAATCTCGGCGCAACCGGCATCAGCGCGGCACGCGGTAGAGATAATAGCGGTCCTCGCCGACGCCCTCCGGCGGCGCGATCTTGAATTCCGCAAGCGCCGGCAGCGCCTGGTCGCTTGCGACGATCGCGCCGGGTGCGAGAAGCGGCAATATCTGCGGCCCGAGCCATCCCGCAAAGCGGCGGTTGCGAGCGTCGTCGCCGGTCCCGATGTCGGAGTGGACGAAGGCCGCCTTGCCAGCGAAACGCGCGCGCGCGGCGGGTAGCGTCTCTTCGAGGTTCCCGACGATCAGCCGGTCGGGTGCCGGAGTCGAATCCGGGTGCGCCTGCGGACTGCGCTCGAACACGTAGATGTCGCGCCCCGGCAGCCGGGCGCGGAGATGATCGAAGCTGCGGCCGTTGCCGAGGCCTAATTCGATCACGACGCCCGCAATGCCGGCGGCCTCGGCGACCGCCCAGTTGAGGCAGGTGCGCTGTGCCTTGAGCCGGCGGATGGCCTTGTCGAGACGGGTCAGGGGCTGGCCGGCAGGGGTCAAGTCGCGTGTCCTTGCACCTGCCTCAATCGGCAAGCCGCCGCCCCCTGTCAACCGGCACGCGTGGATGATAAGAGGCTGCCGTTCAAGCACGGGCGACACGCTGAATGCAGTTCCGGACCCTCAAGGACGCGGGCAATCTCAAGGGCAAGCGGGTACTCCTTCGCGTCGATCTGAACGTGCCGGTCAAGGACGGCGCGGTTACCGACGCGACGCGGATCGAGCGCGTCGCGCCGACAATTCGTGCGTTGTCGGACGCCGGCGCCAAGGTCGCGATCCTCGCGCATTTCGAGCGGCCGAAGGGAAAGCGCGTGCCGGAAATGTCACTGAAGCCGATCGCCGCGGCAGTCGCCAAAGTCGTCGGCCGCCCCGTCAAGTTCGTCGAGGATTGCATCGGAGCGGAAGCCGAAGCGGCGGTCAAAAACCTTGCCGAGGGCGGCATCGCGGTTCTGGAGAACACGCGCTTCCATGCCGGCGAGGAGACGAACGATCCCGCGTTCGTCGCCGAACTCGCCAAGCTCGGCGACGTCTATGTGAACGACGCATTCTCCGCCGCGCATCGCGCGCATGCGTCGACCGAGGGCCTGGCGCATAAGCTTCCGGCCTACGCCGGGCTTGCGATGCAGGAGGAGCTTGAGGCGCTCGATCATGCGCTCGGCAATCCGAAGCGCCCGGTCGTCGCCATCGTCGGCGGCGCCAAGATCTCATCCAAGCTCGAGCTTCTCGGCAATCTCATCCAGAAGGTCGACGCGCTCGTCATCGGCGGCGGCATGGCGAACACATTCCTCGCCGCGAAGGGCGTCGCGATCGGCAAGTCGCTGAACGAGCCGGACCTTGAGAAGACGGCGAAGCAGATCATGCTCTCCGCTGTCACAAAGGGCTGCGCCATAGTGCTTCCAAGTGATGTTGTCGTTGCCGCGGCGTTCGAGGCGAACGCGCCGCACGCGACGGTTACCGCCGAGAGCGTGGCGGCCGATCGGATGATCCTCGACGTTGGAGAGAAGAGCGTCGCGGCGATCAACCAGTGGATCGACAAGGCCGCGACGCTCGTCTGGAACGGCCCGCTCGGCGCCTTCGAGAAGACGCCCTTCGATCGCGGCACGGTGGCGACGGCAAAGCACGCGGCGAAACGCACACGGGCCGGAAAGCTGCTTTCAGTTGCCGGCGGCGGCGACACTGTCGCCGCGCTGAACCATGCCGGCGTAGCGGACGACTTCAGCTACGTCTCGACCGCCGGCGGCGCCTTTCTCGAATGGCTGGAAGGCAAGGCGCTGCCGGGCGTCGAGGCGCTCCGCCGCAACAAAACTTGAGACCAAGGACAAGATTGAAGGGAGAACAGCCATGAGCGAGAGGCTGGAAGACATCGCCATCAAGATGGTCGCCGAGGGGAAGGGAATCCTCGCGGCCGACGAGAGTACCGGCACCATCAAGAAGCGTTTCGATTCGATCAAGATCGACAACACCGAAGAGAACCGCCGCGACTATCGCGAGATGATGTTCTCCACCGGCGAAGCGATGAAGAACTACATTTCCGGCGTCATCCTCTTCGACGAGACGATCCGGCAGAAGGCGAAGAACGGCAAGCCGCTGGTCGATCTGATCAATGCCGCGGGCTCCGTTCCCGGCATCAAGGTCGACGCGGGCGCACAGGATCTCGCCGGCTTCCCCGGCGAGAAGGTCACCGAAGGACTCGACGGCCTGCGCGGCCGGCTGAAGGAATATTACGGCCTCGGCGCGCGCTTCGCGAAGTGGCGTGCCGTGATCACCATCGGCGAAGACGGCCGGCCGAGTTGGAACTGCATCCACGCCAACGCACACGCGCTCGCGCGCTACGCCGCGCTCTGCCAGGAGCAGATGATCGTGCCGATCGTCGAGCCGGAAGTGCTGATGGACGGGCCCGAGGCCAAGCACGGAATCGACCGCTGCTACGACGTGACGGTTTGGACGCTGCAGACCGTGTTCCACGAGCTCTTCGTGGCGGGCGTCAAGCTCGAAGGCATGGTGTTGAAGCCGAACATGGTCGTGCCCGGCCAGCACTCCGGCACGAGGGCGAGCGTCGAGGAGGTCGCGGAGAAGACCGTGAAGGCTCTGAAGACGACCGTGCCGGCGGCCGTTCCCGGCATCGCGTTCCTTTCCGGCGGCCAGTCGGACGAGGAGGCGACGGCGCATCTTTCGGCAATGAACGCCATCTACGACCTCCCCTGGAAGCTCACCTTCTCCTACGGGCGGGCGCTGCAGGCGGCGGCGCTCAAGGCCTGGGGCGGAAAGCAGACGAACATCAAGGCCGCGCAGGCCGCCTTCGCGCATCGGGCGAAGATGAACGGCCTTGCGGCGACCGGCGCGTGGAAGAAGGACCTCGAGCTCAAGGCGGCGTGACGGCCGCGACCCGAAAATCGCCGGATTGATCGGTTGGAAGAAGCGCCGTCTCCTACCCATCTTCCGGACATGACGGACCGAGCCGAACAAACCCGCTTGTTTCTCGTCACGCCGCCGGCAATCGAGGCGAAGCACTTTCCCGCCCGTCTGCGGGAGGCGCTTGCGGCAGGCGACGTGGCGGCAGTTTTGATCGCCGGCGCACCGCAAGCAGGGATCGAGGCGTTCGCCCCTGCGCTCGTGCCGATCATCCAAGAGAAAGGCGCAGCCGCGCTTGTTGCCGACGACACGCGGCTCGCTGGCCATGTGAAGGCCGACGGCGTTCAGATCGCGACCGGACTTGCGGATCTAAGGCTCGCCGTCGAGTCATTCCGGCCGAAGCGGATCGTTGGGGCCGGCAACCTCGGCTCCCGCCACGCGGCGATGGAAGCCGGCGAGGCAGGCGCCGACTACCTGTTCTTCGGCCGCCCGCACGGCGATACGCACGCCATGCCCCATCCAAAAGCGCTTGGGCTTGCGGAATGGTGCTCGGAACTCATGGAGATCCCCGCCGTCATCATGGCCGGCCATTCGCTCGAGAGTGTCGGCGAGGCCGCGGCGACGGGCGCCGCTTTCGTCGCGCTCGGCGACGCTGTCTGGTCGAACCCGGCCGGGCCGGGCGAGGCGATCCGCGCGGCGCTGGCAACCCTCGCCAAGGAAGGGCGGCGGGCGGCATGAGGCGCCTCGCACTTCTCGCGGCCCTGACGTTTGCGGTCGCGGCGCCCCTCGCCGCGCAGAGCGCAGAGACCGGCGCAAGCAATCCACCCTCGATCGAGGAGCGCATCGACCGGGGGCTCGACGCGGCCACGGGGAACGCGTCCCCGGGCGGGGTCGCGCCCCGGATCCCGGCGTCGCCCGGTATCTCGTCGTCATCATCACCGCTCGGCGACACCGACGCGTCGCTAAACGCACCGACCGGGCCGCATCGACTGCGCACGACGCTCGACCCGATCGGTATCGAGCAGCGCATCGACAAGGGGCTGACAGCAGCCGGCGAACAATCCGCCTTCCCTCCCGACTACGCCTTCGGTGCGTTCCAGCGCGGCTGGTTTTTGACCGCATTCTCGCTCGCGCTCGACCGCGCCAAGAACGGCGACCACGCGGCGCAGACGCTGCTTGGAGTGCTGCTGTCACGCGGCCTCGGCGTGAAGCAGGATCTTGCCGCCGCCGCCGACTGGTACAGGCTCGCCGGAGACGGTGGCGACGCGGAGGCGCTCTATGCGCTCGGCCAGCTCTATCTCGACGGCAGCGGCGTTGCGCAAGACCCGGCCAAGGCGGCAGAGCTCTTCCGCAAGGCGGCCGACGACGACCAGCCCGGCGCCGCGCGCGAGCTTGGCTATCTGCTGCTGCAGGGAAAGGGCGTCGACAAGAACCCGATGCTCGCCGCCGCCTTCCTCAGGCGCGCCGCCGGGCTCGGCGACATGGATGCGCAGTACACGCTCGCCGGCCTTTATGTCGACGGCGTCGGCGTCGTCGCCGACGAGACGCAGGCGACGCGTTGGTTCGCCGAGGCCGCGAAGAACGGCCACGTCGGCGCCGAGATCGAATATGCGATCATGCTCGCCAACGGGCGCGGCACGCAGAAGGATTTGGCGGCAGCGGCCTCCTGGTTCACCCGCGCGGCCGAACTCGACAACCCGGTGGCGCAGCTTCGCCTCGCCCGCATGTACGCGGAGGGTGACGGGGTGGAAAGCGATTCGGCAACAGCCGCGCGCTGGTACCTCATCGCCAAGGACGGCGGGCTCGAAGACGACCATATGGAGGCCTGGCTGAAGGGGCTCGATCCGGAGACGCTGAAGGCCGCAGAGGCGGCCGCCGACCGTTGGACGCAACTGAGGCGCGACGTATTCCAGACCGCGCTCGCTCCGACGCCGGCGCCGGGCGCGCCGGTGGACAATTCCACCGAGTAGCGATATATGCGGCCACCTTGCCGCGCCTCGGCGTCGGCAAGAATTGATCAGCATTCTCGAATTCAGCGCTTCGGCGGAGCGGCCGCTCTCAAAGACTTGCGGCGTTCGAGCGAAACGCGCACGACACGGGAAAGGAACGGACGGACGTGCAGGTTATCGTCAGGGACAACAACGTCGACCAGGCGCTGAAGGCGCTGAAGAAGAAGATGCAGCGCGAGGGCATCTTCCGCGAGATGAAACTCCGCAACCATTACGAAAAGCCGTCGGAGAAGAAGGCGCGCGAGAAGGCGGAAGCGGTGCGCCGTGCACGCAAGCTTGCGCGCAAGCGCGCACAGCGCGAGGGACTGATCCCAAACAAGCGCCGCGCGGCGCATTGATCCTTTCGCCGCGCCCGGCGTTGTAGACACGATCGCGCCCGCAAGCGGCGCTGGGCTTGCATGGACATGAACTGATGATGCGCGCGGCGCACTTTCGCCATTCGAAGCTCTGGATTGCCGGCGCGCTGGCGCTTGCGCTCGCCGCCTGCCAATCGCAGGTGTCGCGCTTCCCCGTCTCCGTCGATCCCGCGACCGCATCGGTTGCGAACATCGACTCGCTTTCCGCCGTCATCGAGCGCGATCCGAACAATCCGGAGGCCTATAACGTGCGCGGCACGGCCTTCGGACGCGCCGGCCGCTACAACGAAGCGATGGCCGACTTCAACAAGGCGATCGAGCTCGACCCGAACTTCGCGCGCGCCTACTACAATCGCGCGCTGATTTTCCGCCGCAATGGCGACCTGAAGAGCGCACTCGCCGACTACAACAACGCGATTCGCGCCGATCCGCGCTACGCGCCGGCCTATGTCGGCCGCGGCAACATGTACCGCCAGAACAACCAGCTTGATCTGGCGCTCGCCGACTACAACGCCGCCATCAATCTCGATCGCACCGACGCCCAGGCGTTCTACAATCGCGGCCTCGTCTACCAGGCGCAGGGTCAGCACCAGGCGGCGATCGAAGATTTCACCAGCGCGATCGGAATCTCACCGAAATCGTCCGAGCCTTATAACGGTCGCGGTCTCTCGTACCTCGCGCTCGGCGACGCGCGCACCGCCCTCGACGACTTCAACGAAGCGGTGAAGGCCGACCGCCAGAGCTACATCGCCTGGACCAATCAGGGCCTGGCGCTCGAGCAGCTCGGCGAACGGCAGAAGGCGAACGCCGCCTTCGCCCGCGCAGCCAATTTGAACCAGAGCTACCAGCCGGCGAAGGACGGCATGCGAAGGACGCAAGGGACGGGCTAGGAACTGCCCGGGCGATAGTCGAGACGCAACGCCTCACGCAACCACCTGATGTGGTCCGGCGTCTCCGAGAAGCGCTCCATCCATTGCCAATAGAGCGTGTGCGTCACGAAGCGCCCGATGATCGGAATCCGGCTGCGTTTCAGCGTCACACGGCGCTCGTGAATTCCGGGGCCGAACGGCCGCCGCATCGGTCCCGATACGAGATCGCCTAAGAGCGGGAACCAGTGATTGTCGTAGAAATTGGTCCAGCGGACGGCCGCGAACGGCGCCGCGAAGTGGGCGAAGGGGCCGCGCTTATTCGGCCCCACATAGTAGAGCATGCTGTTTAGGTGCCGGTTCGGGTCCTGCGGGTCTTCCTTCTCCGGCCAGTCGGGCCGCGGCGGCGCCGACGCCATCGCCCGGTCGCGGAAGTTGTTTCTCAGTTGGAAGAGATCGTCGGCAAGCAGGAAATCGGCGTGCGTCAGCGGCGAACCGAGCGTGATGAAGTCCGAGATGAGCCAACCCTGATCGGTTCGACGCAGCGCTTCGAAGACCGCGGACTGCGCTTCCTGGAACGCGCTGACCTTGAAGCCTTCCTTTGGCACAACCGGCGGATCGAACTCCGCCGGCCACGTCGGCTGCACGTAAAGGCCGTCGAGTTGCCGGAGCGCGCTCGCGACTTCGAGACTCGGGGCACCGCCGCGATCATGGTTGGGGCCGATCTCCTCCCAGAAGAGCATCAGCAGATCGTAGGCGATGATCGCGCCGAGGCTGTGGGCAACGAGGATCACGCGCTCGTATTTCCTGCCACTCCCCTCCGGGCCGACGCCATGCACTGCCCGAAGCACCGCCAAGCCACGCTCGCGAATCTCTTTGCGCTTGGCGACGTTGGACGGCGTCGCGCGCACATAGCGCGCCACGTCGCCGAGGTAGGGGACGGCGAAACTGTGCACGAGGTAACCCGACACTCCGGTGAAGATCGCCGCCCACAGCCGCGCGCTGGTTGCCCATGGCGGAACGAGGACGGCGAGGATCGCAATACCGAGCGCCATGAAAAGAAACGGCCACCCAGAGCGCGCCGTCGCAGCCTTGGCGCCGGTGCGATTATTCCAGAGACCCCAGGCGAGCCCTATCAGCAGCAGCGCGATTCCAGAAACGAGGCCACCCGCGGCGTAGCTGTCCGCGATTGTGAGCCCGAGTTTGGCGAGCACCCATGCGGCAACGTCCTTCAGAAAGGGCGCGCAGAGGACCGCGCGGAGCTTATTGCCGAGCCACCCTGCGATCACGATGAAACGGTCATCTGGAGTGGCCACCGCCCAGGCGAAATAGGCGACGAGAAGCGCAAGCACCCAGCCAATGATCCAGTGAAAGAGGACGTGGCGGGGCACGCGCCATGGCGGCCTGAGCAATAGCCCGCGCACCCACCCGACCACGAGGTCAAGCGGGTTGCTGTCCATGATGTCCGCCCAATAGAGCTCGAAGAAATCGGTGCGGTAATCGCCCTTGTGCGGCGGCGTCGTGATCCGACGCAGTTCCATCGACCCGGTAATCCTGTCGGGGACGATCCAGACGCGATTGACGGTGCCGAGGTCAGGATCGGTGACGAGCGTGGTCTGAGTGGTCCGCAGGTCCTTGTCGCGCTGGAACACGGTTTCGACGAAGGAGCGGATCGTGCCCATGGGCTGCTGCTCGCCCATGCCGTGAACCACGATCACCGCCTGCTTCGTAATAACCGGCGACTTGCCGGACGCTTTGTGGCCAGCCGCGCTCATGCTCGCCTCCTGCAACCAAGACGAGTTTATCGCAGTTCCCGGATGGAGTCAGGCGGCCTCGCCGAAGGCCAATCGACGGCTCAAAGCGCCTTCACGATATCGTCGGTCATCTTCTTGGCGTCGCCGAAGAGCATCATCGTGTTGGGCTTGTAAAAAAGCGCGTTGTCGATGCCGGCGTAGCCGGAGGCGAGCGAGCGCTTGACGAAGAGGCAGGTCGCCGCCTTGTCCACATCGAGGATCGGCATGCCGTAGATCGGCGAGGACGGGTCGTCGCGCGCCGCCGGGTTGGTCACGTCGTTCGCGCCGATCACATAGGCGACGTCGGTCTGCGCGAATTCCGAGTTGATGTCCTCAAGCTCGAAGACCTCGTCGTAGGGCACGTTGGCCTCGGCGAGGAGCACGTTCATGTGCCCCGGCATGCGGCCAGCGACGGGGTGGATCGCGTATTTCACCTCCACCCCGTTCTCCTTCAACTTGTCGGCGAGCTCGCGCACGGCATGCTGCGCCTGCGCGACCGCCATGCCGTAGCCGGGCACGATGATCACCTTCGAGGCGTTCTTCATCAGGAAGGCGGCGTCCTCCGCCGAGCCCTGCTTCACCGTCCTGTCGCCAAGATCGGCCGCTGGGCCGGCCAACTCGCCGCCGAATCCACCGAGGATGACGGAGATGAACGAGCGGTTCATCCCCTTGCACATGATGTAGGAGAGGATGGCGCCTGACGATCCGACCAGCGCGCCGGTGATGATGAGCGCGGTGTTGCCGAGCGTGAAGCCGATGCCGGCCGCCGCCCAGCCGGAGTAAGAGTTCAGCATCGAGATCACGACCGGCATGTCGGCGCCGCCGATCGGAACGATGATGAGGATGCCGAGCGCAAGCGACAGAAGCACGATCAGCCAGAAGGCGAAGCGGCTCTCCGACGCCACCAGGCTGTAGATGAAGAACACGATCAAGACGGCGATGGCTATGTTGATGACATGCCGCATCGGCAGAATGATCGGCTTCCCCGACATGCGCCCGTCGAGCTTCAGGAAGGCGATGATCGAGCCGGTGAAGGTGATCGCGCCGATGGCGACGCCGATCGACATCTCCACCAGCGCCTGACCGTGGATATCGCCGAGCGTGCCGATGCCGAAGGCCTGCGGAGCATAAAGCGCCGCCGCCGCGACGAGCACGGCGGCAAGACCGACCAGCGAATGAAACGCCGCGACGAGCTGCGGCATTGCCGTCATCGGGATTCTGCGTGCAACTGTCGCGCCGACACCGCCGCCGGCGACCATGGCAACGACGATGGCGAGCCAAGCGAAGAAGCCCGCCGGCGGGCTGCCGAACAACGTCGTCAGTATGGCGAGCGCCATACCGATCATGCCGAGAAGATTGCCGCGGCGGCTCGATTCGGGATGCGAGAGCCCGCGCAACGCCAGGATGAAGAGAACCCCGGCGACGAGATAGAGGAAGGCGGTGAGATTCGCCGACATCAGCGCGCCGCCCTCTCTTTCCGCTTGTACATGGAGAGCATGCGCTGCGTGACGAGAAAACCGCCGAATATGTTCACGCTCGCGAGCATCAGCGCGAAGAAGCCGAAGAAGCGCGCGATGCCAGTCCCCGCGCCGACGAGATCGACGCCGACCGCAAGCAGCGCACCGACGACGATCACCGAGGAAATGGCGTTGGTGACGCTCATCAGCGGCGTGTGAAGCGCCGGCGTCACCGACCAGACCACGTAATAGCCGACGAAGATGGCGAGCACGAAGATGGAAAGACGGAAGACGAAGGGATCGATGGCGCCGCCCGAGATCGCGTGCGCCGCGGCGCCCGCCGCGTCGGCGACCGATTCATGCTGAAGCGCGATCTGCGCCGCCTGCTCGGCGGCCGTGCGCGCCTGCTCGGCCGCCTGCGCTGCGGCCTGCGCTGCCGCTTCCGCCTGGCGGACGGCGTCGTTGAGCGCCCCGTTCTCCATCAGCCCCCGCCCCCTTCCGCCGGCTTCGGCAGAAACGCCCGATGCACGATCGCGCCGTCCGCCGTCAAAAGCGTCGCGGCGACGATCTCGTCATCGCGCTTGATGTTGAGCGCCTTCGTCTCCTTGTCGATCATCGGCTCGACAAAGGCGTAGATGTTGCGCGCAAGAAGTGCGGAGGCGGAAGCCGGGATGCGGCCCGCCATATTCAGATAGCCGACGATCGCGACGCCGCCGACCTTCGCGACCTCGCCCGCCACCGCGCCCTCGACGTTGCCGCCGCGCTCGACCGCGAGGTCGACGATGACGGACCCGTCGGCCATCGAGGCGACCATCTCCGCGCTCACCAGCTTCGGCGCCGGACGGCCGGGGATGAGCGCAGTCGTGATCACCACGTCCTGCTTGGCGATGTGCTCCTTGACCAGCGCCGCCTGCTTCGCCTGGTATTCCTTCGACATCTCCTTGGCGTAGCCGGCGGCGGTCTCCGCCGCCTTGAACTCTTCGTCCTCGACCGCGATGAACTTGGCGCCGAGCGAAGCCACCTGCTCCTTGGCGGCGGGGCGGACGTCGGTCGCCGAGACGACGGCGCCAAGCCGGCGCGCGGTGGCTATCGCCTGCAAGCCGGCAACGCCTGCGCCCATCACGAAGACGCGCGCCGCCGGAACCGTGCCGGCCGCAGTCATCATCATAGGAAAGGCGCGCGAGAAATGCGCCGCCGCCTCGATCACCGCCTGATAGCCGGCGAGATTGGCTTGACTCGACAGCACGTCCATCGCCTGCGCACGGGTGATGCGCGGGATGAGTTCGAGCGCGAACGCCATCAATCCGGCGTCGGCCATGCGCTTCAGCGCGTCCTCGTTGCCGTAGGGATCCATCAGCGCGACGACGGCTGCCCCGCGCGGGAAGCCGGAAACGTCATCCGGCCGTCGCACCTTCAAGACGAGATCGGCGCCGGCAAGTGCCGCATTCGCGCCCTCGGCGATCTCGGCGCCAGCGCCGCGATAGACATCGTCGCGAATCCCGGCCGCAGCGCCTGCGCCGGCTTCGACCGCGACGGTGGCGCCGAGCGCGACGAGCTTCTTTACCGATTCCGGCGTCGCCGCAACGCGCGGCTCGACCGCGGCATCCTCCTTCAGGATGGCAACGCGCATCGTCCGCTAGCCGAGCGCCAGCACCATGAACACGAACCCGAGAATCACGACGCCGATGAGCGGTTTGATCGAGCCTTTCGTCAGGATGCCGATCGCGGTGGCAACGAACATCAGAAGGATCACCAAGACGCCAAGCCAGAAGCCGTGGGCGGCAATGCCGAAAAGCGTGAGCGACTGGAGGATCGAAATCGTCGCCAGCACGCCGATCTTCGTCAGCGTCACGAAAGCGGCGAACGTGCGCTGGTGTGCGTCGTAGTCCATCGGCGCGCCGACCTCGACGGGTCCGGAATGCGTGTGTTCGGCCATGATGTCCCCAGGGCAGCAAGGTAGCGTCGCCGGAGCCTTTAACACACGGCCGGAAAACGGGGCAACGTGCCGGCGCGCCGCAGCGGCGAGAATCAGCCTCGCCGCCGGTCGGGCTCCGGAGCGGTCTCAGGCAAGGGAAGCCCTGCCTCCCGGAGCGCTTCGGCCTGCCGCATTTCAAGCGCCGCGGGCTCGAAGCCCTCGATCTCCGCCTCGAAAAGCTGGTGGAAGTTGAGCTCGGCCTTGAGGTGCAGGAACACCGCCCCGAGCCCGACGGCGGCGCGGTTCATCAGCACGAATTCGCGCGGGATGGTAACGGGGCTCTTCGGCTTCAGCCGCTGCTTCACCTGCCAGACCTCGCGCCGGCCGTAGGTGTTGGGCGCAACGCCATCGGCGATCGTGCGGACGCGATCGTCGAGAAGCGGCGCGTAAATGAAGCGCGCCCAGAGGCTCAACGTGTCGACCAGCTCTTCGTTGAGATCGCGGAAGCCCCAAATCCGATAGGCCTCGGCGATCAGCGAACGGTCGTCGTGCTGGAAACCGCGATAGAGCGAGACGACACCCTCAACGAAGCGCGGCGAAAAAATGCGGATGCAGCCATAGTCGAGGAGGTTGAGCCCCACCGGCCTGTCGCCCTCCTTGACGACGGTGTAGTTGCCAAGATGCGGATCGCCGTGAATCACGCCATAACGCGCGAAGGGCCGCCACCAGGCGTGAAAGAGCGCGGTCGCAATCAGGTTCCGCTCTTCGAGCGGCCGCTCGACGAAAGAAAGAAGCCGCTCCCCGTCGAGCCAGGTCATGGTGAGGAGACGCTTTGTCGAAAGCTCCGGCAGGAAGCGCGGCACGCGCACATCATCGGCATCGGCGAGCATCGCGGAATAAAGCCGCATGTGCGCAGCTTCACGCGCGTAGTCGAGCTCCTCGCGCAGCCGCTCGCCGAGCTCCTTCAGGATCTCGCGCGTGTCGATCTCGGGGCTGAAGCGGCGCTGCACGGAAAGAATGACGCCGAGCTGGCTCAGATCCGCCTCCACCGCAGAATCCATGTTTGGATATTGCAGCTTGCAGGCTAGCAGGGTGTCGTCTGGCCCGGTCGCGCGATGCACCTGCCCGAGTGAGGCGGCAGCCGCCGGCTCATGCTCGAAGGACTTGAAACGTTTTGCCCAGTCGGGCCCGAGTTCCGCCCGCATGCGACGGCGGACGAAGGCCCAGCCCATCGGCGGCGCCTCGGCCTGCAGCTTCTGCAGTTCGAAGGCGTATTCCGGCGGTAGCACGTCGGGAACGGTGGCGGCGAGCTGGGCGACCTTCATGATCGGGCCCTTCAGGCCGCCGAGCAGGCGAGCAAGTTCAAGTGCCTGGGCGTTGCGATCGAAGCCGCGCCCGAGCGCTCGCGAACCGATCGCCCGCGCCGCAAAGCCGCCGACTCCGGTGCCGACCCGGGCATAGCGCGAAAGCCGCCCGGAGAGCCTGTTTGCCTCGTCGTCGTGGGAAGACATCGGGCCAATACCTGGGCTCGAACGCCGGCCGACGCAACTGGAACCGGGTGCTGCGCATTTCCTATTGCCGGCTTACGGCCAAGACAAAACGGGGGGCGACGAGCCTTGGCGTTCAATACTTCCTTGCATCGACCACTTCCGCCACGCGCCGACTTCCCTAACGCCGGAAGCCCCGTCCTCATGCTCGCGATGGTCGTCATCGCAGTCGCAGCGCTCTATTTCGGTCGCGACATCTTCGTGCCCCTGGCGCTCGCGATGTTGTTGAGCTTCGCGCTCGCCCCCGGCGTCCGCCGGCTTCGCCGACTGCGCGTCCCCAACCTCCCCGCCGTGCTTAGTGTCGTCGCCCTCGCCTTTCTGCTCATCTTCGCGCTCGGCGCGATCGTCGCGTGGCAGGCGACCGACCTCGCCGAACGCCTCCCAACCTACCGCTCGAACATCGAGACGAAGATCAATTCGGTCCTTCAAGCGCCGCCGGGCGGGCGCCTCTTCGAGCGCGCCACCGAGATGGTGCGCGATCTCGGCCGTAAGATCGAACAAGAAGACCAGAACGCGGCGGCGGACAACTCAACGAGCGGCACGACCGCCGGCGACGCCCCGGCGCCGATCCCGGTCGAGATCCATCAACCGTCGCCGACCTCGATGCAAATCATTTCAACAATACTCGGCCCGCTCCTAAGTCCGCTCGCGACCGCCGGCATCGTCATCGTCTTCGTGATCTTCCTGCTTTTGAAGCGGGAGGACCTCCGCGACCGGCTGACTCGCCTCGCCGGTTCACGCGGCCTGCCGCGCACCACCCGCGCCCTCGACGACGCAGCGCGGCGCGTCGGGCGGTACCTCCTGATGCAGCTGGCGGTGAACACGACCTACGCCTTCCCGATCGGTGTCGGGCTGTGGCTGATCGGGATTCCGAATCCAATCCTCTGGGGATTGCTCTGCGGACTGATGCGGTTCGTCCCTTATATCGGGCCGCTCGTCGCGGCGTTCTTCCCGCTAGCGCTCTCGATCGCCGTCGATCCCGGCTGGACAACGCTTCTGTTGACGGCGGGACTCTTCATCGCCGTAGAGCTGATCATCAACAACCTGATCGAGCCCTGGCTCTACGGGGCAAGCACGGGTCTCTCGCCGCTCGCCATCATTGCGGCGGCGGTCTTCTGGACCTGGCTCTGGGGTCCAATCGGCCTGCTTCTGTCGACGCCCCTCACGGTCTGCCTCGTCGTGCTCGGCCGCCACGTGCCGCAATTCGCCTTCCTCGACGTGCTTCTCGGCAACGAGCCGGCGCTGTCGCCGCCGGAATTGCTCTATCGGCGGCTTCTCGCTGGAGATCCGAACGAAGCGACGGAACGGGCGGAGGAATATCTCCGCGACCATACGCTCGACGCGTTCTACGACGACGTGGCCGTGCCCGCGCTCGCGCTTGCGGAAGAGGATCGGGCGGAGCTCCATCTCGCGGACGAGCAACGTCAGCGCGTCTTCGAAAGTGCGCTCGTGCTGATCGACAATCTCGAAGAGTGGGAAGAGAACGGCAGGGCAAAAGACGACGAGGAACCGGAGGGGCCTGCGGAGGACAACGTCCCCAAGCTGGACGGCGTGCCGATACTCTGCGTCGGTTCGCGCGGAAATCTCGACGACGCGGTTGCAGCGGCGCTGGCGCAGCTCCTCGAACGGCGTGGCGCCGAGGTCCAACTCATCGCGCACGAGTCGCTTCAGACCGCGGCTTTGCGCCAGACCGATCTTGGTCAACCCGCCGCGGTCGTCCTCTCCTACCTGAATTCCAACTCCCTCGCGCACGCGCGATTCCTGGTCAGGCGCCTTAGGCGGCACGCGCCGGAGGCGAAGATCGTCGTCGGGCTTTGGAACTTTGCAGACGATGAAGCCGGCCGACGCGATCCACTCGATGCGACCCGCGCCGACTACGTGGTGACTTCCTTGAAGGGCGCGATAGCGAGCGTTTCGCAGGCGGTTACTCTTGTCGACGCTGATGAGAGTCCACGGGCGGCGGCGGCGATTTAGCGCTGATTGCAAAGAGATTGGGAGCGATCAGCTCGCCTCTGCCGTCTCGAGCTCGTCGATCAGCCTCGCGATCACGGAAAGCCCCATCTGCCAGAAGCCGGGGTCACCCGCGTCGAGTCCGAAGGGCGCAAGAAGCTCCTTGTGCTTCTTGGTGCCGCCGGCTTTGAGCATGGCGAAATACTTCTCCTGGAACCCGCCCTCCGCCTTCTCGTAGACGGCATAGAGCGAGTTCACGAGGCAGTCGCCGAACGCGTAGGCGTAGACGTAGAACGGCGAATGGATGAAGTGCGGGATGTAGGTCCAATAGGTCTCGTAGCCGGGGCTGAGGCGGATCGCCGGCCCAAGGCTCTCGCCCTGCACTTTCAACCACAGCTCGCCGATGCGATCGGCGGTGAGCTCCCCTTCCCGCCGCTCCAGATGCACGTGCCGCTCGAAGCTGTAGAAGGCGATCTGCCGGACGACGGTGTTGATCATGTCCTCGACCTTCGCGGCGAGCATGATCCTGCGCTCGCGCGCGTCCGGTGCGGCTTGCAGCATGGCCCGGAACGTCAGCATCTCGCCGAAGACGCTCGCCGTCTCCGCCAGTGTCAGCGGCGTCTGCGACATCAGGAGGCCTTTGTCGGCGGCGAGCACCTGGTGCACGCCGTGGCCAAGCTCATGCGCAAGTGTCATCACGTCGCGCGTCTTCCCCTGGTAGTTCAGGAGCACGTAGGGGTGGACCGACGGCACCGTCGGATGCGCGAAAGCACCGGGCGCCTTGCCGGGCCGCGTTGGCGCGTCGATCCAGTGCTTCTCGAAGAAGCGCTTCGCGATCGCCGCCATCTCCGGCGCGAAGTCGCCGTATGCGGTGAGCACCGTGCGCCGCGCTTCTTCCCAGCCAACCCGCCGGTCGCTCAATTCCGGCAGCGGCGCGTTACGGTCCCAGTATTCGAGCTTGTCCTTGCCGAGCCAGCGAGCCTTCAGCGCATAGTAGCGGTGCGAGAGCCGCGGATAGGCGTCGTGCACCGCCTGGACCAGCGCGTCGACCACCTCCGGCTCCACCCGGTTCGAAAGATGCCGCGCCGCCGCCACATCCTTGAAGCCGCGCCACTCGTCGGAGATCGACTTGTCCTTGGCGAGCACGTTGGTGACGTGGGTGAAGAGCCTGATGTTCTCCTTGAAGGTCGCGGCGAGCGCCTCCGCCCCCGCCTTGCGCTTCGTCTCGTCCGGGTCGACGAGGCGGTTCAGCGTCGGCTCTAGCGGCAGCTTCTCGCCCTCGACGTCGAAGCGGAGCGTCGCCATCGTCTCGTCGAAGAGTCGGTTCCAGGCGCCCCGCCCGGTCGCGTATTTCTCGTGGAAGAGCTGCTCGATTCGGTCTTCGAGCTGATACGGGCGCTCAAGCCGGAGATCCTCGATCCAAGGCCGATAGACCGCGAGAGCCGGCGTCTTTAGCGCCGCCTCGATTGCCGCATCGTCGAGCCGGTTGAGCTCAAGTCCGAAAAACAGGAGATGCGTCGAGATGGCGGTGAGCTTGTCCTGCACGTCCCCGAAGAATTTCGAGCGCGCGGGATCGGTGGTGTCGCCGGCATGGACGAGCCCGGCATAGCTTCCGAGCCGCCCGAGAATCTCCTCGATGCGCTCGAACTCTGCGATCGCAGCGGCGAGCGCCGGTCCGGCGTCGGATGATTCGCAAAGCGCCTTGAGCTTGCCCTTGAAGCGCGTCTCGAAAGCTCGGGCTTCCTCGCCGGCGCGATCGAGGTCCCGCTTCACCTCCGGCGCGTCGATCGCGGCATAGAGGTCGGAAAGATCCCAGACCGGCAGTGCGCCAAGATCGTCGGTTCCTTGGCCTGCAAGACGCACCTCTTTCGCCACGCTCATTTCTCCTGCTCCAGCCCGCGCGTCTCAGCGGGCGCTAATTCGATCTTAACCGTAAGCGAGAGACAGTGCGTCCAGTTCGCGTCGCCCCCGAGGCGCCGTCCGTCTGGTGCTTACGGAAGGTGATATGGCAGTTCACGTCCTGGTCGTCGATGACGATCCCGCCGAACGCAGCCACATCGAGGAAATCCTAAAAAGCCAAGGTCACTCGGTCGAGGGGGTCGCAAACGGCGAAGCGGCGCTCGCGCGTCTCGTGAGGGCCGATCCGACCCCGGTCTCTGCTATGATTCTCGATCTCGTCATGCCCGAAATGGATGGCATGGCGGTGCTCGAACGGCTTTCGCGCCATGCGCTCTCCGTGCCCGTGATCGTACAAACTGCGGCGGGCGGCGCCGACAACGGCGCCTCCGCGCTACGCGCCGGCGCCGTCGATTTTCTGGTCAAGCCGGCGACGCCGGAACGGGTGCGGGTCTCGCTGCTCAATGCGCTCAAGATCGGCGCGCTCGAAGGCGAAGTGCTCAGGATGCGGCTCTCGCGCTCCGGTGCGCTCTCTCTCGGCGACATCGTCATGCACTCGCCGGCCATGGAGCGGGTAAGCCAGCTCGCTCTGCGCGCCGCACGCTCTTCGATCCCTGTTCTGATCGAGGGCGAACGCGGCGTCGGCAAAGAGCTTCTTGCGCACGCCATTCACGGCTCGAGCCCACGCAAGCATCGCCCCTTCGTGACGGTGCGTTGCGGCGGGATAGAATCGGCCGACGCCGAGGCCGTGCTCTTCGGCGATCGCGGCAAGCTCGTTGAGGCGGCCGGCGGCACGCTCTTCCTCGACGAGATCGGCGCGCTCCCTGCGATCGCGCAGGAACGGGTTGCACAATTCCTCGCAGACGCGGACACCCGCCACGCGTCGCGCGGAGAAATCCGACTGATCGCTGCGACCGGTTGCCGGCTGATCGACCACGTCGGCCGCAACGGATTCCGCGAGGACCTCTACCATCGCCTGAACGTCTTCCCGATCTGGCTGCCGCCGCTGCGCGAACGTCGCGCCGACATCCCGGTGCTGGCGCGCGGCTTCTTGGCAAGGCTTGCGGCGGAGGCCGGCCGCACGAACGTCTGCGGCCTGACCGCGCCCGCCGTGGAGCTTCTCGCCGCGCATGGCTGGCCCGGCAACGTCCGCGAGCTCGAGCACGCGGTCTTCCGGGCCATCATGCTGTCGGATGGCGGCGAGCTCACGCCGAGCGATTTCCCCTCGATTCCCGGTGGCGGCACCCAGCATCAGGTGCCGCAGGACGGCGTGGTCGAGCGCGCCGATGTTGCCGATCGGGAACAGTCTCGCCGCGAGCCGGTTTTGATGCCATCGCCACGCGCTGACAAAGTGGCGCCCGCCCGATATGGTGTGGCACGCCTCCTGGATGAGCGCGGCGAAATGCGCTCGTTCGGCGTCTTGGAAGAAGAAATGATCCGTTTCGCGATCGGCCACTACGGCGGTCGTCTGAGCGAAGTGGCGCGGCGGCTCGGTATTGGTCGCTCGACGCTTTATCGGAAAATGAAGGACTACGGGATCGCGCATGCCGGGCTCAAGGAGCTGGCGCGGGCCTAGTCGAAGCGGAAGGCTCGATGATGAGAGTATTGCGTATCGCGCTCCTGATCCCGGCGCTTGCTTGCTTTGCGATGCCGGTGCTGGCGCACGACGAGCGCGGCGAATTCGAGCGCACGATCGTGTTACCGTCGCCGCGCGAAGACGCAGTCCGCGCCGTTCTCGATGCGGCGAGCGATGCCGCCGATCCGATCGAGAAGCGCGTGCTGACCGGCGTCCGCGATTTCTATGCGGCGCGGAACTTCGATCTCCTGTGGCTCGGCGATCTCGCGGCACCGACACAGATGACGGCGCTTCGCCAGGCGATGGACAAGGCAGCGGATTACGGCCTCGACCCGAGCGCCTACGCGACGCCGAAGCTCACGGCGAACCATCCGGACGATCCGCAGGCGCTCGCCGAAGCCGACGTGGAGTTCAGCCGCGCCGTTGCGCGCTTCGTGACCCACATCGCCTCCGGCCGCATCGAACCGACCGCCATCAGCCATTTGATCACGCTTGAGCCGGACCGCCCGGATGTCGGCGAAGCGCTATCCCGCCTATCGCAGTCGCAGGATGTGGCCGCGGACCTCGCAAGCTACGAGCCCCCGGACCCGCAATACGCCGCGCTGAAGGCGGAACTGGCAAAGCTTCGCGCCAGCGCCGACGACGCAAGTCGCATCGTCGTTCCCGATGGCGCGCTCCTGAAGCCGGGACAATCCGACGACCGCACGCCACTCCTTCGCGCGCGCTTGAGCATCCCTATCCCGGCGCCCGACGCCGACCCAAAGGTCTACGACGCGGCACTGGTCGATGCGGTGAAGGCATTCCAGGACGCCAACGAGCTCAGCGCCGACGGCATCGTCGGGCCGCAGACGCTGCAGGTCATGAACGGGCGGAGCCGCGAGGAGGACATCGCGTCCATCATCGCCAACCTCGAGCGCTGGCGCTGGATGCCGCGCGACCTCGGCGCCTTCCACATCATGGTGAATGTCCCTGAGTTCATGGTCCGCGTCTTCGACAACGGCTCGGTCGTGCACGAGACGCGCGTGATCGTCGGCAAGCCGACGAACCCGACGCCGATCTTCTCGAACGCGGTGAGCTATCTGATCGTCAATCCCTACTGGAATGTGCCGGCCTCGATCATCAGCAAAGAGATGCTGCCGGAGATCCGCAACGACCCCTACGGCTATTTCGCCCGTCAAGGTTATGAGGTCTTCGTTCGCGTCGGCGGCCGGATGCAGCAGGTCGATCCGCGCTGGGTCGATTGGTATTCGATCAACCCGCGGCTGGTGCAGATCCGCCAGATACCCGGCGACTTCAACGCGCTCGGCCGCATCAAGTTCATGTTCCCGAACCAGCACTCGGTCTATCTGCACGACACACCGTCGAAGTCGCTGTTCAAGCGCGACCGGCGCGCCTTCAGCCACGGCTGCGTCAGGGTGGAGAATCCGCTCGATTTTGCCGACGTGCTCCTCGCCGTCGCGGCGCCGAAGTGGAACTCCAAGCGGCTGGAGAGGCTCTTCGGCGGGCCCGAGCAGCGCGTCAATCTCGACACGCCAGTCCCCGTGCATCTCGCCTATTTTACCGCCTGGGTCGGCCCCGACGGCACGCTCCGCCACTTCGAGGACATCTACGGCTACGACGGCGCCATCGCGGCCTATCTCGGCGCCTAGTTATGAAACCGTTTACCTTGCCCGGATTCCGCCGCAAACCGCCCGGAAGTGCCGCAATTCTGCCATAGCCCGATTTTTAATTCCGGATTAAGCATCATACGCGACGATTGCGCCCGCTGGTGCCGGGGATGGGCGAAGTCAGAGGGCGACCGCGTTTGAAACATCCGACCGCACCACTTTCGATCGGCCTCACCCTCGGGCTCGCGATCAGCCTCCTGGTTACCGTTTTCTTCATCATGCCGGCCGCGCCCGCTCAGTCGCGCGAACCGGACAAGACGCTGAAGCTGTTCTTCGGCCACACCGGCGAGCGCGGCGAGTTCACATTCAAGCGGAACGGCCACTACGACCCCGCTGTCATGGCCCGTCTGAACCATTTCCTGCGTGACTGGCGCAAGAGCGAGGATGCGCATATCGACCCGCATCTCCTCGACCTGGTCTGGGCGATCTATCAGGACAGCGGCTCGCACGATTACATCCACGTCGTTTCCGCCTACCGCTCGCCGCAGACGAACGAGATGCTGCGCCGACGCTCAAGCGGTGTCGCCAAGAACAGCCAGCACCGCCTCGGCAAGGCCATGGACTGGTTCGTGACGGACGTGCCGCTCGCCCAGTTGCGCGCCGTTGCCATGAAGATGCAGGGCGGGGGCGTGGGCTACTATCCTCGCTCCGGCTCGCCCTTCATCCACACCGACACCGGAAACGTACGCGCCTGGCCACGTATGTCGCGCGAACAGTTGATCGCGCTCTTCCCGAACGGCAACACGCTGCATCTTCCCGCCGACGGCAAGCCGCTGCCCGGCTACGCAGAGGCCGTGGCGCACAGAAAGGCGATGGGCGATTCCGCTCTCGCCTATCTCGGAACTTCGCCGTCGGAAACCCAGGTGGCCGACCGCACGGGCACCAACTCAAACACCAAGAGCTGGCTTGCGCGCGTCTTCCCCGGCGGCAGCGGCAAGCCCACCGACCAACAGATCGCCGACGCAATGGCGCAGGCCGACGCAGCGTCGCAATCCGAATCCGGCGACGATGAAGGCACCGATTCTGCGACGGTCGGCGATGAAGGCACGGCTGTCGCGGCGGTCGACGACACGACCGTCGACACACGCATGCCGCGCGCCCGTCCCGGCGACGAGAGCGCCTCGACCGATACGCAAGGGCCGATCGTTGTCGCCAGCGCCGACGCTGCGATCATCGACATGCTGGTCATGCCCGCGCTCGTCGACAGCGGCGCGACGCCGAGTGCCGAGGAGGTCGGGATCGGCACGAGGGCCGTTCCGGCCAAGCGGGCCGAGGACGCGATCGCGACCTTGATTTCGCCGGCCGACGGCGCGCAGGCAGGCGCACCCGGCAAATCCGTCGAGCTCGCCTATGCACCGCCAGCGGCGCCGGCGCCCGCGATCTCCGGTGCTGACCGCGCGATCCTTGCGGCTTTCGCCGCGGTTGATCACTCCGACGCGATCAGCGAGCCCGACCCCGTCCTCGTGGCCGCGCTCACCGGTCAGTCGGACGCCGCACCCCGACCGGCGGACAATCTGGCCATCACGCAGAGTGGGACCAGGCCGCGCGGTTCCGGCGTGATCCTCGCCGCGAGCGACCTTCCCGCCTATGACGGCGACGCGGACGCGCTCCTCGATCTGATCGACGCCTCCGCGCCGACCGATCCGGGTATCGCGCACCTCGCGATGCCGAAGCCGACGAACGCGACCGATCTTTTTGTCGCGCCCGGAGCGGCCTCCGAGGTCGCCGACCTCCGCGGCGAAGCGGGGCCGCCGGTTGACCGGTTCGCGCTCGCCGCCAGCCGCCAGCAGGGGAAGGAACAGGGCTTCTTCACCAGGCTCTTCGCCAGCCTGATCGAGTGATCCTCCGCGATTTTCAGCGCCCCAGCCGGCCGTATCGACCGCACCGCAGGTGTCCTGATATTGTCTGCGGGCGATGACAGCAGAGCTTGAACGCGCGCCCATCGTCGACCGCCTCGGCTCCTTGCCGCTCGTCGTCTACGATCGTCTGCGAACGAACCTCGCGCAGTCTGGGGCGTTCCTCGCCCGCCGCCGGCGCGGCCTGCGCTTCCGCGTCATCCCTTACGACTTCGTATTGATCCTGAACGCGGCCGTGGTCGTCGCCTCGCTGCTTGCGGCGATCGCCTTCGTGCTCGACCCCCTTCTCCTCGCTTGGCAGCAAAGCCTGCCGGAGCCCACGGTCACGTTCTTCCAGCACGTGACGCGCTTCGGCAAATCCGATTGGATCCTTATCGGCACCGGCGTCTTCCTGATTGTCGTGCTGAGCCTCGATGCCGGCTCGCTGACAAGGCATGTGCGGACAAGAAGGACGGCGCGGTCGCTCGCCGCCTTCTACGTGTTCGTATCCGTTGCGAGCTCCGGGATCATCGCCAACCTCGCCAAACACGTGATCGGCCGTGCGCGCCCCCAGCATTTTGTCGACGCCGGAAGCTATTCCTTCGATTTCTGGTCGGGGGATGCCGGCTGGGCGAGCTTTCCGTCAGGCCACGCCACGACGGCGATGGCGCTCGGCGTGGCGCTCGCGCTGCTCTTCCCGCGGCTACGGTGGGTGTTTCTCTCGCTCTGTTTCTGGATTGCGGTGAGCCGCCTCTTCATCGCCGCGCACTATCCCTCCGACGTCGTCGCCGGCGGCCTGCTCGGCGCGCTCTCCGCATGGCTCCTCGCGCGCACGCTCGCGCAACGGCGGCTTCTTTTCGACTTCGACAGGAACGGCAATCTGATCCGCCGGAAGAGCGCCTCCAGCCGCCTCGCCTGACGGCCGGGAGCTAGGCGGCGGCCTCGGCCGGCACCATGCCGAGCGCATGCAGATAGAGGTCGAGGAGCGCCTCTTCCTCCTGCCGCTCGGCGGTGTCCTTCTTTCGTAGGCGAATCACCTGGCGCATGATCTTGGTATCGAACCCTTGGCCCTTGGCCTCCGCAAAGACATCGCGGATGTCGTCGGCGAGCGCCTTCTTCTCTTCTTCCAGACGCTCGATCCGCTCGACCAGCGACTTCAGCTGGCGCGACGCGGCGGTGCCGGACTCGCCTGCGAACGAAACGGAGGAAGCAGAGACGCGCACTTCGCCTGAAACGCCATTTTCGGCCATGCCGGAGACTCCTTGTCGACCTTGGCGGGCGTGCCCCTCCGCCTTCGAAAGGTCAACACCTCGCGGCCGGCAATCCTCACTATCCAAAGGTTCAATCGTGCGCCGGTCGATTTTTCTGGAATGCGTCTTTCGCAGCGCCGGAGGCTTCTGCCTGATATTTCGCGCGCCACGCGTCGTAGGGCATCCCGTAGACGATCTCGCGGCTCTCTTCCTTAGACATGGAAAGGCCGCGCTCTTCCGCCGCGTCGCGATACCAGTTCGACAGGCAGTTGCGGCAGAATCCGGCGAGATTCATCAGGTCGATGTTCTGCACATCCGTCCGCTGACGAAGGTGCTCGACCAATCGGCGGAATGCGGCCGCCTCAAGCGCCGTGCGGGTGGCGTCGTCCATCTGCGGCATCGTCCTCTCCTTGCCTCGTCGCGTCGTCGTCGGACTCCGAGCCGAAATGACGCACAACATGCAGCGCGGGTTCCGCGATCGCCTCGCCCAGGATCGGCTCCAGCCTATCGGCCCATTCCTGCACCCCGGCCGGCGTCTCGATCAGGTCGTTCCTGACCTCCAGAAGCGCATGTGCGAGACCGCGTCCGGTCCCGTGGCGGTACATGGTGTCGTTCTTCAGCGACCCCAAGTAGGGCTCGTTGTCACCGATGCGAAGACCGTGCTCGGCGTAGAGGCGATCGATGAGCAGGCGCGCCAGGCGGGGATCGCGATCCCACAGGATTCCGGCGTGCCAGGGTCGCCGCGTGCCCTTCCAATCCGGCGTGTAGGAATGAATCGAGAGCAGGATCGGCGGAACCCCGGTCCGCAGCGTCCCGTCGATCAGACGCTCTATCGCTGCGTGATACGGGCGGTGGAAGCGATTGAGCCGCCGCTCCCGCTCAGCCAAGTCAAGCGATCGATTGCCGGGCACGATCGCGCCGTCGGAAAGCTGCATCAGAAGCGTCGGATCGTCCTCGCCGCGGTTCGGGTCGATGATGAGTCGCGAGAAGCGGGTCAGGATTGCCGGCGCGTTCAGGCGCTCAGAGAGCTCGCGTGCGAGCGGCGCGGCGCCGATATCGTAAGCGATGTGGCGCCTAAGCTCGGCCTCCGGCAACCCGAGCCCGCCATATTCCGACGGGATCAGATTGCTCGCGTGGTCGACGAGGATGAGGAGCCCGATGGCGAGGTCGCCGTCGAGCTCCTCATAGGAAGCAGACCGTAG
This sequence comes from uncultured Alphaproteobacteria bacterium, assembly GCA_963720705.1. Taxonomy (GTDB): domain Bacteria; phylum Pseudomonadota; class Alphaproteobacteria; order Rhizobiales; family Afifellaceae; genus DASWJZ01. The sequence goes on from CAVRGJ010000006.1 coordinate 405,002, forward strand.
CGCTTGTCCGGTGTCGACCGGATCCGCCTTCATCATCGAGCCCCAGGGGAAACGAAGAACGGCTCGCATGGAACCGTCGAGGCATGATAGGAGGTGCCGCGCCCGCCTGCCAGCGCCCACGAACGAGTTCATGGTTCCGCCCGCCTCCCGGCTTCCAGCCACCTTCGACGACGCGCCTATCGCCTTCCTCGCCCTGGTTGCCGGGGCGATGGCGATGGGAATATCGCCGATCTTCGTCCGCTTCGCGGAGGTCGGGCCCTTCACCAGCGCCTTCTGGCGCGTGGGCCTCGCCCTTCCGGCGCTCTGGCTTTGGTCGACCCTCGAGCGACCCGCTGAAGGAAAGGCGCGACCGGACGCCGCGGCACGCCTCTCGGTCCTCCTCGCCGGGCTCCTTTTTGCCGGCGATCTGACGTTCTGGCACCTCGCCATCATGAACACTTCGGTCGCCAACGCGACGTTCCTCGCGACCTTGGCGCCAGTTTGGGTCGTGCTCGGCTCCGGGCTCTTCCTCGGCGAGCGTGTCGCCTGGCAAGTGTTCCTCGGCCTCGCCTTTTGTCTCATCGGAGCGGCGGCGCTGATCGGCAACACGTGGTCGATGCAGCCTGCCCACCTCGATGGTGACCTCTACGGTGTCGCGACCTCGTTCTTCTTCGGAGCCTATTTCCTCGCCGTCAGGCGCGCACGGCGTGTCTACGGCGCCGGCCGCACGCTTCTTCTTTCCAGCATTGTCACGGCGCTTGTCCTCCTGGTGGAGGCGGTGGTGCTCGAAAACCAGATGTGGCCGCTCGCCCTTTCCGCAGTGGCCGCGCTCTTCGCGCTTGCGCTTATCAGCCACGCCGGCGGTCAGGGGCTTCTTTCCTTTGCGCTCGGCCACCTCCCCGCCGCCTTCTCCTCGCTGGTCATCTTCCTGGAGGCGGTCGCCGCAGCCTGCTTCGGCTGGATCATCCTCGGCGAGGCGATCGGCCCGATCCAGGCGCTCGGCGCGGTCGCAATCTTCATCGGCATCAGCGTCGCCAGGCCGAGACGTGCACCGTGACCCCGCGCGACCTCTGCCGCAGCATGTTCGACGCTGCCGTTGCGCGGGCGCAGCCTGCGACCTGCCTTCCGCCGCACCTCCCGCCGCCGCCGAAGGGACGACTTATCGTCCTCGCCTGCGGCAAATCCGGCGCGCAGATGTCCGAGGTCTGCGAGGGGCATTATCTCGGCGGCGGCCTGCTTCAGCCGGAGCGGATGGTCGGCATCTGCATCACCCGGCACGGCTACGGGCGACCGCTGAAGGTGATCCGATGCGTCGAAGCCGGCCACCCGGTGCCGGATGCCGCCGGCCTCAAGGCGACCGTCGACGTGCTTGCGCTCGCTGGCGTGGCCGGTCCCGACGATCTCGCTTTGGTGCTTCTCTCCGGCGGCGGTTCGGCCAACTGGGTGGCGCCGGCCTCCGGCCTCAGCATCGACGACAAGCAGCGGCTGACGAAGGCGCTTCTCGCTTCGGGCGCGCCGATCTCCGACATCAACACGGTGCGGAAGCATCTCTCGCGCATCAAAGGGGGTCGGCTCGCTGCGCGTCTCTACCCGGCGCGCTCCCTGTCGCTGGCGATTTCCGACGTTCCCGGCGACGACCCCTCATTGATCGCGTCGGGACCGACGGTCCCCGACCGAACGACCGCCGCCGACGCGCGCGCCGCGCTTCAACGTTGGAACATCCCGATACCCGAGAAAGTGGAGGCGGTGCTCGGCTCGCCCGAAGGGGAGACGCCGAAACCCGGCGACCGGGTATTTTCTAGCACCGACTATCGCATCGTCGCGCGCCCGGCGGATTCGCTCGAAGCGGCTGCTGCGATCGGTCGCAGCGCCGGATACGAGGTGGCGATGCTCGGAGACGCCATCGAAGGCGAAGCGTCGGCCGTCGGCAGCACGCACGGCCGCATGGCGATCGACGCGCTTCGCGCCGGCAAGCGGATCATCCTCCTTTCCGGCGGCGAACTGACGGTCACCGTCAGGGGCGATGGCGACGGCGGGCCCAACCAGGAATACGCGCTGGCGCTTGCGCAAGCGATCGACGGCGCCGCGGGAATCACTGCTCTCGCAGCCGACACCGACGGCACCGACGGTGGCCGCGGTGCAGCGAGCGACCCCGCCGGCGCTTTCGCAGATGCAACATCGATCGCGCGCGGCAAGGCGCAAAGCCTCAATGCCGCCAACTTCCTGAAAAACAATGATTCAAAGCAATTTATTAACCGAATCGGGGACCTCCTCGTGACGGGGCCAACTGGGACAAACGTCAACGACTTCCGCTGTGTCATCGTTGACAAGGGAAATGCTGGCGGGCAATAAAGTTAAGGACCTGTTAGGTATGCGCCCAACGGAGAAGGGTGGGGCAATGAGGCTTCTCCGCCGCTGCGGATTCGTCGCCCTGTTGTGCGCCGCGTGCCCCTTTTTCGTGGCCTCACCCTCCAAGGCGGATTTGCGCGTCTGCAATAAGACCACGAGCCGCGTCGGCATCGCCATCGGCTACAAGAACGACCACGATTGGACCACCGAAGGCTGGTGGACCGTCAATTCCGACAGTTGCGCGACGATCCTCTCCGGCCCCCTCATCGGGCGCTATTACTACATGTATGCAGTCGACTACGATCAGGGTGGCGAGTGGGGCGGCAATAGCGCCTTTCTCTGCACCCAGGAGAAGGAATTCACCATCGAGGGCGTCAACAATTGCGTGGCGCGGGGCTATCAGAAGACAGGCTTCTACGAGGTCGATACCGGCAATCAGGAGAGCTGGACCATCCAGCTGACGGAACCTGCGAACCGGGGTGTCGGAGGCCGATGAGACGCCGGCGCAAGATCAAGATTCTCGCCACCCTTGGGCCTTCGTCCAATACACCTGAAACGATTGAACAGCTCTTCCGGGCGGGCGCCGATCTCTTCCGCATCAATATGAGCCACACCTCGCACGACTCGATGCGGGAGCTGGTGGCCGCCATCAGGAACACCGAGACGAAATACGACCGGCCGCTTGGCATCGTCGCCGACCTGCAGGGGCCGAAGCTCAGGATCGGGGCCTTCGAGGGTGGCTCCGTCGAGCTAACGAAGGGCCAGACCTTCGTGCTCGACAGCGACGCGCGGCCCGGCAACCGGGAGCGGGTCCAGCTTCCTCATCCCGAAATCTTCGCAGCGATCGAGCCCGGCCACGCAATCCTACTGAATGACGGCCGCGTGCGGCTGAAGGTGATCGAGGCCGGAGCGCGCCGTGCGGTGACGGAGGTCGTGCAGGGCAAGGAGCTCTCCGACCGCAAGGGTGTGAGCCTCCCCGACACGCTGATCCGCTCTGGCGCCTTGACCGAGAAGGATCGCCGCGATCTCGATGCGGCGCTCGCCGCCGACGTCGACTGGGTCGCCCTTTCCTTCATTCAGCGGCCGGACGACATTGCCGACGCACGCAAGACCGTCAAGAATCAGGCCGGCATCATGGCCAAGATCGAGAAGCCGCAGGCGCTGCAGCAGCTCGAAGCGATCATGGAGCTTGCCGACGGCGTGATGGTGGCGCGCGGCGATCTCGGCGTGGAGATGCCGCTTGAGGCGGTGCCGGGCGTGCAGAAGCGCATCACGCGCCTCGGCCGGCGGATGGGCAAGCCGGTCGTTGTCGCGACGCAGATGCTGGAAAGCATGATCAGCGCGCCGGTGCCGACCCGCGCCGAAGTGTCGGACGTTGCCACCGCCGTCTTCGAGGGCGCCGACGCGGTCATGTTGTCGGCCGAGTCGGCGGCCGGCGAATATCCGAGCGAGGCGGTCGCGACGATGAACCAGATCGCCGAGGCGGTGGAGAAGGACGATCTCTTCGCGTCCATCATCCAAGCGCAGCGACCGGAGCTGGAATCGACCGGCGCCGACACGATCACCTCGGCGGCACGGCAGATCGCCGAGACGCTCGGGCTCGCCGCGATCGTCTGCTACACCTCGTCGGGATCGACCGGCATGCGCGCTTCGCGCGAGCGGCCGAACGCTCCGATCATCGCACTCTCTCCGGTTCGCCGCACGGCGCGTCGCCTGTCCCTGGTCTGGGGGCTGCACTGCGTGGTGACGGAAGACGCGAGCGACGTCGACGAGATGGTGCACCGCGCCTGCTCGATCGCTTTTCAGGAAGGCTTCGCGCACCCCGACCAGCGCATCATCATCACCGCCGGCGTTCCCTTCGGTACGCCGGGCGCGACGAACCTGCTTCGGATCGCGTTCATCGGCCCCGACGGGATGTCGGGAATCTAGAGCCGGCGCAACGCGCCGACGCTCAGATCGCGGGGCCTTCGGTTTCCTTCTGGAGCTTCTGGAGCGTGTCGCGCACCTGACCGAGGCGCGGATTGATCTCAAGCGCCCGCTCGAAGACTCGGATCGCTTCCGCCTTCTTGTCGAGCGCCTCCAAAATCATCCCAAATCCCGCCAGCGCTCCGAAATGGCGCGGCTGAAGCGCAAGCGTCGCGCGGATATCGGCGAGCGAGTCGGAATAGTCTTCCATCAGGTAATAGACGGTGGCGCGCTTGTTCCACGCCTCGGCAAAGTCGGGTTTGATCACAATGATCTGGTCGAGCACATCGAGTGCCAGCGGATAGTTGGTCGCCTCGATCGCATCGCTTGCCCAGGAAAGGAGCAGGTCGGCGGTGGGGCTCCCCGAATGGCTGAAGCGGCGCAGGATCTCCTGCTCGATCCGCGCACCGGCGGGCCCCTCGGCGTTCTCCTTCAGCTTTGTGAAAAGATCGTCGAGCGACAGCTCGGCGATGACGCGCTGGGTGAGGATCGGCGGCGCGTTGTCGACCTCCGCGCGCGCCGGGAATGCGGCGAGAAGCGCGACAAAAAGCACGGCAAGGAGGTGCCGACTCATAGCCTGCGAGGATAAGCCTCGCTGGCGGCCACGTCAAAACGCGATCTATTGATATCCGGCGGCCCGGCCCGCAGGCGTCAGCCCTGGCGCGCCTTGTAGCGCTTCTGCAGTTTGTTGATGATGTAGACGCGGCCCTTGCGGCGAACCAGGCGGTTTCCGCGGTGACGGGCCCTGAGCGACCGCAGCGAGTTCTTGATCTTCATGAGCTTTTCCCCGCGCCGCCGGCGCGTCCGAAATCCAAGGGGCGCAAATAGGGAGGCCAGGGCCGAATTGTCAATGGCGGAGGCCGCCGGCCCGACTCAAAGCGGCGTCGGCTCCTTCCCTTCCGACCGCATCTGCAGGCAGCGGAAGAGATCCTCGTCGCGGATCAACCCGCTGATCGCGCCCCCCTCGCGTACCACGAACGGCCCCGTGTGCTTCAGCCGGGCGTCGATGAGAGCACGGAGCGGCGTGTCCCCAAGCACGGTGATGACGGCGCGGTGTGGCGCTCTTTCTACGTCCTCAAGCGCCACCACAGGCACGGCTTCGCCGTCGCGCCGCGCCTCGCCCTCTGCGGTCAGTGTCAGTTGATCGTCGATGCGCGCCTCGCCGTTGGCGGCGATCCTCGGCAGCGCGGCGAACGGCGTCATGATCTCCTGCGCACGGAGCACGTTAAGCGGGTTCATGTGGGCAACGAAATCGCGCACATAATCGTTCGAGGGATTGAGGACGATATCCTGCGGCGGGCCGTACTGGACGATGCGGCCGGATTCCATGATGGCGATGCGCGTGCCGATCTTCAGCGCCTCGTCGAGGTCGTGGCTGACGAAGATGATGGTACGCTTCAGCTGCTTCTGGACTTCCAGAAGTTCGTCCTGGAGCTTGGTGCGGATCAAGGGATCGAGCGCCGAGAAGGGCTCGTCCATCAAGAGGATAGGCGCCTCCGTGGCAAAGGCGCGGGCGAGACCGACGCGCTGCTGCATGCCGCCGGAAAGCTCCTGCGCGTATTTCTCCGCCCACGGCGTCAGCCCGACCAGCTCGAGCTGCTTCATGACGCGTTCGCGCCGCTCCGCCTCCGGCACGCGCGCAAGCTCCAGCCCGAAGCCGGCATTCTCCGCAACCGTCCGCCACGGCAACAGTGCGAATTGTTGGAATACCATGGCGACCCGCCGCATGCGGATGTTGCGAAGCACATCCGCACTGCAGGCCGCGACATCGACCATCTTGTCGTCGTCCCGCACGTGTACGGTGCCGCGCACCGGCCTGTTCAAGCCGTTCACGGCGCGCATCAACGTCGACTTGCCGGACCCGGAGAGCCCCATCAGCACGGTGATCTCGCCCTCGCCCACATCAAGCGACGCATCGGCCACGCCGAGCACAGCGCCGCACTCAGCCAGAATCTCGTTTCGCGTCTTGCCCTGGTCGAGGAGCGCCAGACCTTCCGTCGCACGTTGGCCGAAGACGATGTCGACGTTCTTGAAGGCGACGGCCGTGTCGGTCATGTCGATCGGTTCACTTTCGCTCGCCCGGCGCGTCGCCGATGCGGCAGACGCGGTCGAGCACGATGGCGAGAACGACGATGGCGAGGCCGGCCTCGATCCCCATCGGGATGTTGACGGTGTTGAGCGCACGCACCACCGGCTTGCCAAGCCCGTTCGCGCCGATCAGCGCGGCGATGACCACCATCGACAGAGAAAGCATGATGCACTGCGTGAGCCCCGCCATGATCGAGGGCCACGCCGCGGGAAGCTCCACTTTCCAGAGCAGCTGGCGCTTGGTGGCGCCGAACGCCTCGCCAGCCTCGATCAGCTGGCTCGGCACGGTCGTGATTCCGAGATGCGTGAGGCGGATCGGCGCCGCGACCGCGAAGATCACCGTGCAGATGAGGCCGGGCGCGAGTCCGAGCCCGAACAGCACCAGCGCCGGTATGAGATAGACGAAGGTCGGCAGCGTCTGCATCAGGTCGAGCACCGGGCGAAGCAGCTTGAAAAGCCACTCGCGGTGCGCCGCGGCGATGCCGATCGGCACACCGATTCCCATGGCGACGGCAGCCGACCCGATGACCAGCGCCAAGGTCTCCATGGTCTCTTTCCACAGACCCTGGTTCAGGATGTAGAGGAGCCCGAGCACGACGCCGAGCGTCAGCGTCCAGGATCGGTGCAGGAACCAGGCAAGCGCCGCAACGAGGGCCACGACGATGATCGGCGGTGGCCACAGGAGCACGTCGATCATCGCCTTGAGCACAGCGGAAATGCCGGAGGAGAGCCCGTTGAAGAGCCAGTCGAGCCAAGTGGTCAGGAAATTGAAGAAATCCTTGCCCCACAGGCCGATCGGGATCTTGTAGGCGGTGAACCACTTCTCCATGCGCTGCGTGCCCCTGACTAGCTCGACGCGTCATCCTCGGACGCGGAGTATGCGCAATCCGAGGACCGAGAAGCAGCAACGCTCCCTATGACGCACCTCTTGGCCCCTCGGGCCCCGCTTACGCTCGCCCGAGGGTGAGACTCATGAACCGAGCGAAGCCTTGACCGCGGCCATCGCATCGCCGCCGTCGTAGGTCGTCACCCCGGCAAGCCACGGAGTGGCCGCGTCGGGATTGGCCTTCAGCCACGCCGTCGCCGCCTCGTTGGCGTCGGTGCCCTTCAGGATCGCGTCCATGATGTGGTTCTCCATGGACAGGCCGAACTTCAAGTTGGAGATGAACTTGCCGGCGTTCGGGCAGTCGCCGACATACCCGGCGCGCACATTGGTATAGACGGTCGCCGCGCCGAAGCCGGAATCGCCCATGCCGTCGAGATAGGTGATCGCCATCTCACCCATGACCGGATGCGGCGTCCAGCCGAGGAAGACGATCCAGCCGTTGTTCTTCATCTCCTTCTCGGCCTGCGCCAGCATGCCGGCCTCCGAGGATTCCACGAGCTCGAAGCCGTCGAGGCCGTTCGCCTTGTCGTCGATCATGCCGAGCACGATGCGGTTGCCGTCGTTGCCGGGCTCGATCCCGTAGATCTTGTGGTCGAACTTGTCGGCGTATTTGCCGACGTCGGTCAGGCTCTTCACGCCAGCGTCGGCGACGTAGGTCGGCACGACGAGGCCGTAGCCTGCACCCTCGAGGTTCGCCGGCTTGAGCTGCTCCACCGACTTGTCGTCGAGGAAGGGCTGAACGTCCGCAGCCATCGACGGCATCCAGTTGCCGAGGAATACGTCGATGTCCTTGTTCTTAAGCGATGCGTAGGTCACCGGCACCGAGAGCACCTGCACCTCCGGATCGTAGCCGAGCGCCTTTAAGATGACAGAGGAGACGGCGGTGGTCGCGGTGATGTCGGTCCAGCCGACATCGGAGAAACGGACGGTCTTGCAGCTCTCCGAATCCTGCGCCACCGCGGCACCCGCCGACACGGCAAGCGCGAGCGCCGCCAGCGCAAACCCCTTGATGAATATCTTCATGGAAGTCTCCCTCGGACCTGGGTTGCGCGGCCGGCCGCCCCGGGAGCCGAAAACCGCGCTTCTTGGCCATCGAAACATCAATGGTGGAGCCTGGCAAGCTTATCTTGATTGATCGGTCAATCAAAAAACGGTAGGCGAACGCCTGAACTTTGAGGTGGACCGATGCCGCGGATCGGAATGGAGCCGCTGCGCCGCAAGGCGCTGATCGCGGCGGCGATCGATACGATCCACGACCGCGGCATGGGCCAAGTGACGATGGGCGAGATCGCCCGTCGCGCCGGGGTCTCCGCCGCACTGGCGCACCACTATTTCGGCGGCAAAGACCAGCTGCTGCTTGCCACCATGCGCCATCTCCTCTCCGAGCTAGGCGAGGAGATTCAGGCGCGGCTCGCGGAGGCAAAGACGCCGCCCGAGCGACTCGCGGCTGTGGTCAGGGGGAATTTTTCCGCCTGCCAGTTCCGTCCCGCGGTGATCTCCGCCTGGCTTGCCTTTTACGTCCAGGCGCAAAACGACCCGGAAGCGCGGCGGCTCCTGCGCGTCTATCGCCGCCGCCTCGAAAGCAACCTGCTGCATCCGCTTGGCGAGCTGACCAGCCGCGAACACGCGCTCCGCATCGCCGAGATGGCAGCCGCGCTGATCGATGGGCTGTGGATCCGCCGCTCGCTTGCCGATGCCGCCCCGGATCCCGACGGCGCCGCCAAGCTGGTGGAGGACGCGATCCTCGAAGCGCTGTTTCGCGCCAATGCATGAGGCCGATTACATCGTGGTCGGCGCCGGCTCCGCCGGCTGCGCCCTCGCCTATCGGCTTTCGGAGGACGGCAGGAACAGCGTGCTCGTGGTCGAATATGGCGGCACCGACATCGGTCCGTTGATCCAGATGCCGGCGGCCTTCTCCATCCCGATGAACATGCGCGCCTACGATTGGGGCTATCGCACCGAGCCGGAGCCGCATCTCGGAGGCCGTCGCCTGGCGACGCCGCGCGGCAAGGTGATCGGCGGCTCCTCCTCGATCAACGGCATGGTCTTCGTCCGCGGTCATGCAGAGGATTTCGACCGATGGGAAGCGGCCGGCGCGAAGGGCTGGGCTTTCAAGGACGTGCTCCCCTACTTCAAGCGCATGGAGAGCGCGCACCTGAACGGCACGGACGGCCTTCCGGGCAACGGCGCGGAAGGCTGGCGCGGCAACGACGGGCCGCTCCACGTGACGCGCGGTCCGATGACGAACCCGCTCTACCGCGCCTTCACCGATGCCGGGCTGGAAGCCGGCTACGCCTTTACCGCCGATTACAACGGCGCGAAGCAGGAAGGCTTCGGGCCGATGGAGATGACGGTGTGGAAAGGGCGCCGCTGGTCGGCCGCGAACGCCTATCTCCGACCGGCGCTGAAGCGCCCGAACGTGTCGCTGCGCACCGGCACCCGCGCCGAGCGGATCGTCTTTCAAGGGAGACGCGCCGTCGGCGTCGCCACCAGCCGCTGGGGACACGTGGAGACGCTCACCGCCCGCAAGGAGGTGGTCCTCGCCGCCTCCGCCATCAACTCCCCACAGCTTCTCATGCTCTCCGGCGTGGGCCCGGCGGAGCATCTGCGCGCCCACGGCGTCGAGGTCGTCGCCAACCGGCCGGGCGTCGGCGGCAATCTGCAGGACCATCTCGAGGTCTACGTGCAACAGGCCTGCCTGAAGCCGATCACGCTGAACGCCCATCTCGGTCTTCTCGCACGCGCAAAGATCGGCCTCGAATGGCTCGCCTATGGCAGCGGGCTCGGCACCAGCAACCACTTCGAAGCCTGCGCCTTCATCCGCTCCGCCGCCGGCGTCCCCTACCCCGACTTGCAGCTCCATTTCCTGCCGGCGGCGATCCGCTATGACGGGCGCGCCGCTGCGGCCGCACACGGCTTCCAGGTGCATGTCGGGCCGATGCGCTCGCCCTCGCGCGGCGAGGTGCGGCTCAAGTCGCCGGCGCCCGGCGAAGCGCCCGCGATCCGCTTCAACTACATGAGCGCGGAGGAGGATTGGCACGACTTCCGCACCGCCATCCGCCTGACGCGCGAGATCTTCGCGCAGCCCGCCTTCGACGAATATCGCGCCGAGGAGATCGCGCCGGGCGAGGCAGCGCAATCGGACGAGGCGCTCGACGATTTCGTCCGCAACGAGGTCGAAAGCGCCTTCCACCCCTGCGGCACCTGCCGCATGGGGGCGGTCGACGACGTTTCGAGCGTCGTCAATTCGGAGTGCCGCGTGATCGGCACGCAGGGTCTCCGCGTCGCCGATTCCTCGATCTTCCCGGAAATTACCAACGGCAACATCAACGCGCCGTCGATCATGGTGGGCGAGAAGGCGGCCGACATGATTCTAGGCCGCCCGCCGCTCCCGGCTTCAAACCTCGAACCGTGGATCGATCC